>DATHOO010000043.1:0-5129 GCA_035484815.1 Candidatus Acidiferrales bacterium
TTGTTCGTGCCGCTAGTGATGGCGTGGAGATCCTCGTGGCGCTGCTTTTCCGTCAATGTCCAGAAGATTTTGCCGCCTTCTTGTTTGCCGGCGTTCCCGGCAAGTCCGAATACGCCCGCGATAATCGGCGCGGCATCACTCGTGCCGCCGGAGATACGCCATCCACCGCCGCCATAGCTGTCATAGTACGCGACATTCCAAGCGACCGCCGCCACATCGTTGGTCGTCCGTCCCAGGCAGCTGGGATCGTGCTGCCACGAGGGCTTGGCGAAGTGCGTCGCACAGCCGCCGCCGGTGTCGGGCCAGACGACTTCGCTATACGTCGAACCGCTTTTTGAGAGCACGGTGCCCCCAACTGAAACGACGCCTTCGAATTCCATCGGTACATCGGTGAGGTAGCCACGGTCCCCGGCCGAGACGACATGCGTTACGCCGGGCATTTCGAATGCTTTTTTGAGGACGTTCCTGGGCCCTAAGCAGCGCACACATCCAAAGCTGTTGCTAACGACGTGTGCGCCGAGTTTCGCGGCCTCCCTTTCGGCTGTCGCGATCGAGCGTCCGTTGTAGTCGTCCGCCTCGATCAGATCGATCGTGCAGTTCGGACAGCTGGCCGAAACCATGTCAACGTCGAGGTCGATCTCAGCGCCCCAGCTCACGTTGCCTTTGGGATAATGACTCTGTTGCCCGTCCTGGTTGTACTTATAGAATTTTGCCTTTGGCAGACCGTAATGCTCGCGGTAAACTGCGAGGTCTGAGGCGACGTTGGGGTTGTCGTAGGCATCGACGATCGCGACGATCTGCCCCGAGCCTTCGCTCGAGGAAGGGAGGTTGTAGGCCGCTTCGATATCTGGGGCGCCCCAGCCATAGACTTTGCCTTGGGGGCTCTTGTTTAAAATCAAAAGGTCGCACTGTACGTCGCCGGGGGGAGTTTCAGGGCAGGCCCGACGTGCGAGGTTCTCCGCCTTCCACTGCGGGATCGCGCGCGCGCCCGAGGTCGATTGGCCGAACGTCGTCGGCATGCTCGAGCCGTTAGCATTGCAGCCCGCCATTGCGAGTGCGGCGGCGAACGGCGCGAACAGTTTGAGGGTTCCGTGCATTATAACTCCTCCGCAAGCGCGGCAAGGCTGTCGCCCCGTCGCAACGCAAAAATACCAGCGCACCGAGACCACAACAAGGCACGACCATCTGCACAACTTGCCGGCGTTCGGCCTGTGCGGGTGGCCGCCAAACTCGGGCCGAACTTCGCCAGGGTCGTGGAAAACGAGGTCCGAGCTTCCGGGCCGCAGGATTTTGGCACGCTCCTGCGCAGCCACCGACTCGACGCCGGACTCTCGCAGGAGGCCCTCGCTGAACGAGCCGGGATGAGCGCTCATGGAATTAGCGCGCTCGAACGTGGATATCGCCGCACGCCGCAGCGCGGAACGCTCGCGCTTTTAGCCGCTGCGCTTACGCTGAGCGACGGGAAATGCCGGGAATTCGAAATGGCTGCGGCGCGTTCACTATTGCTGGGCGGCCGAAGCAGGGCTTCGGTCACCGTCGGGCCCTGGCCGGACGCGCGAACCTCAAACCTACCGATTGCGCCGACGAGCTTCATTGGACGGGAGATCGAGCTTGACGAGATCGCGGCGCTCCTGAGCAAACATCGGGTCGTCACGCTCGCTGGAGCCGGGGGCATCGGCAAGACACAGACGGCGCTCCGAGCCGCAACCGCCTTCGGCGACGCGGCAGAGTGTGCCGCCTGTTTCGTCGACCTTGCGCCGATCGGCGATCCTTCGCTGGTTACGACATCCATCGCGACGGCACTTGGCTTGCAAGAGGTCCCGAACCATGCGTTGCTCGAGACGCTGGTCGCGTTCCTGAAAAATAAGACGATGCTACTGGTTCTCGACAACTGCGAGCATGTGATTGGCGCAGCTGCAGGCGTCGCCGAGTTCCTGTTACGCGGCTGCCCGAGCTTGCGAATCCTGGCCACGAGCCGCGAACCACTGCGAGCGGCAGGCGAGCGCGCCTACCGTCTGCCCTCGCTTAATGAAAGTGATGCCGTCACGCTTTTTGCCGATCGCGCGCAAGCCGCCGACGCGCACTTCGCGCTGAACACCGCAAACAGGCCGGCAGTCAGCGAGATCTGCGGCCAGTTGAGCGGCATTCCACTCGCGATTGAGCTTGCCGCGGCACGAGTGTCCATCTTACCGCTTAGTGCGCTGACGAAAGAATTTGAGGACCGCTTCGGTGTGGCCGGTTGCGAGCGCACCGTGCCGCCACGCCAGCAGAGGATGCGCGCCACGATCGACTGGAGTTACGAGCTCCTTGCTGCTCCGGAGCAGCGGCTCTTCGAGCGCCTTTCGGCATTCGCCGGGGGCTGTACGATTGACGCGGCGACCGCCGTTTGCCAGGGAGAAGGCATTGCAGCGGACGAGGTATTACCGCTGATCTCCTCGCTCGTTAGCAAGTCGCTGGTCGTGGCGGACCTCGAAGGAAACGAACCACGCTATCGATTGCTCGAGCCGTTCCGCGAGTATGCTCGCGAAAAGCTGAACGCGCGCAGAGAGGGCGACACCGTTGCGCAGCGGCACGTCCTGGCGTATCTGGAGATTGCCGCGCGCTTCGTCGCTCACGACCAGCATTATACGGTACATTACGGACATCCTTACAACGAGATCGGAAACTGGCGTGCAGCGGTACGCTGGGCCTTAATCGAGCGCAACGACGTGCCGGGCGGACAGCGACTTGTTGCTGAAGTCGTTAGCTTGTGGGGCAGCTTAGATCCGGTCACCAGCGACGCGAGGCGCTGGATACCAGCCGCGCTCGAGCTTGTCGATGCGCAAACGCCTCGGGACGTGACCGCGAAGCTCCGGCTCGCAGAAGCAGAACTGGCAACCCACCTGGAGCAGCACGCTTTACAGCTTGCGAGCGCACAGGAAGCCGTCGAGTACTACCGCGAGGTCGATGATGCGCTGCGCCTCGTGCGAGCGCAAATCCTCGTCGGCGGTGCGCTCTCCGTTTTTGGACAGATCGATGAGGCGCGCTCGATCCTCGAAGAAGCGTTGAGCACCGCTCGCAAACTCGGCTATCGCTGGGACACGTGGCGCGTCTTGCGTAACCTTGGCGTTTGCCTTATGGAACACGACGTCATGGCATCGCGCACCTACCTGACGGAGGCTTTGCAGCTCCTTAAGGCTGCGGATGACCAACGTAACAGCGAACTGCTTGCAATGAATTTTGCGAGCCTCGCCTTCGAGGAAGGCGACACTGAGTCGGCCTTGCGCCAGTTAACCGATGTATTTGCAAAAGGGCGTTTTGTAACTTCGAGACGCGAGGCCACAAATGCACGACTCTCTATGGCGGAATATCTGATGGCACTCGGCCGATATGAGCGCGCGCGTGAGTACGCTGACGAGGCCCTCGCGGCGGCGCGCGAGGGACACTTGGACGCTCTCACCGCAGAGTCACTCGTCCGCCTCGTTGCCATCGCGGTCATGCGCGAAACGAGCTGCCTATCGGACATAAATGTTGGAGTTGCACGGATAGTGGGCTTCGTCGATGCCCGCATGCGAACATTGGGGTCAGCCCCATTCTTCCGCCGCGACCAGCTCTTCGCAGCGCTGCGCGAAGGGTTGGGCGCAGAAGCCTTTGCGAATCTCGTGGCCGATGGCTCGATAATGACCGAAGACGAAGCTGTGCAGACAGCGATGGCTTTGTAAGTGATGTTCCGGCTGGTTTTAGCCGGTCTTTTCGTCTGCGCTGCGGCTGGGTGCGAGCATCGAGCCTCCGCGCCGGAGCGTTCAGATTTGCTGGTCATCGCGACCACGGTGGAACCCCCGTCGCTCAATCCGCTCTACCTGCAAGGGCGCGATGCTGTAGACGTCGGTGCGCTCGGCTATTCTAGTCTGACGACGTACGATCGCCGTGGCGCGATCGTTGCTGATGTTGCGGCGGTGGTGCCGACGATAGCGAACGGCGGGATTTCTCGCGACGGTAAACGCATCGTTTTTCACTTGCGCCGTGACGTCACGTGGCAGGACGGCTATCCCTTGACGGCTCGTGACGTCATCTTTTCCTATCGGGCGAATACGAACCCGTCGAATGCTACTCCGTCTCAAAGCTTCGACACCGGCATTGCGAGAGTGTGGGCGCCCGACTCGTACACGGTCGTCGCGGAGCTCGCCCGGCCGCAGGCGGCCTTCGTGACCAGCTTCTTTGGGGGAGAGGGCGGTGCCATTCTGCCGGCCCACCTTCTCGCCGCGTACCCAAATTTGAATCACGTCGCGTTCAACGGTGCGCCGATTGGATCGGGTCCCTACCGCTTCACGAAGTGGATGCGCGGCGATCGTCTCGACCTCAGCGCCAACGACCGTTATTACAGGACGAAACCGGCGATTCGGCACCTGAGCATCCGCTTCGTCGACAGCCAGTCAACCATCGCCAATGAGCTGATGAGCAATGAGGTCGACGCGACGTTCTTTGCGAACCCTTCGAAAATAGCGGCCTTGCGGTTGATTCCAGATCATCGTGTCGTTGTGACCTTGCTTCCGTCTTTTGGGACGATTGTCTTCAACCTAAGAGATCCCATCCTAAAAGACACTGCGGTTCGCCGGGCGTTCGCGTCGGCAATCGATCGTCACACGCTGGTGGCAAAGACCGCGTTCGGGCTGTACGATCCGGACACGGGCATGCGTGGGATGTTCACCTGGGCATTCGATCCCAATGCGGGCTCGATTGCGCATAATCCAGCCCGAGCGCGAATGCTGCTTAGCAATGACGGCTGGATACCAGGGGCCGACGGGATACGCGTGAAAAACCGACGCCGGCTAGAGATGCAGCTCGTTTTTAGCGCGCAAGTTTCTGTTTTCGATGAGGCTGCACCGCTGATGGTCGAGGAAGCTCGCGCCGTCGGCATCGACCTCATGATAAGGCAGTACGAGCGGAGGGTACTGTGGTCGCTCGACGGGCCGCTCTACCAAGGACGGTTTCAGACTGCGCTGTTGAACCTCCAGAACGGCCTTGACCCGGATCCTTCGGCGTTCCTCTCGTGCGACCAGCACCCTCCGATCGGATTCAACTTTGCGCGCTACTGCAACGCCGCCGTGGACCGCGCGCTGAAACGTGCGGCTTCAGTGTACGATCGCGCC
>DATHOO010000044.1:0-2362 GCA_035484815.1 Candidatus Acidiferrales bacterium
GTACAACCCGAGTTAAGGCAAGGCGTTCGTTCCAAGATCCCTGAAACGATGCCGGATCCGCGAAGCTCCAATGGAGGCGTTGCGTTACCGCTGGAAAGATCGGGCAGCGTTGCGCGCTCGACTCATCACAGACGGTGATCACATAAGAGAATTTTCGTCCAGCGGTGAACAGGTCGAACGCGCTTTTGGTGAGATTGTGCGATATATCGACTCCGACCTCTTGCATAGCCGCAACCGCGAGCGTATCGAGTTCGCCCGGCTGGAGTCCCGCGCTCTCCGCATCAACCTGATCCTGGCAGATGCTCTTGAGAAACGCTTCGGCCATTTGGCTTCGAGCTGCATTCTTGACGCATACAAAAAGCACGGACGGTTTAGGCGACGGCATGAGTCTGCTCTTGGCGCGAGGCGAGCCATCCAAAGAGAAGGGTGGCGCCTACGGCGCCGGCTATCTGCGCTAGAATGAACTCGGGCGCATCTTGGGGCCGGATGCCGGCGAACGTGTCCGAAAGGCAACGCGCAACGGT
Organism: Candidatus Acidiferrales bacterium; assembly: GCA_035484815.1. GTDB lineage: Bacteria > Vulcanimicrobiota > Vulcanimicrobiia > Vulcanimicrobiales > Vulcanimicrobiaceae > Cybelea. Next base: position 525 of record DATHOO010000044.1, read on the forward strand.
CACCGCCGGGTTGGCGAACGAGGTGGACGACGTAAACCAATAGGCACTCGCGATATACGCCGCAACGGCAAGCGGAAGAAGCGCCGAGCGGGAGCGCGTACAGCCCCAGATAACCAAGACCAAGCCAAAGGTTGCCACGAACTCCGCGAACCATTGAGCCGGGCCGCTGCGAACATGATGTGACGCGAAAAGCATCGGAAGGCCGAACATCGTGTTTGCCGCGACCACGCCCGCGACCGCCCCGATCAGCTGCGCTCCTATGTAGGCGGGGACTTGATTCCAGGGTAGGTTCCCGCGAATTGCATCGGCGATCGATACCGCTGGATTGAAATAGGCCCCCGAGATCGGCGCTAACGCTGCGATGAGGCACATAAGGATGCCTGCGGTCGCGAGCGTGTTGGCGAGGAGCGCGAGGCCCGTGTTTCCATTGGACAAACGCTGCGCCATGATACCGGAACCGACGATACCGGCGAGCAGAAACGCCGAGCCCAATGCTTCGGTTACGCTCCTTCTGAGCAGGCTCGTCACCAACATCTTATGCCACGCAGCACGGTCGCCCCTCATTGTCCGCGCAGCAACTGCTCTGCGACCCGTTGCGCTCGACGCTCTCGTGGTGGACGGTGTAGATTTCCCAGCGGCGGCCGTCGGGATCGACCGCCCAGACTTTGGTTTGACCAGCGTAGCAACAGGTTACGTCGCGTTCGATTGACGAGATGAGATCGGCGCGGTGCAGGCGTGCAATGGCGCGTTCGACGTCGTCGACCTCGTCGACGCACACACCGTAATGCGCATCTCCCGGCACAACGACTCGCCTCACATCCAAGGCAAGCTCGAGGCCCGGGTCATCCGTGATAAATAGCGCGTAATCGTCGAGTAGCTTCACCGGCTTCGCATCGAACAACGTCGTGTAGAAACCGACGCTTTTTGCCAGATCTGCTGTGGCGAAATTCAAATGGGTCTTCATGCTGCGACCTTCCGTCGAAAAACAGATGTCAGCGCGTTGCGAATTCGGTCGCGCGCGTCGGGAGCAAGGCGATAGTAGACCCACGTACCGCGCCGCTCGCCGGCGATGAGACCTACCTCGCGCAGAATGCGCAAATGATGCGATACGGCCGGCTGATTGAGCGGGAGCGCCTCGGTGAAATCGCAGACGCAGACTTCATGCTTGGCGCGGTCGAGCGTGGCGAGGATCGTGAGCCGATGGGGATCGCCCAGAGCCTTGAAGAGCTCAGCCTCGGTCCCAAGATCCATTTGGGGGATTTGGGCGGGCGGGCAGCAACGTTGCATCGACATGCGTCGATATTAAGTTACTGAATCGACGCTTGTCAATATAGCTTGGCCGGATCGCGGTTTAGTCTGCCAAGTTTCGGACCGCACGCAGTGCCGCGCGCCCGAAGACGTTGGCATAGGTCGGAAACGAGAGTGGAAGGCGCGCCACCGTATCGACGGTCATTCCCGCGGTCATGGCAATCGCCGCCATTTGTGCCACCTCGACCGCCCGCTCGCCAACGATGTGACAGCCTAAAAGCTGGTGCGTGCTGCGATCGAGAACGAGCTTGCAGAATCCGCGAATGCGACCGTCGATGATCGGTCGCGTCGTTTCGGCATATGACGCCTGTGCGATCACTACGTCGTGCTGCTCTCGCGCCTCGTCTTCGGTCAAACCGACCTTTGCGTATTCGGGGTCGGTAAAGCTGCCTATCGGCTCGACGTCCGGCGGAACGCGGATCGCATCGGCCGATGCAGCATTATTTCCCGCGACGAAACCGTCGCGGACTGCTTGCGGAACGAGCATCGCACGGCCGATGACGTCACCGGCGGCGTAGACGTGAGCCGCG
>DATHOO010000045.1:0-8700 GCA_035484815.1 Candidatus Acidiferrales bacterium
GTGCCTCGCGTAAGCGGTCGCTTTGCAAACGGCCCTGCGTTCCGAGCGGCAGATCCGTTGTTGAAATGAACCGCATCGCGAGGTTATGCTCGGTCGCGGCATGCCGGCAGAGAACGATCACAAAGTTAAGCGCGGATTGACGAGGTCAGCACGGCATCGGTCATGCCATGGATCAGCTTCTTGTCGGCTGGAGCGACCGTCGCAAGTACGCCGCCAAGCTGCACGCTATCTTCGCCGTTGACGAAGTAGTAGGGGCAAAGGCGCACGCGGCCCTCGTACTCGCGTACCTCGTCGCGTTCGCGATCGAAGTAACGCTGACGTACGAGCTTGCCTTTGTGAAAACGCTGCAGAATCCAGGGCGTACGGTCGAACGAATCGAGCGCCGTATCGATCGCTGCCGCCCACTCGTCGCGCGTAAGATCGTCACCGACCTTTACGCCGCGCGAGCCCCACGCCAACTCCGAAAAGCCTGATGGTTTGACCACGTAGGTGCGTTCGCTCTTCGGCAGCGCGATCAGTTGACGAAAATCCGAGACCGGCTCGCCGCCGGCTTGCAGTCCCGCGATCACACCCTCCGGCGGCAACGGGCGCGGATCGATTACCCACGTTCGCGGGAAGAGCTGCTGCAACCGTTCGAAGGTTGCGTCGCCCAGTTCGGCACGCCAAAGCGATGCCAGCGCATGGTGGTGAAGCAGCGCGAAGGCCAGCTTCTCTTCCAGCGGTGCTTTCGGCGGCGGGGTGATCTTCGCGCGATTGTGCCGGGCCGCGTAGAGCATGAGCTCCTGCTTTGGAACGTTGAAGAGGTCGAAGAGCTCGAAGTTGCGATAGAGCGCGTCCAAGCGCGCCTCGCGGCCGTCCTCGTGACGAATGAAGAGCCCCTCTTCGGTAAAAGTAATCTCCTCGGGGCGGCGCAGCCACGCATCGGCCAGACGCAACCGTCGCAGCGCTTCCGCGAGCCACGACATCTCGGCACGGTAATCCGCCGATTCGTCGGAAACGACGATCGCGACGACCGGATACTCAACGCGCGTCGTATGACGAAGCATCGCGGCGAAGCCAATGGGAATCCCATCGTCGCCGCCGAGGCTCTCGATGCCGAGCTGACAATAGGCCTCGGTCATCGCCCCCAAAAAACCCATGCCGCCCGGGATGCTGTCGAGTTCGGTCGCGACGAAGCCATCCGCCGTTAGAATGAGATCGGGCCGAATCACGCCCGGCACCTCTTGCTTGAACCGGTTCTGCCGCGCGAGTTTGACGATCTGTTCGGGCTTACCGCGATCGAGATACTCGGCGATGAAGGCTGGTGCGGTTCCGCGCGCGCTGCGATTATAGAGATTGTTGAGGGCTCGATAGAAACGCAGCAGATCCGTTCCGAGCCGTTCGATCGCAGCGACTTGTTCTGGAGACAATGCGAACGGCTCGGGGCTGACGCGCCAGGCGATACGCTCGTTTTCATCGGTGACCCGGAAGAGACCGGGGGGTATCGCTTCGTACAGGTGGTGCGCTTGCTCGCGAGCCGTGAGATTCGGGATCGTCGCCGTACAAGGCATAGGGAAAAGAATGCTCCTCTATCGACAGCCGTCGGGGATCTTCGAACGGTTGAAGGCGATGTACCGTCGCCGCATACGACCTCCTAGAGCCCGTCGCGAGCGAATTCGGTTGCACTAGGAGAGCAACCGGGCGCCGACGTCACTTGATCGTGATCGCTCCGGGCGTCAGGAGCGCCCCCTCGACGTCGACCAGGCCGCGCGAATAGGTTATCGTCAAATGAAGGGTTCCGCTCAGGCCCAACGGGGTAAGGTCGAGGCTCTGAATCACGCGCGAGACGCGCTCCCCGGCGATAAAGTGCAGCTCGATCGCGCGCCGCATCGAGCCGCTCGGCGCGGAGTACGTCGCCGTAACCGGCACAATCTCTTCCGATCCCTTGACGCTCGGGGAGCCGCTCACGCAATAGCCGATCGTGACCGACGAACCCTCGACCGAGAGCGTTTGCTGGGTGCATTGCGACGCAGCCGGCGCCCACACGGTGGTCGCGACTAAAAGGACGAATACGGTCAGCGCTCGTGACATCCAAAAATTTCCGGGTGACGAATTCGGTACGAATCGCGCCGGTCCCCGTCGAAGGAAGGTCTATGGGAGAAGCAAGGGTTCGGCCGTTGCATCGCATCGTTCACGAACCGATCGACCCACAGGACCTCGAGCAGATCGTGCGTACCGGCGATGGCGGCGTCGTCACATTCCTCGGTGTCGTCCGGGGCGATGCCGATGACGGACGCGCGGTCAGCGCCCTCTGGTACGAAGCGCATGAGGTGATGGCGCTCGAGGAGTTCGCGGCGATCGCACGCGAAGCACGCGAACGTTTCGGAGACGTTCAGGTTGCGATCGTTCATCGCGTGGGCGAGGTCGGAGTCGGCGAGATTGCGGTCGCGGTGCTCGCGGCGGCGGCCCATCGTGCCGAGGCGTTCGACGCGTCCGAGTACGCGATCGACGAGCTCAAACGCCGCGCGCCGATCTGGAAGAAGGAGCGATATGCCGACGGCGGCGACGCGTGGAGAGAAACGATCGCCTTTTGAATAGGGTGGAGCTCTTTCGCATCTCGGCGCAGCGCAATCCGGTCGCGGTACTCTGGTACGAGCCGCGCCGGCCGCGCGGAATCTCGTTGATCGCCGGACACGGCTATTCGTCGAGCAAGCAGAATCTGGACTTTCTCTGCTCGTTTCTTGCGACCCACGGTTTCGGCGTCTATAACCTTGACTTTCCAGGACACAAACTCGGTGCGAGCGGCGGCGAGCTGCGCGGCGTCGACGACTGTCTCGACGCAATGACCGCCGTCGTTGAGTTTGCGCGCGAGCGTGGGGACTCGTCGAGTTATACGCTCGGTCACAGCATGGGCGGGATGACCGCGATCTTTACCGCGGCGCTCGATGAGAAGATTCTCGGTACGGTCGCCATCGCGACCGGATACGGGCGCCCGACGTCGTTGGCAGCGCTTCGCAAAATCGGCGCGACCGACTTTCGCTCGTCGTACGTCGTCGGCGTAACCTTGCCGGAGCTCGTCGCCGGCGTCGATCAGCGATACGTCCAACTGCTGGGGCGGCTCGCCGGCCGCCAAGCACTTTACGTCGCCGCGCAGCGCGACGGCATGGTGAGTCCGCAAAGCGTTCGCGAACTCTACGAACACGCACCCGAGTCGAAAACGTTCGCGACGATCGACAGCGATCACACCTACGCCGCTGAGCGGGCACGCGCGACGGTTTTGGAGTGGTTGAATCAGCGTCATCCTTCCGGGCAGCGATCGGCGTGAACGCGCGAGCGCTCCGCCGCTATAGCCGGCATCTCTTGATACCGGAAGTCGGCCTTGGCGGACAAGAACGGCTGGCAGCGTCGCGCGTGCTTGTGGTCGGCGCGGGCGGCCTTGGCTCGCCGGCGCTGCAGTACCTTGCGGCCGCCGGGGTTGGCCGTATCGGCGTGGTTGATGACGACTCCGTTGACGAAACGAACCTGCAGCGTCAGACGATCTTCAGTGAGGCCGACGTCGGGCGCAAGAAAACCGCCGCCGCGGCGGAGCGGATGCGCGCCGGCAATCCGCTGGTTGCCATCGACGCCATCCCAGTGCGCTTCGACGCAAGCAATGCGCGTGCACTGGTGCGTCTCTACGACGTTGTCCTCGATTGCACGGACAATTTTGGAACCCGCTACCTTATCAACGACGCGTGCTTTTTCGAACGGCGTCCTGACGTTTACGGTTCGATCTTTCGTTTCGACGGTCAAGTCAGCGTCTTTTGTCAGGATGCGGGACCCTGTCACCGGTGTCTCTATCCCGAGCCGCCGCCGGCCGAAAGCCGCCCGTCGTGCGCCGAGGGAGGAGTACTTGGTGCGCTCGCTGGGATCGTTGGCGCGTTCCAGGCGAGCGAGGCGATCAAACTCCTGCTCGGCGTTGGCGAATCGCTCGCGGGTCGGCTGCTGCTGATCGACAGCCTCGGCGCGCGCGTGCGGGAAGTGCGCTTCGAGCGCGATTCGCGTTGCGCGCTTTGCGGTGAAACGGCGACGATTAAGAGCGTTGACGGCCAGGCGTACGACGACGACGTTTGCGATGCTTCCGTGGTCGAGGTTGACTCCGACCGGCTCGATCGAGCATTGAGCGACGCGGTGCTTTTAGACGTGCGCGAGCCGCACGAAGCCGTGCTCGGCTCGATCGCCGGCGCCGTTTGCATTCCGGCATCGCAGCTCGAAGCTCGCATGTCGGAGCTCGACAGCGCAACGCGCTATATCGTCGCTTGCCGCGTTGGAGCGAAATCGCTCTGGGCGCTGCAGCGCCTGCGCGATGCCGGATTCACGCGACTCCAACACTTGCACGGAGGGCTGCTCGCCTATGCGGCCGGACACGAAGATTTTGAGTTTTTTTAAAGCCTTCGGAGCGACCGGTGTCGAGCTTCCGGCCATCGGGCAGGGTACTTGGAACATGCCCGAGAGCGGGCCACATCTCAAAGAAGCGCGACGCGCGATTCGTCGCGGCATTGAGCTGGGGATGACGCATCTCGACGCCGCCGAGATGTATGGCGCCGGCCGCGTCGAGACGTTGCTCGGCGAAGCGATTCGTGGGATTCCACGCGACCGTCTCTTCATTACGACGAAGGTTTTACCAACCAATGCCTCGTTTCACGGGACGCTTGCCGCCGCCGAGCGGAGCATCGCGCGGCTGCGTTGCGAGTATCTCGACCTCTATCTCTTGCACTGGCCCGGCTCACAGCCGCTGAGCGAGACGATGCGAGCTTTGGAGACGCTCGTCGAACAGGGTAAGAGCCGTTTCGTGGGCGTCAGCAACTTCGAAGCGAGCGAAATGATCGAGGCGGCGTCGTTTTTGCGCAAGACGCCGCTGGCTTGCAACCAGGTGCTCTACCACCTCGACGAACGCGGCATCGAGCATTATGTGCTGCCGGCGGCCCGCGAGCGCGGGATTGCCGTCGTAGCCTACACCCCCTTCGGGCGGGGCAGCTTTTTGCGTAGCAGCGCGCGCCGCGAAGTACTCGAGGCGGTTGCGCGGAAGCACGCTGCGACGCCGCGCCAGGTGGCGCTCGCATTCTTAATCCGCGACGCGAGCGTCTTTGCCATCCCGAAAGCGGCCCAGGTAGCGCACGTCGAAGAGAACGCAGCTGCGGGGGCACTCACGCTCGATGTGGACGACGTCGCGGCAATCGACGCGGCCTTTCCACGCGGCAGCGCGGGACCGTTAGCAACGTTATGACGACGAAAGCAGATCTGGGCGCGCTCAAAGAGCGGGTGATTCGGACGGCGTTCGAGCTTGGGGCCGGCGCCGTGCGCGTGGCATCCGCCCGCACCGACGAGGAATCGCGGCGACGCCTGCAAGCGGCGTTCGAGCGCGGCGATTTTGCGGCATGGCCGTATGACGCGGCATATGCGCGGCGTGCCTGCGATCCCCGCACGCTCTTACCCCACGCGCGCAGCGTCGTCTGCGTCGCGCTGCCGTACGCAACCCCGTCGCCGGAATCGACTCCTCCGCTATCCGGTCGCGTTTCAAACTACGCCTGGTCGAACGACTACCACTTTCGTCTGCGCGCGCTGCTGCGCGCCGTCGCGAAAGAGATCGACGACGCGGCCGGGGCGCCGGTGACGGCGGTGACCTGCGATACGCGACCGCTGGCCGAGCGGGCATTCGCAGCCGCCGCGGGCCTGGGATGGATCGGCAAGCATACGAATCTGATCTCGCCGGCGCTTGGCTCGTTCGTCTTCTTAGGTGAGATCGTCACGACGCTCGAACTCGTGCCGGACGCGCCGCTACGAAAATCGTGCGGCGCATGCACCCGCTGCGTCGACGCATGTCCCACGCGAGCGCTGCGCGGCGACTACACGATCGATGCCAATCGCTGCATCTCCGATCTCACCCAGCGGACCGACTCGATACCACGCGCGATGCGGCCGCTCATCGGCGACTGGGTTTGGGGGTGCGATCTCTGTCAACTCGCCTGTCCGCCGACGGCGTCGGCGCCAGCGCGCGCCGGCGGCGAGTGGGCGCCGCGCGATGCCGGTTCCGCGCGTCCATCGCTGGTCGAGATGTTGCATCTGCGCAGCGGGGCGTTCAAGCGCGGCTATCGGAAGACCGCCATGGGTTGGCGCGGAGCCGCGGTGCTGCGGCGCAACGCGGCAGTGGCGTTGGGCAACGCGCTCGACCGGTCGACGGTCGGCGCACTGAGCGAGAGTCTTTGCCTCGACCGCCATTCGATGGTGCGCGGCCACGCGGCGTGGGCTCTCGGCCGCATCGGCTCGCCGCAAGCGATCGCCGCGTTGCGGCGAGCGCATCGGACGGAGAAGAACCACGCCGTTCAAACCGAGATACTCTCTGCCTTGGAGCCTTTCGCATGATCTTGCTAGCTGCCGCAATGGCCACGTCACTGCTCGCGCGGATGGAAGCGGTGAATCCGAACCTACATGCATTCACGGCGACGATGCACGCGCACGTCGTGATGAAATCGTTTCCATTTCTCGCAGCCGACCTAGATGGGACGTACTATTACAAGGCGCCCGACAAGAATAAGGTCGTCTTTACCGGCGGCGTGCCGCTTGTTGCGCAGCAGTTCGATAAACTCTACGCGCACATCGACAGCCCTTCGCAGTGGTCGGACAAATATGTCGTGACGACCGTCTCGGACGACGGCAGTACCACGCGCTTTCGACTGGTTCCACGCAAGAGCGGGAACGTCGAACGGGTCGATGCGACGGCCGACGACAGAAGTGCGACCGTCACCTCGATGCGCTGGAACTATGGCAACGGCGGTTATGCCGAGGTGACCAATCACTACGGCCGCATCGACGGAAACCTGCTCGTCGAATCGCAGACCGGCCACGTGGAGGAGCCCGGGTACGTCGCCGATATCAGCTCGACGATCGGGGACTATAAGATCAACCCGGCCCTCTCCGACGGGATCTTCGCGGGGCCATGACCGCGGGCCGGGCGGCTTAGCTGTCACACGAGGGAAGGACGAACCGTTGCAGAGGGATGTGGAGGCTTGCTCCGGGACCGATCGAACGGCAATCGCTCAAGCGCGAACCGAATCGCTCGTCCTCGAATACCAAACGAAGCTCGGCCGCTACCTGCGGCGGATGGTGGGCGACGCCGAGGTCGCGCTCGATCTGACCCAAGAAGTCTTTCTTTCGGCGTACCGGATGCTGCAAGCCGATCCGCAACGCGAGCTCACGGCCGGTTGGCTCTATCGCGCCGCGACGAACGGAGCGATTTCGTTTCTCCGCCGGAAGCGGATCCTGCGAATGCTGCCGCTCGATCGGGAGATCGACCGCAACACGTGGCGCGTTGACGAGCGCAGCGCGGCGTCGGTCGATTTGCAGGTTGCGTTGGGGAAGCTGCCGCCGGACCAATCGGCGGCGTTGCTCTTGACGAGCTATGCGGGGTACTCGTCGACCGAAGCGGCCACGATGCTTGGTACGACCTCGAGTGCGGTGCGCCAACGCGTCTGCCGCGCGATGCGGATTCTGCGCACGATCATGCGGGAGGGCATGGAATGATGACGAGCCGGGACGATTGCTCCGCGGCGCAAGCGCTTGCGGGTGCGATCGCTTTAGGTGAAGCCAGTGATAGCGAACGCGATCGATACCGCGCGCATCTCGCTGGTTGCGCACACTGCGTGAATGAACTCGGCGGCGAGCGCGAGCTGGAGCGCGTCATGGCGGTTGTCGTACAAGCTCGCGACGATGAACGCTGGGAGCCCGACATTCGCAAGGCGCTCGCTCGCCGGCATGCTCCGCGGCGAGCGTGGAGCTGGGCCGCGACATTCGCTGTAGCCGTCATCGTCGTTGCCGGGTTCCTCGCAGGAGAGAAGAAGCCGCAAGCCACCGCGCCGCAACACACGGTTTCGGCAAAGGACGTGCGCGCGATCGCCGCGCTCGACACCCAAACCGCGCCGCGCCGGGAAGGACGGGCGGAATCGCTAGTCGTCGGCTCGGCGGTGCCGGTTACAACGGCGTTCGCGGTCAGCGTCGATCAACGCGGGATCCCGTTGCGTTGCTCGATCACCAAGAGTTCGGGGTACAGCGCCGTCGATCGAGCGGTTTGCCGCGCCGCATTGCAAGTGCACTACCGCCCACCCTCACACCACTAGCGAAGCGCGTAGGCGCGAGTCGAAGGACGCCCGAAACGGCCTGCCATGGCGGACAGGCCGTTCATCTATCGCTTTGCGAAAGACCTGCGTCTTGACGATCACGCGGGTTTAGCGGTAGCCGCATCGCGCGGGAGCGTGCTCCCGCTGCTCGCCATCGATCGTGCCTTGACGACGCGGCTCAAGACGTCGCCCCGCCGCGCCGCGTTCTTTTGCGATGCCGTGGCGGCGCTTGACGGCGAGCTTCGCGAGCGAGGGAGCCGGTTGATCGTGCGGCGCGGCGAAGCTGCGCCGGCGATTGTGACGCTGGCGCGCGCGGTCGATGCGCAAGGAGCCGCCTGGAGCACATCCTACGACGCCGTGGCGATGGCGAACGATCGTGAACTTCAATCGATGCTCGAAGAGGCGGGGCTCGCGGCGCTGGTCGTGCACGATGCGCCGGCGATCCCACCGGAGGAGAGCGCCGCGGCGCGCAGCGCCGGCGGGCCCGGCTACCGAGCTTTTGCGCCGTACTTCGACCTCTGGTCCAAGCTGCCGATTTCCTCGCATGAGTATCCGCTGTTGTTGCGTT
>DATHOO010000046.1:0-69317 GCA_035484815.1 Candidatus Acidiferrales bacterium
AACCGATGGCGGCTGCCGTCGAGATGCGAAGCGAAGGTGACGCCCTCGTCGTCGAGCGTGCGCCGGCTCTCGAGGCTAAAGACCTGAAAGCCGCCCGAGTCGGTGAGAATCGGCCCGTCCCACGCCATAAAACGATGGAGCCCGCCCGCCGCTTCGATCGTTTCCAGTCCGGGACGCAGCCAGAGGTGGTAGGTGTTTGCCAGCACGATCTGCGTCTGCGCTTCGCGGAGGTCGCGCGGCGTCAATCCTTTGACCGTCGCGGCGGTGCCGACCGGCATGAAGCATGGCGTCTCGACGACGCCGTGAGCGAGGCGCAATCGTCCACGCCGAGCGCGGCCATCTTGCGCTAATAGGTCGAAGGTCAAAGCGATACTAATCGCCGCGCCTGCAAGTACCCGGGCGGGGGCGGCACTTCGAACTCCACGATCGCGCCCGTGCGCGGATGAGGAAAGGCGAGGCGCCACGCGTGCAGCGCCTGGCCGGGAAGCTCGAAACGCGGCTCTCTCTTGCCGTAGAGCGGATCGTTAATGATCGGATGGCCGGCGGCGGCGAGATGAACGCGAATTTGATGCGTGCGCCCAGTATCGAGCGTAAAGACGAGCTCGGCAGCCTTCGGAAAGGCTTCGCGTACGGTGTAGTGCGTGACCGCTGGTTTGCCTTCGCTCGTTATCGTGTATTTGAGGCGGTTGCGCGGATCGCGTCCGATCGGGCCATCGATCCTGCCGCGCGGATTTTGCGGGATGCCGCTGACCAGGCCGAGATATTCCCGCGCGATGCGCCGGGCTTTCATCGCGGCCTGCAGCGCCTCCAGCGTGGCGTCGCGTTTTGCGACGACGAGCAGACCCGAGGTGTCGCGATCGAGGCGATGGACGAGGCCGGGGCGCAGCATGTCGCCCGGAAGCGTTTCCTTGGTGTGCGCCAAAAGCGCGTTGACGAGCGTGCCGCTGGGTGCGCCGTGCGCCGGATGCGTCACCATTCCCGCCGGCTTGTCGACCACGAGCAGATCGTCGTCTTCGTACAGAACTGCCAACTCGATCGGTTCGGCGTACGCGACGAGTGTACGAGGCGGCGGAATTTCAAACTCGAGCACGTCGCCTTCTTCCAGCAGAAGGCTCGGCTTCGCGGATGCGCCGTTGACTAGAATTTCCCCGAGCTTAGCCCGTTGCGCGACCCGCGAACGGGACGCGCCGGAGAGTGAGGCGACAAGGAGGTCGGTGCGCCTTCCGGACTCTTCAGCGCTGACGACGTGTAGCAAGACTGGAGAGCAGCAGGAGTCCCACACCGATTGTGATGCAAGAGTCTCCCACGTTGAAGATGTTCGGCCAAATGCGATAGAAATCGATGAAGTCGATGACGTAGCCGTGGTGCAGCCGATCGACGATATTTCCGATCGCACCTCCGACGATCATGCCAAACGCGATCCGAACGACCATCGACCGTGCGGCGGCCTCGCGAAAGCTGAACCAAAAGAGCACCAGCACGACGATCGCCATCGCGATGAGCAAGACCGCACTGCTGCCGAAGAGACCGAACGCGCCATGAAGATTGCGCTCGTACGTCCACCTCAGGAGGTGCGGAATGAACTCACGGCTCTCGCCGGGTACGAACGAAGCGGTGATAAGGCGTTTGGTGTACTGGTCGAGCCAGAAAACGAGGATCGCGACGCCCGCGATCACGAGCGTACTGATTACGTTAGAGTTTTGGTTGCGGGACAAATTGATAGAACCATCCTGCGACGTTGAGAAATGCATCGTTCACGAGAACCAAGCCGACGACGATCATAAACGCGCCGGCGGCGAACTCGATCGCCCGAAGCGAAGGCGCTATGCGGCGGAGTAGCGGAAGGGCTCCGCCGATCGCACCCGCGGTTGCCAGAAACGGCACGGCCAGACCGAGACAGTAAAACGCAAGCAACAGCGCGGCTTGGCCGCTGTGTTGTTGGGACGCAATCGCCAGGATGCCCGCGAGGATCGGACCGATGCACGGCGACCAGCCGGCGGCAAAGGCCATGCCGACGAGACCGGAAGTCCAAAACGACGCGCGTTCGTGGCGAAGATGCACTCGCGCATCCATCATCAGCCAAGGGATGCGGAGCATGCCCATCATGTGGAGACCGAGGATCACCACGACGACGCCGCCGATCTGTGCAAGCGTGCTTCGGTTCGCATCAAGCACCCCGCCGATCGCACTGGCGCTCAAGCCGAGGCCGATGAAGATGAGGCTGAAACCAAGCACGAATGCAACCGCGTGCGCGAGCGTCTGTGCGCGCGCCGCCGCGGTGGATTCGAGTTTGAGATCCTCCACGCTCTCCCCCGTCAACAGCGAGAGGTATGCCGGCACCAGCGGAAGGACGCACGGCGATACGAAGGAAACGAGCCCCGCAAGGAAGGCGATGCCCGCGGTAATGTGTGTCGTCGTCGCCATGAACCCCTAGGAGTTTGTCGGGCTTAGGCGCATTCCCGTCTTCGGGCCGCCGTAGCCCGAGAAAACTCCATAGGATAGAAATGCAGCACTGGTTCACATATCCGACAAATATCGACCCGGTCGCGATCCATCTTGGACCGCTGAGGATTCATTGGTACGGCATCGCCTATCTGGTGGCGTTCGTTTGCGTCTACCTGTGGATGAGCCGCCCCGCCGGGCGGCGCCGGTTGGGTCTTACCCGGGAACAGATCCAGGACTTTCTCTTCTACGCGTTGATCGGCGTGCTCGTCGGCGGGCGCACCTTCTTCGTCATCAACGACATCATCAGCAAGCACGACGCGTCGTTCTATTTTTCCAATCCAATCAATTTCATCGCCGTTTGGAACGGCGGTATGGCGTTCCATGGCGGATTGATCGGCGTGCTCGTGGCGATCTGGCTCTTCGATCGCAAGCATCCGGGGCTCAAATATACCGTGGTCGGCGACGAGGTTGTGATGATGTTGCCGATCGGCATCGCCCTGGTCCGTCTCGTCAACTTCATCAACGACGAGCTCTGGGGTGACGTCTGCCGTCCCGACCGGCCCTGGTGCCTGCGCTTTCCGAGCGCGCCCGATCAAGGGACGCTCTACCGCCATCCCTCGCAGCTCTACGAGGCGATCCTGGATATCCTGACCTTCCCGATCCTGTTGATCGTCTATCGGATGAAGCCTAAAGATGGGGTGGTGGCCTGGACGTGGTTCACGCTCTACGGCATCACGCGGTCGCTCGCTGAGCTTTGGCGGCAGGCGGACTTCACCGCCTTCGGCCTGACCGGCGGACAACTCTATGCGCTTCCGATGATCATCATCGGCGTCATCGGCATCGTCTACTGTGCCAGGCGCCCGGGCCCGCGGACCGACGCCCGGCCGGCGTCGCCGGCGCCCGCGGCACGTCGTTGACGGCAGTTGCGGAACGTTACCGCAGCCTGCGCCACGCGATCGATGATGAAGCCCGAAGCTGCGGCCGCCATCCCGGCGGCGTGACGTTAGTTGGAATTGGCAAGGGTCAATCCGGCGAGGCGTTGGCGAACGCGATCGATGCCGGCCTCACCGACCTCGGCGAAAACTACTTCCAGGAGGCGCTGCGGAAGCTTCCGCTGCTGCCGCCCGTTCGCAAGCACTTCGTCGGCCATCTGCAGGCGAACAAAGCGAAGATGATCGCCGGGCTCTTCGACGTCGTGCAGAGCGTCGATCGTCCCCGTGTGGGCATTGCCCTCGCGCAGGCGGCAGCCGAGATCGGTAAGCAGCTCCCGGTGCTGCTTCAGCTGAACATCTCGCCGGTCGACCGTTTTGGCTGCCCGCCGTCCGATGCCGAACGGCTCGCCGAAACGCTCCGGGAGCAGCCGTGCTTGCATCTCGAGGGCATCATGGCGATCGGGCCGCTCACCCGCGACCGCGATGCAATCTTGCGCGCATTTGAGGTCGCTGCCATGACGTTGGCCCGCATAGGTGGAAGTACGCTCTCAATCGGCATGTCAGGCGATTGGCGCGAAGCAGTGCGAGCCGGCTCAACGATGGTGCGCATCGGTGAGGCACTCTTTGGTTCGCGACCGAAAAAGGAGGTTCGCCAGTGAGCATGTTCAGTAAAATCGGATCGTTCTTCTCGATCCGCGACGACGAGGAAGAGCTCTTCACCGACGAAGGATCGAGCGCGCGGGTTGTCTCGCTCGCATCGGCGGGAAGACGCGGCGGCACGCAGGTGAGCGTTTACTCGCCACGCAGCTATCAGGACGTGGTGGAGATCGCAGACTCACTGCGAAGTCGCCAAGTCGTCATCGTCAATCTGCAGAATGCAGATCGCACGCTCTTGCAGCGCGTCGTCGACTTCACCTCAGGCGTCGCATACACGATCGACGGCAAGATCCAGAAACTCGCCGAGTCGATCTATCTCGTCGTACCGGCCGGCATCATTGTCAATGCCGCCGGCTTGCGCGACTCGATGATCGCCGACGGCACCTTCGATTTCATGGCCAACCGAACGTAGGACGAACAGGATGGAGAAGATCACACCGGTCGACATTCAGCACAAAAGTTTCAAGAAAGCACTTCAGGGATACGACCGAGCGGACGTCGACCAGTTTCTCGACGAAATCATCGAGACGTTGGAAGACGAGGCGCAGCACCGGGCCGCACTCGACGCGGAGATCGCCGACCTCAAGGAGCGCGTAAGCCATTTCAAGGCGATGGAAGAGTCGCTGCAAAATACGCTGGTGCTGGCGCAGCGGACGGCCGACGAGGTGAAAGCCTCGGCACACAAGGAAGCCGATTTGATTCGCGATAAGGCGCGTTTGGCCGCCGAGCGGGAGATCGTCGGCTACAATGATGCGATTGCCGAGGCACGCAGGGAGCAGCAGCGCGCGGTCGAGGAAGCCGAAAAGGCTCGCAGCGAGCTGCGCAGCCTGCTCATGACGCATCTCGCATTGCTCCAACGATCGGACGCTGCCACCGGCAACGGGGAAGCGCCCAGCCCCGCCCCCGCCGAGAGTGAGGCGTCGAAAGAACCGCCGAAGGACGACACCACCCGCATCACGGTCTACTAATCCTTCGCCGAAGCCCGTCCTCTCGCTGGTCGAAGGGATCTAGTGGTCTGTAACGCCGAGATGTGTAGTGCCGCGGCCCGCTTGTGGGATGAAATGCAAGGAGCGATGAGCGACAAAAGCAGCGCTTTGCGAGCGAAGAGCGACGCCGCAGTTCGCCCGCAGGCGGGCCGCGGCCTACACGTCTCGGCGTTACAGGCCACTAGATGACACGAGGTCAGATTGCCGTGTTGGCCGGGGATGGTATCGGTCCTGAGGTCACCGACGCCGCAGCCCGGATTTTGCGTTACGTGCGCCCTGACCTCGATTGCGCTGAAGGCCTTGTCGGCGGCGCCGCACTCGCGCGAGCCCTTCCGGCGCTTCCCGAGGCTACGCGCAAACTCTGCGAGCGCAGCGACGCGATTCTCTTTGGAAGCGTCGGCCTTCCGGAACACGATGGCAAGCCGCTGGCGGAGCGACCGGAGTACGCGCTCTTTTTATTGCGACGTGATTTCGAGCTCTATGCGAACCTGCGGCCGGTGCGCGTCTTTGCGGGTTTGGAAGAGGCCTCGCCGCTGCGTTCGGAGATCGTGCGTGGGCTCGACCTTTTAGTAGTGCGCGAGCTCACCGGCGGCATCTACTACGGCCGGCCGAAGGAGCGGCGGACGGTCGAGGGAATCGAAGAAGCCGTCGACACGATGTTCTACCGCGCGCCGGAGATCGAGCGGATTGCCCGGATTGCGTTCGAGCTCGCGCGCGCACGCCGTAAGCGCTTAACGTCGGTCGACAAGCAGAACATTCTGGAGACGTCGCGGCTTTGGCGCCAAGTCGTCAACGAGATCGCCCGCGAGTATCCAGATGTGGCGCTCGAGCACCTCTTGGTGGACACCGCGTCGATGCAGCTCGTGCAGCGTCCCGGCGATTTCGACGTGATCGTAACCGAGAACATGTTCGGCGATATCCTTTCCGACGAGGCGGCGATTCTGACCGGTTCGATCGGCACGCTGCCGAGCGCGAGTTTGGGAGCCGGCGGCTCACCCGGACGGCAGTTCGGCCTCTACGAGCCGATCGGCGGAACTGCCCCCGATATCGCTGGGCGCAACATCGCCAATCCCACCGCCGCCATTCTCTCGGCGGCGATGCTGCTTCGCCACTCGCTCGACGACGACGCGAACGCCGCGCGCATCGAGCGCGCCGTCGAGGGCGCCTATGCCGACGGGCTGCGCACTGCCGAACTCATACCGGCAAACGGCGCCCTTTCGACCCAGGCGTTCACCGACGCGGTCGCACTGCGGTTGTAGCGCCGAGGAGCCTGCTAGACCTTCGTCGTCGCGTCGGCGACTCTGCGGCCGATGAAGTCGATGAAGCGTACGCGCAGGATTGCATGCGTGTGCGGATGCTCCGCGGTCCACGCGGCGCGCCAGCGCGCGAGGGCGTCACGCTTGAGCGCCGCAATCGTATCGTCGTCAGCCTCGATGTAATGCTGGAGGTCGACGCTCAGGATGAGCGTCGATTGCGGCCGAACGTCGAACCCCATGACGACGTCGGGATATTGGTGCTTCAGCGGCGCCATCGCCGCGATCTCCACATCGTTGACCTGCTGGCGTGCGCTGAGCGAGCTACAGGCCGCCAGCGTTGCCGCCAGAGCGAAGCCCACCACGCGCAGATCGTTCATCGTGCTGAAACGATTCGGCTACGCCTGCGCGCTACCATGCGGTCATGGACGGTATCGCATGGGCGGGTAGCGCAATGGTTGCGGCGCGAACGCGCCTCGAAGTCGCCACCGAGAATCTGGCCAACGTTTCGACCGAAGGCTTCCGACGCGTCGTCGCGCGCGGCTTTTTAACCCCGCTTGGCGTAAGCATCGTCGAGCAGCGAATGGCTCGCCAGGGCGGTGCGGTGCACTCCGGCACGCTCGCCACCAACGGCGTCAACGCGATTGCCGAGATGATCGACGTGCTCGCCGCCGAGCGTTCCTTCGAAAGTGCGCAAAAAGTCGTCAGTACGATCGATAAGTCGCGCGAAAAAGCGGCGCAAGCCGCTCACGTCGCTTAGCGGAGCCGGCGATGGATCGCGCGCTCTTCGCCGCCGCCAGCGGCATGGCTGCACAACAGCAGAATCTCGACACGATCGCCGACAACTTAGCCAACGCGGGCGTCGTCGGATACAAGGGCTCAGCGCAGCGATTCGCCGAGCTCGTCGCGCCGGGTGAGCGCGGTCTGGGGACCGTCGCCTTGGGCGCGCACGTACTCTTCGCGCAAGGCAAACTCGCGCGAAGCCCGGGTCCGTTCGATCTTGCGATCGACGGGCCCGGGTTCTTTACGCTCGTCGATGAGCATGGCCGGCACCTCTACACGCGCGATGGCCAGTTCGCGCGGTCGGCCGACGGAACATTGCGAAACGCGCGCGACGCGCGTCTGGAAGGAATACGCATTCCATCCGATGCGCTTTCGGCGACCGTTATGCCTGACGGAAAGGTGCGTGTGACCTTCGCGAACGGTACCCGCACGATCGGGCAGATCCGCTTGGCGGAGTTCCCGGCGCCCGATCGTCTGCGTGCGGTCGATGGCGCGCTTTTCGAAGCCACCCGCGAGTCGGGGAAGCCGCGCGAGATCGTGCCGGGCAGCGACAATGGACCGAAGCTCCGTTTCGGCATGCTGGAAGAATCGAACGTCACGATCATCGAGGCGATGATGCAAATTCTCGCCGCGCAACGAGCCTACGAAGCCAATGCGAAGGGCGTACAAGCAGCCGATGAGATGCTGCGCATCGCCAACAATCTGCAGCGTGGATAGCGTCACGGCGCGTCGCGCGGGCGAGATGCTCGAAGCGATGTTACTCGCGCCGGTGTTGCGTCCGCTCATGGATGGCGGCGGCGCGCTCGGCGAGTACGAGCTCGATCTGCTCGCCGGTGAGATCGCCGCACACGACGGTCGCGGCTTCGCGGAATTGCTCGCTTCGCGTTTACAACGATCGCCGTGACTGACGAACGTGACGCCGTCGTGAGCGCGCTGCTGCCGCTCGTGCGCAGGGTCGCACGGCGTCTCAAACGACTCGTTCCGAGCCTCGACGTCGACGATCTCATCGGTGACGGCGCCATCGGCTTGATTCGCGCCGTCGATTCGTTCGATCCGTTGCGAGGACCGCAACTCACCGAGTATGCGCGGCGCCTCGTGGTCGGCGCGATGCTCAACGGCATACGGCGCATGGACCCCGTCTCCGAGCGCGCCCGGCGCATCGTTCGCGACGGCGAGAATCAGCGCTTCGCACTGGCCGCAGTGCGTGGCGAGCTTCCGACGGCGGCCGAAATGGAAGGGCGTTGTCCAGGGTATCGGCGAGCGCTGGCTGCGGCCTACCGCGGCCAGCCGCTCTCGCTCGATGCCCCGTTGCCGCGCGGCGAATCGGTGGCGCAGGACTGGAGCGACGATCCGGCGCGCATCGTCGAGCGCCGATCGGAGCGCGCGATGCTCGCGGCGCTGATCGACGGGCTCCCGCAGCGCCAGCGCGAGGTCGTGCTGCTGCACTACTTCAACGAAACGTCGCTGCGCTCGGTCGGTAGGCGTCTCGCCATTTCGCCGCAGCGGGCGTCGCAGCTGCATATCAGCGCGATCGCGCGGCTCAAGCGGCAAACCCATGTTGCGACGCGTTGAACTGGAGGAAACCCCCGCTACTCTGCCGCTCCAGATCGGTGCAAGCCGGTCCGAAGCAATCGTTCCGATCGTTGCCGAAGGCGAACTTGAGACGGCGCTGCAGCCGCACGACCAACCGCGTTGGGTTAAAGACGCGGTTGCGGTTTCGCAACGGGCTCGCGAGCTTATCGCGAGCCTCCGGCCTGCGGCGGTGCGCGTTCTCTGCTTCTGGGATCACCGCATCCGCTCGATCGTGGTCGCGGGCCGCTGCATACAAATTGATGCCAGTGGATGTTATCGTGTCGAATTCTAGCCACCGGCCGGCAGGAGGTGTGCGAGCACGGCAATTGCGACCGCCGCCGTGCCGATAAGGACAAAAGAGATCAATGCTCGCGTGACGAGGAGTACGTCGTCGTAAAGTTCCATCCACGCTAATCTCTCACGCCAAGCTGGTAAAAGCCGTAAGGCAGCCTGTGATTACTCTGAACTTTCTTGAACGAGATGCGCTAAATCAGAGCTTCCCTAAAAAGATTGTGGCCGGTCATCCGTTCGGGAATCGGCAAACCCATCAGCGACAGCAGCGTCGGCGCGACATCGCCCAGTTTTCCTGCGCTTGCAAGCGTTCCATGCAGCCCGTCGGCGACAAGGAGCAACGGCACCGGATTGGTCGTATGAGCAGTTAGCGGCTCGTTGTTGGCATCGAGTTCCTCTTCGGCGTTACCATGGTCTGCCGTGATCGCGAGCAGCCCATTGGCGCGTAACGTCGCGTCGGCGAGGCGGTGCAGGCACTCATCGATCACTTCGACTGCCTCGATCGTCGGCTGCCATTTTCCAGTATGACCGACCATGTCGGCATTCGCGTAGTTCATCACGATTGCGTCGTAGCGGCCGCTCTCGATCGCCGTTACCGCGGCATTGGTGATTTCGCGCGCGCGCATCGCGGGTGCTAAGTCGTAGGTCGCTACCGCCCGATCGGAGGGGATGAGCTCGCGCTCCTCGCCGTCGAATTGGTCTTCGCGGCCGCCGTTGAAGAAGTACGTGACGTGCGCGTACTTTTCGGTCTCGGCGAGCCGTAGCTGGCGCAGGCCTTCGCGCGCGATTACCTCGCCAAAGGTGTCGTATTGTGGCCGCGGTCCGAAGAGCACGGGATTGGTATACGCTTCATCATACTTCGTCATCGTTGCGAAGAAGGGATTATCATAACGCTTCGAGGCAAAAACGCCGAAGCCGTCGTCGAAATAGAGCGACGTGCCGGCGTTGAATGCCGTCGTGAGCTGACGCGCGCGGTCGGGACGGAAGTTGAAGAAGACGAACGCGTCGCCGTCCTCGATCGGGCGCGCTTCACCGACGATCGTCGGAACGACAAACTCGTCGGTTTCGCCCCGCGCGTAGGCTTCGCGCACGGCGGAACCGGCGTCGCCGGCCCGATGCTCGGCTTTGGCGTTCGCAAGCAGGTCGTAGGCGCGCTGCGTGCGTTCCCAGCGCCGATCGCGATCCATCGCGTAATAGCGACCGGTGACGCTCGCGATCGACCCGGCGCGCCCGCCCGCGTCCAGCTTCCGCTCGAGCTGTTCGATGTATTGGGACGCCGAGCGCGGCGGCGTGTCGCGACCGTCGAGGAACGCATGAATGGCGATCGCGCAATCCTCGGCGACCGCAGCGTCGATCAGGGCGAAAAGATGCACGATCGAGCTGTGGACGCAACCGTCGGAGAGCAATCCCATGAGGTGTAGCCGGCCGCCCCTCCGCCGCGCGTGCACGAAGGCTCGCGCCAGCGTCTCGTTCTCAGCGAAATCGCCATCCGAGATCGCCGCGTTGATGACCGTAACGCCTTGCGGTACGACGCGACCACTGCCGAGATTCATGTGCCCGACTTCGCTGTTGCCCATGATGCCTTTCGGCAGACCGACGGCTTCGCCCGACGCCGCGAGCAGCGTGTGCGGATAGCGTTGCCAGAGCTCGCGCCAATACGGCAGCTTGGCCGCGGCGATCGCGTTCCCGTGCGTCGCCTCGCGGCAGCCCCATCCGTCGAGCACGGCAAGCACCGCGAGCCGATATTTCAGCGTGACCCCTCGGCGGCGGCAATCAGCGATGCAAAGCCATCGGGATCGAGCGATGCGCCGCCGACGAGACCGCCGTTGATGTTCGGCAACGCCACGTAAGACGCGACATTGACCGGCGTCACGCTCCCTCCGTAGAGAATCGGCGTTGCTTGTAAGCCGTCGAGGCCGGCGCGAATGGCGCCCATGACGCGATCGGCTTCGGCCGCGTCGCAGTTTTCGCCGGTACCGATCGCCCAGATCGGCTCGTAAGCGAGCACGACTTTGGCAAGCGCGCTCCGGGCGACGCCGTCGAGTGCGGCGCGCGTCTGCGCGATCACGCGCTTGTCGGTAAGCCCGGCGCGGCGCTCTTCCAGTGTCTCGCCGACGGCAACGATCGGCGTCAGGTCCTGCTCGAGCGCGGTTTTCACTTTACGATTCACGGTACGATCGGTTTCGTCGCAGTACGCGCGTCGCTCGGAATGGCCCAGGATGACGTGCGTCACGCCGAACTCCAGCAGCATTGGCGCGCTTACTTCACCGGTGAACGCTCCGGCGAGCTCCCAATGCATCGTCTGCGCTCCCAAACGGACGCGCGTTCCGCGCAATCGCGCAGCGGCTTGCGGAATCGACGTAAACGGCGGCGCGACGACGATTTCAACCGAGTCCGGCAGCGACGCGACTTTCGGAAGGAAGACGTCGAAAAACGCGGCGGTTTCGGCCGCGGTCTTATGCATCTTCCAGTTGCCCGCGGCAAGCCTCCTAATGTTCAAGCGCCGCGACCCCCGGGAGCAGCTTGCCTTCTAAATACTCCAGCGTCGCACCGCCGCCGGTCGAGACGAACGTCACTTTCGAAGCAAAACCAAGCAGATGCGCCGCCGCCGCGGCGTCGCCGCCGCCAACGATGCTCACCGCACCGGCTGTCGTCGCCGCCGCGATCGCATCGCCGACGACCTTCGTGCCGTTGCGATACGCCGGGCGCTCGTAGACGCCCATCGGCCCATTGAAGACGATCGTCTTTGCCGCTTCGATGATGTGTGCGTAGGCCGCCGCCGTCGCCGGCCCGATATCGAGAATCATCTCGCCGCCGACGCCGTCGATGGCGACGACGTGCGCTGCCGCCGCGTCATCGAGCGACGGCGCGACCACGGCATCGGTTGGAAGCGCGAGCCCGATTCCGCGTTGCTTCGATAGCGCCAAAATTCGCTTTGCCGGCTCGAGATCGTCGTCGCGTAGGGATGTTCCCACGTTGATGCCCGCGGCAGCAAGCAGTGTGTTCGCCATGCCCCCGCCGACGCAAAACGCGTCGACGAGCTCGGCAAGTCGCTCCAACAGCGCGATTTTGTCTTTGATCTTGGCGCCACCGATCGCGCAGACGAATGGTTTGCGGGGATTTTCAACGAGACGAGCGAGCGCGGATAGCTCCGCTTCCATCAAAAACCCCGCGGCGCTGGGCAGCAGATGCGCGAGCGCCTCGGTTGAAGCGTGCGCACGATGCGCGGTCGCAAACGCATCGTTCACGTAGAGATCCCCGAGCTTTGCAAGCCGGCGCGCGAAAGCCGGATCGTTGTGCTCTTCCTCGGGGTGAAACCGCACGTTTTCGAGCAAGAGCACGTCCCCGTCGTGCATGTCCCCAACGGCCCGCTCGGCAGCCTCGCCGATGCTGTCGTCGGCGAACCCGACACCAATGCCGAGGCGGCCGGCGAGGGCCTGCGCCACGGGCCACAGCGAAAGGCGCGGATTCGGCTTGCCGTCGGGACGACCAAGGTGCGAGAGGACGACGGTGCGCGCACCGTGCTCATGCAGCCAACGCAGCGTCGGCAGAGCCGCGTCGATGCGTGCGAAGTCGCCGATTTCCACCGCGCCGTTCTCTCCAACCAGCGGCACGTTGAGGTCTTCGCGCACCAAGACTCGCTTGCCGGCAACGTCGAGGTCGGCAAGCCGCTTAAACGTTTGCAGGAAGCTTCGCCAGGACCATCTCGGTCAGCTCAGCCAGCCGACACGAATAGCCCCACTCGTTATCGTACCAGGCCGCTATCTGCACGAGATCTCCGTTCGCGTTGGTAAGCTTGGCATCGACGATCGAGCTGTGGGGATTCTTCTTAAAGTCGCTCGAGACCAACTCTTCCTCGGTATAGGCGACGTACTTACGGAGCTCGCCGTCCGCGGCGCCGCGAAGAATGGCATTAAGCTCGTCCTTCGTCGTGGGGCGTTTGGTCTGCGCCACCAAATAAATCATCGAGACCGTCGGCGTGGGGACGCGCAGCGAAAAGCCGTCGAACGTCCCTTCCACTTGCGGAATCGTGAGGTAAAGCGCTTTAGCGGCGCCCGTTGAGGTCGGAATGATGTTGGTGGCGGCGTTGCGTGCGCGGCGCGGGTCCCGGTGCGGTCCGTCGAGGACGTTTTGATCGTTGGTGTACGAGTGGATCGTCGTCATGAAGCCTTTCACCCAACCGAGCTGATCGACGACCGGCTTTACGGCCGTAGCCAAGCAGTTGGTGGTGCAGGAAGCATTCGAAATGACGTGATGTTTGGCCGGATCGTAGCAATCGTCATTGACGCCCAAGACGATGGTAACGTCTTCGCCGCTGGCCGGTGCGGAAATGATGACTTTTTTTGCTCCGCCGCTGTCGATGTGGACGCGCGCCTTCGAGGCATCGGTAAAGAGGCCGGTCGACTCGACCACGACGTCGACCCCGAGGTCCTTCCACGGCAGCTTCGCCGGATCGCGTTCGGTGAAGACACGAATTTTCTGGCGATCGATCGTTAGGGTCCCATCGCCGGCCTCAACGTTGCCCTCGTAGATGCCGTAGTTGCTGTCGTACTTGAAGAGGTGCGCGGACTGCCGCGCGCCGATGAGATCGTTGATTGCGGCGATCTCAATGGTCGGATGCCGTTCGACGATCGCCTTGGTGAAGTTCCGTCCGATGCGGCCGAAGCCGTTGATCCCAATGCGCATGAGCGCGTTTACCGGGCGGCTTTCGCGCTCACCTGCCCACCACGAAGCTGATCGGCGAGCCGCGCCAAGGCACCCAGCCGGCTGCTGACCGTGGGTTTCGCGATCGGCGGATTACAGCGGCGCCCGAGTTCCATGAGCGACTCGTCGGGATGTTTGAGCCGAAGCTCGGCAACTTCGCGCAACGCAGGCGTCAGCCGTACCAGGCCGTAGACGCTGCGCAGAAACTCGATAACGCGGCGCTGTTCGGCGGCGGCCTGGGCGGTGCGCTCGAGGTTCGCCGCCTCCGTGTTGACCAGACGGTGGATGCGGTTCTTCGTTTCGCGCAGCGCCCGCACGTCTTCGAGTTGCAGCACTGCGCCGAAAGCGCCGATGAGCGTCAATAGCTCGGCGATCGCGTCGAAATCTTTGTAGTAGAGTACGAGCCGCGCTTTCCGGCGCGTCGCTTTGGGCGGTACGCCGGCGCTGCGCAGCATCCACTTCAAACGCTGCGCCACCTCATCGCTGCGCGTGACGAACTCCAGATGGTAACCGTGAGCGCCGGCGGCAAGCGAGCCGCACGCCAAAAACGCCGCGCGGATCTCGATTAAGCGGTCGCACTTGCGCGCCGGCTTTGCCGGCACCGCTCGCAGCTGTTCGGGAAGGTCTATCGCGAAGGTCGGCAGGCGTTGCAAACGCGTCGGCGCGCGCGTTCCGATCGGGTGCGATTTGCGCTCTTCCAATAGTGACCAGAAGAGCCGCGCGACGGCGTTGCGATGCGTAACGAACGCACCGCGCGAACTTCCGTAAAGCGCGAGCCCGGCGAGGAGTGCTTCGCGGCAGTGGATTTCGGCGGGGAGCTCGCGCGCGAGCGCGTCCTTCGTGTCGGCGGAGATCATATCCAGTCGCCTTCGTCCTTGCGCGATTCCAGAATTTCGTAGAGGTCGGCCGCTTTAACGCTCGGGGTCACGCGCAAGGGCACGTCGCGCACGCGCACGGTAACGAATTTTGTCGCGTAGTGAATCTCGAGCTCGTCGCCCGGTTTCACCTGGTATCCCGGCTTGAGCGGCTTGCCGTCCTTGGTGATCCGCCCGTGTTCCAGCGCCTCGTGCGCCTCGCTGCGCCGCTTCGCCAACCGCGAGACCTTCATAAATTTATCAAGCCGCACAATTTGCGGGTTCAACGTCTGGGTCGCGGCCTCCGATGCGGTCGAACGCTGCGGCTCTCGAGTATTGACAGTATCGCGATATATCGAATACTATTGCGATCGATAGGAGAGTAGAAATGGATATCGGTTTTTGGGGGGATCCCCGCTCGGGCGGCTGGTGGCGCGGCGAACGGCATCATCACCGGGGGATGCGCCGCATGCGGCGGGGCGTTCTCAAGATTGCCTTGCTGAAGCTGCTGGCAGAGGTCCCGCGCCACGGCTACGATTTGATCCGCGAGGTTCGCGAGAAGGGCTGGGGCGGGGGCGCCGGCTCGGTCTACCCGCTCCTCCAGGCGCTCGAAGCCGCGGGGCTCATCGCGGGGCGTGAGGAGGGCGATCGGCGCATCTACCAGATCACCGAGGAGGGACGCCGGCTGCTCGGCGAGCGCGCGGCGGAGTTCGAGCGCTTCCTCAACGACGAAGGCGACGCGCAAGAAGAGGCCGCGCAAGGCTCTGCGGCGCAGTTACGCGATTCCGCGCGGCGTCTGATGCAAGCGATTACGCAGCTGGGCCCATCTTCGAAGGGCGAAACCATCGAGCGGGCTCGCGAGCTGCTCGACGAGACGCGCAAAGAAATCTATCAGCTCTTAGCCAAGGAGTAACATGGCGCAGGCTCAGGCGGCGCGCCGCCATGGAGTCAACGTATTCGAGGAGGGAAAGCCGATGTGGCAGATCCTCCTCGTCTTTCTCGTGCCGCTGATGCTGAGCAACGTCTTGCAGTCGGCATCGCAGACGATGGCGAGCATCTGGATCGGCCGATTGATCTCGACGCAGGCGCTCGGCGCGGTCTCGGCCGTCTTCCCAATCATCTTTCTCTTGTTCTCGTTCGTCTTCGGCGTTTCGAGCGGCAGCAGCGTGCTCATCGGTCAGGCCTTCGGCGCACACGACCATCACAAGGTCAAGAAGATCGCGGGCACGGTGCTCGGCGCGGCGCTCTACCTCGGCATCATCGTCGCTATCGTCGGGTCGCTCGGCTCGACGACGATGCTGGCGTGGTTGGCGACGCCGCCCGACATCATCGCTCAGGCCGACGCGTACGCGCGCGTGATCTTCTTGACGATGCCCGTCTTTTTCGTCTACTTCGTGTACGCGACGATCCTGCGCGGGACGGGCGACTCGACGACACCGTTTTACGCACTCATCGTTTCGGCGGTGCTCGCGATCCTCATCACGCCGCTCTTTATCGTCGGCGTCTTCGGGTTACCGAAGCTCGGCGTCGTGAGTGCAGCGGTCGCCGGCGTCATCGCCAACTCGGCAGCGCTCGCGTGGCTGATCTATTACCTCCACCGCCACGACCACCCGTTGAAGTTCGATCGCGAGACGCTGAGCGATATGCGCATCGACTGGAGTATCCTCAAAGCCGTGGTTCGGATCGGCGTGCCGACGGGCATTCAGGTCATGATGGTCTCGCTGGCCGAGATCGCCGTCATTTCGTTCGTCAACCGTTTCGGTTCGAGTGCCACGGCGGCCTACGGGGCGGTTAACCAGGTCATCGGTTACGTGCAGTTTCCCGCGATCTCGATCGGCATCGCGGCTTCGATCTTCGGTGCACAGTGCATCGGTGCGCGCCGGGAAGACAAGCTCGGCAGCGTTATTCGCTCGGCCGTTGGCCTGAACTACGTCGTCGGCGGCATCCTCATCGGACTTTGCTACATCTTTGCGTGGGTGATTTTGGGGTGGTTCATTACCGATTCAAACACGCTGCAGATCGCTCACGGACTGCTGATGATCACCCTCTGGAGCTATCTGCTCTTCGGCAATTCGGCCGTGCTAAGCGGCGTCATGCGCGGCAGTGGCGTGGTGCTTTGGCCGACGATCAACAGCATCTTTGCGATTTGGGCGGTCGAGGTTCCGGCCGCGTACATCTTGATGCACCACTTCGGACTGAAAGGCGTTTGGCTCGGCTATCCCATCGCCTATTGCGTCGTCCTCACGCTGCAGTACTGCTACTACGAGTTCGTCTGGAAGCGCAAGACGCACGAACGTCTCGTCTAATCAGATTCCGGTGATGGTCCGGCGTCTCTTATCTTTTGGAGTAACGCACGTGCCGCTTGCGCGGCAGACCACGAGGGCCGGATCGAGCGCGTCGGCGGCGCTTTCGCCGATGTCGGGCCGCGCGGCGATGACTTTGCGAGCTTCGAACTCCATGCGTCGTGAGCTCCTGCCCACCTTGACGATGCGGCCCTCGGCTTCGATGTAGTCGCCGGCATAAGTGGGTGCGAGAAACCGAATCTCATCGTAGGCGGCAAAGAGGCCTTCATCGCCATCCATGCGGATCAACAGCTCGGTCGCAACGTCGCCGAAGAGCGCGAGAATGCGCGCGCCATCGACAAGTCCGCCGCCATAATGTGCGTCGTGGCCGCTCATGCGGACACGCAAGGTAGCGCTCAAGCCTTCGCCAGTTGCCATAGCTCCTCAAGTTCGTCGGTGTCGAGATCGGAGATGCTCTTCCCGTCCGCGGCGGCATGCGCTTCCATAAAGGCGAAGCGGCGGTAGAATTTTTCGTTCGCTTCGCGCGTCGCGGTTTCGGCGTCGATGCCGAGCGCTCGTGCCAGATTGACCAGCGTGAAGAAAACGTCGCCCAGCTCTTCACGCACGCGCGGATCGTCTTGCGGATTGCGGCGGGCTTCGGCGAGCTCGCCCAGCTCTTCGGAGAGTTTTTCGAGCACGCCCGCAACGTTCGGCCAGTCGAAACCGACCCGCGCGGCCTTCTCCTGCATACGTTGCCCGCGCTGCAGCGCCCCGAGATGTTTTGGGATTCCGTCAAGGCGGCTTTGGCGCTCGCGGCCGGTCTTCTCGAGCGCCTTGAGGCGCTCCCAATTCCGCCATTGCGCGTCTACGTCTTCGATGACCGCATCGCCGAAAACGTGCGGATGCCGCCGCACCATCTTGTTGGAGAGCGCATCGACGACGTCGGCGATGCTGAACTTACCGACTTCGGTGGCGAGCTGCGCGTGGAAGAGCACTTGCAGCAGCAGATCGCCGAGCTCTTCGCAGAGTCCGTCGAGGTGTGAGATCTCAATCGCTTCGACGACCTCGAACGTCTCTTCGATCAAGTATGGAACGAGAGTCCGATGCGTCTGCTCGCGATCCCACGGGCATCCCATGCGCAAGCGTGCCATGATCTCGACAAGATCATCCCAGGTGTAGTGCGCGGATTGTGGCGGAAGTGGAACCAGCGGCATCGCGATCGAGGCAGAGAGCGTCGCTCGCGGCATGCCGGGAACGATCTCGCTGCCGATCGATCGCGCTTCCAATGCACGAAGCAACGCCGGCAGGCCGGGAAAGTCCGAGAGCGGGTTTCCGAGCACGCCGAGGCCCAACACGCCGTCGGACGCACCCATTTCGGCGGCGCGCTCCACGAAGCGCGCGATCGCTTCGCTGCCGCCGCGCACGAAGAGCGCGGGGTCGTCGACTATGGCGCGCTCGAGGCTGACGCCGTTTGCCTCGAGGTAGCTCCTCAAATCCGGCGGCGCCAGCAAGACGATCGTTTTTTTAGTCCCACGCAGCGCATCGAGGCTGCCGATGGTCAAGAGTCCGGGATCTCCCGGACCCAGACCAACGATGCGAACAAGCACGCTACGCAGTTCGGGGCCTTTTCGAGCTTGCCCCGTGAGAGGGGCCGCGGCGCGGCCCCTCGCTTATTTTATTGCGTAGCTGCCGGAGAAGCGGCCGCACTTGCTGCCGGACTCGCCGCCGGCGACGCGCCGGCTGGGGAAGCGGCCGCCGGAAGCGCCGGCGGGGTCGCGAAGAGACCGGCAAACTGCGGGTCGTTCACTTGAATGTTGGCCTTTTGCTGGAGTCCTTGCAAGAAGGGCTGAATCAGCGGGGCCTCTTGCTGTTGACGCAGCGTGTCGGTGATTTGCGGCGTCGCACTGGCGAGGGTCGCCTTTTGGCCCGGCGTGCGAGACTCGACTTGAATGATGTGATAGCCGAACGGCGACTTCACCGGCTGGCTGATCTGACCGATTGGCGCAGAGAACGCGACCTTATCGAACGCCGGCACCATCTGGCCGCGGCGGAACGAGCCGAGCTCGCCGCCCTTATCCTTGCTGGCTGGGTCGGTCGAGTACTTTTTGGCCAGGTCGGCAAAGCTCTGGCCCGCTTTGAGGTCGGCTTCGACCTGCGTGGCGAGCTGCAGATTCGGCACCAGAATATGGCGAGCCGTCACTTCTGCGGGCTTATCGAACGTACCGCGATTCTTGTTGAAGTAGTCCTGGATTTGGGCGGGCTTAATGGTTACATCTTTAGCCAGCGCCTTGTCGAGGATGATCTGCTCGCGCAGCGCGGAGCGCACGTCGGCTTCGGTTAGACCGCGCGCCTTCAGCATCTCGTCCCACGACCCGGATGGAAAGTTCGCCTTGATCTGCGTTTCTTTTGCGTCAATCTCGGCGTCGGTGACGTTGATGTTATTGTTTTTGGCGTATTGGTCGATCAGAGTCTCTTGAACCATCTGCTGCAAGACGGTGCGACCCATCGGGCTGCTCTCGAGACGCGCGTTGAAGGCGGACCGGCTGATCGGCTGGCCGTTTACCGTTGCCACGGCGTCGCCGCCCGAGCACGCCGCCAGCGACGTGCCCATAAGAAGGGCGGCGAGGCCCACGGTGAGGCGTTGGGCTTTCGACATCATAGCTCCGTTAAGGAAGGTTGGAGTGCGTAGTAAGCGGGGCTCAAGGCCCCGCATAACGGCGCGTGGTTCGCGTGGAATACCCCACCTCCTCTCGCGGCTGTCATCTAAATAGCCTCCAGAAGCCGCCGTAGCAGGGCCATCCAATCACCCCCGGCGGGCAGATCGACGAGAATTCGCCCTTCCGCAAAACGGAACCGGTTCTTGGTCAGCTTCTGGACCTCGGGGAGCGCTGCCGCGTCAAGTGCAAAGCCCGAACCGACCCCAAGCGTGAGGCGCCGCTCGTCGACGACCACCCGCGTCACATGCTTGCGTAACGCGATCGCGCGCAGCTTTGTCAACTCGACGAGATTCGCAAGCGGCGGCGGCAACGCACCGAAACGGTCGCGCACGCCGGCGGCAACCTCGTCGACCTCCTCTTCCGTGCGAGCCCTTGCCAGCTGTTGGTAGACCGCGATCTTCTGCGAAACCTGCGAGATGTAATCGTTGGGAATAAAGGCGTCGATCTTGACGTCAATGACCGCTTGGCGCCGATCCTCGAGGGCGGCCGGAGCGCCGCGCCGCTCCGCGATGGCCTCGGCGAGCATTTCACAGTACGCATCGAAGCCCACCGACGCGATGAAGCCCGACTGTGCCGCGCCGA
This sequence comes from Candidatus Acidiferrales bacterium, assembly GCA_035484815.1. Lineage (GTDB taxonomy): Bacteria > Vulcanimicrobiota > Vulcanimicrobiia > Vulcanimicrobiales > Vulcanimicrobiaceae > Cybelea. The sequence goes on from DATHOO010000046.1 coordinate 20,059, forward strand.
GCAAATTTCCGGCGCCTCGAATCTCGAGATCGCGCATCGCGATCTGCAACCCCGAGCCGAGATGCGCGAACTCGCGGATCGCTTCGAGCCGCGCCTTGGCGTCTTCTGTAAGCGCCTTGTGCCCCTGGTAGAGCAGATAGCAGTAGGCTTGGTGGTTTGAGCGCCCGACGCGGCCGCGCAGCTGGTAAAGCTGCGCTAATCCGAAGCGGTCGGCGTCGTTGACGATCATCGTGTTGACGTTGGGAATGTCGATCCCGTTCTCGATGATCGTCGTCGCGATAAGCACGTCCAACTCGCCGTCGATGAAACGCTGCATGACCGGTTCGATTTCGGCTTCGCGCATCTGGCCATGTCCCACGCCGATCCGTGCGCGCGGCACGAGCTGCTCCAGCGCGTTACGAACGGCATAGATCGATTCGATCCGGTTGTGCAGATAGTAGACCTGTCCGCCGCGATCGAGTTCGGCGCCGATCGCTCGCTGGACGATGGCATCGCTGGCCGGAACGACCACCGTCTTGATCGACATTCGGTTCTTGGGCGCGGTTTGGATCAGCGAGAGATCGCGAACGCCCATGAGCGACATGTGCAGCGTACGTGGTATCGGCGTGGCCGACAGGGTGAGGACGTCGACGCTGGCGCGGTACTCTTTGAGCCGCTCCTTGTGCATCACCCCGAACCGCTGCTCTTCGTCGATGACGATCAGTCCGAGATCGGCGAACGCAACGTCCTTTTGCAGCAGGCGGTGCGTACCGATGATGACGTCGACTTTTCCCTGCGCCAGATCGGCAAGGATGCGCTTCTGATCGGCTTTTCGCGTAAAGCGTGAGAGTTCTTCGACCACAACGGGAAAGGCCCCGAAGCGGGCGCTGAAGGTGCGATAATGCTGGTCGGCAAGCAGCGTCGTCGGAACCAGGACGGCGACCTGTTTATGATCGGCGATCGCTTTGAAGGCCGCGCGCATCGCAACCTCCGTCTTGCCGTAGCCGACGTCGCCGCAGACGAGCCGATCCATCGGGCGCGTGCCTTCCATGTCGCCCTTGGTCGAATCGATCGCTTTCTGCTGGTCGGGTGTCGGATCGTAGGGGAACGCCTCCTCCATTTCGGTTTGCCACGTGGTATCGGGACCGAACGCGAAGCCGCGCGACATCTCGCGTTCTGCGTAGATTGCGACGAGTTCGTCGGCGATCTTTTCCAGCGATTCGGAGACGCGCGATTTGGTGCGCGCCCAGTCGCCGCCTCCCATTTTGGAAAGGCGCGGCGTTGCGCCTTCGGCCGCCGCGTACTTGGCGATCTGGTGCATCTGCGTAACCGGCACGAGCATGCGATCGCTGCCGGCATAGCGCAGGTCGAGATAGTCTTGCGTGGCACCCAGAATCGTTTCCGCGCGCAGTCCCAAGTATTGACCGATGCCATGTACCGCGTGCACGACGTAATCGCCGACGCGCAGGTCGGCGAGCGTAACCGGAACGCCCTCCTTGACCGCGCGAATTTTGACGCGCTTGGGTGGTGCGCCGAAGATTTCGCGGTCACCGAGCACGCGTAGCCGCTGCCCGAGAACGCGAAAGCCCGCTTCGATTGAGCCATGATCGACGAAGACCCCGCCGCGCGAGCGGCGCCCGATCTCGATCCCGGCAGCGCGCAGCAGGTCGGTCGTGCGCGAGACGGCGGCGCTGACGATGAAAATACTCTCGCCGGCCTCGCTCCACTCACGCATCGCGGCGGCGAAGAGCTCGATCTGCCGATTAAAGTGCTCGATGGGGAGACATTCGAAGACGTACGATTCGAGCGCCGGCGCCACCCAATCGACATGCGCACCGGTTTCGATTCCGCCTGGAAACACGAGCGTCGCCCACCCTTTGAGCGACGCGCCGATCTCCTCGAGTGAGATCGTCGCCGGGATGCTGCCCAGCAACGCTTCGTCTTGGCGATCACCGGCAAGCAGGGTGTGACGCTCGCGCGCGCGTTCTTCGTCGAGTGCCTGCGCGACCGCAGCGATCGTCGGCGGCTCATCGAGAACGATCGCCGCACGCGCTGGAAGATAATCCAGGAGCGTCGCTCCGCCTTCGTACGGATCGCTCCAGGGCGCCACCGCCACGGCGTTGACCGGCTCATTGCTGCGCTGCGATTCGATCGCGAAAGAGCGCATCGACTCGATCCGGTCGCCGAAGAACTCGATCCGGACTGGTGCTTCGGAAGTGGCTGCAAAGAGATCGACAATGCCTCCGCGCACGGCATACTCGCCGACCGCGCTCACCACGTCGCAGCGCGTGTAGCCGAGCCGAAAGAGCCGCTCGATGAGCTGTTCCCATCCAGGCTCGTCGCCGGACCGCAAAACGAGGCGGTTATCCTCGAAATCCTTGCGTGCCATGAAGCGTTGGCGCACGGCGGCGATCGGCGCCAAGATAAGCCGGGCTTTTTCGTCGGCCAGGTCGGCGAGCAACGTTATCCGCGCGCTGCGTTCCGATGGACTCTCGATCGCGCCGAGCGCCTCGTCGCGCGAACGTAACAAGGCGACTCGTTCGCTATGCTCGCCGAGGTAGTAGAGGAGATCGGCATAACTGCGTTCGGCCGCGTCGGGCGTTGGGAGGATGACGAGCAGCGTTCCGCCCAGGGCATGCTGCAACGCGGCGAGGAGCGCCGGGCGAGCCGCCGCGATTGTTTCGTGCAGCGCGCATACGCCTGGTTTGCGCCCTGGCAGTGCGCGCAACGAACGCATCCGCTCGATGGCGTTTTGCCAAGCGGTTGAGTCGGCGAGCGTGGCGAGCAGATCCTCGGCCAGTCGCTGCGTGCGTGGGAGGGTGTCGAGCATCATGGGCCGCTTATTATATCAAGAGTCCGGCGAGGGGAAGCGTGGCGAGGACGCCCAGCGCGACGCCGGCCGCCGTAGGCGGCGTCGCGACCGCATCGGGAAGGTAGCGAAGCATCGACGTAAAGGAGAGCAACAGCGCGACGCTTGCCGCACGCGTTCGCGGAGCCGATGCGGCTAGCGCAACGAGCCAAATGGCGTACCAGGGGTAGGGATTGGGGATCAGCACCCACCCCGCCAGCCCCAAATAGATCCACCCTTGCGGTTGGGCGCGGCGAACGAGCCCAATTGCGCGGGCGCTCAACGCCGCCGCCAGGACGGCCGCAACCAGTAGGGCAGGGATCGGCCCCAGCGGTGCAAGCACCGCTTGCAATGAGGCTTGCGGCAGGTACTGGCCGTGCGGCGCCAGTCGCGTTGCGAAACCCGCAAAGAGCGGGATTAAGAGGAAGCCGGCGATTGCGATACCGGCGGCGGCACCCAAACGCGCTTGGCGATTGACGACGGCAAGCGCAACGGCTGCGGTAGCACCCGGGAGTTTGATGAGCGCGGAGAGCGCCACAAGCGCGGCGCCGACTGCGGCCAGGCGCCGCTGGACGAGCGCAAATCCGGCGAGCACCACGGCGAGCGCGAGCGCGTCGTTGTGCCCCTCCGCCGTGCACCAGAGCACAACCGGATTCAAGCCGATCGTCGCTGCAGCGCGCAGTCGCGCAGCGCGATCGCCTTCGAATGCGGCATAGGCAAGCGGTACGCACGAGACGAGTGCGACCGACGCGATCGCCCGCATGCCTTGAAGCTGCGCGACCGTACCGAGCGGTGCCAGCGCGCTCACCAGCAACTTCGCGAGCAGGACGAATGCGGGGCCGTAAACGCAGATCGGAAATGCACCGCTCCACTGCGCGATCGCGTCACGAATCAGCGTGTCGCCGGTGGCGGTCGCGACGAGCGCGTATGGATCGAGTCCGAGTCGTGCCATCTCGCCGTAGGCCGCATACGCGTAGACGTCGCTGGAAAAAAGAACCGGAACGCACCACGCGATCGCGAGCCCAATCGCAACGAGCGACGTCAAACCCACCAGCGAGAGTCGCTCGGGGGCGGCGAGCAGGCGCCAATAGACGATGCCTGCCGCCGCTACGGCGAGAAAAAGCAGGCCAAGCAGTAGGGCGCCGGGCGCACCCCAATCTGTAACGACGACCAAAGGCTGGGTCGCACCGGTGTTCACGCTTCGCGCGCGAGTGCCGCAGCCGAAATGCCGAGCAAGAGCCACCATGCGCCGGCGACTTTCGGATAGAAGACGAGATAGTCGACCGTTTGGTGGAACACGAGTGCGAGACTCGCTGCGAAGGCGGCGAGGATCCAGGGTGATCCGTTGCGCCACCGGCGGAGCGGGTCTTTGCCGGTGACGCTTGTGAAAATCGCAGCCAACAGCGCCAGCGTTGCGGCAAAAAGAACGACACCGCCCTCGGCGAGTGATTGAAGGTACCAACTATTGGCGTGCGTCCGCACCCCGGAGACGCCGTAGATCGGAAGCGCAAACTCGAAGTTGCCGGCGCCGATTCCCAGAATCGGCCGGTCGCGCCACATGCGCAAGGCCGCATGCCACAGCTCGGCGCGATTTCCGACGCCGCCGGCGTAGAGACTCTCCTGCAGTGAAGCTCGGATCACGCCGGGATTATGCGCGTAGATCGCCCACCACGCCGTGCCCGCCAGCCCGGCGATCAAGCCGAGCACGCCCGGCTGTAGCGCGCGCCAGGCCGGCTTTCCACCGACGACGCCGAGGACCAGCGCCACGATGCCCAAGCCGATTAGACCGGCGCGCGAGAACGTTAGAACATCGGCAAAGACGATCAGCGCAAGCGCGACGTCGAGCAGGCGGGAACGACCGGTGAGCGACCAAGCACCGAGCGTTGCGACCGCGATTTCAGAGTAGCCCGAAAGCTGATTGGGACCTTCGAGCAGCCCGGCGATGCGCGGAACGATCGCCGCGCCGATATACAGGCCCGAAGGCGCGCCAACCACTTCTTGCGCCAACGCCGAGAGCGAAACGACTATCGCGGCAATCGCGACTGCAACCAGCGGCGGAGCATCGTCGCCATCGACGTGATAACAGAGAAAGGCTGCCGCGAAGGTCGCCACGTACTGGATGACCTTCAGTGTTTCGCGAAGCGCGGCGCCGCGATGCGCCGCGTCGATGATCGTTAGCGCGGTCGCAATGAAATAGAGTCCGAGTGCACCGAGCAGCAGTGGAGCCGGGGGTTTGCGGAGCGCGCCGAGGATGCCGCGATAAGTCGAGAGCCCGATCAACACCCCAATGAGCACCGCTTTTGGCAGCGTGATCGTCGTGCCGAGCACCTCGTGAGCGAATGCAATCGGCGTCGTCAAGATGAGCGCACCAAGTCCGTACGCCGGGCGGCGCGCGGTGAGGATCGAGGCGGCGACGAGCGCGGCGAGCAATGCCGCCGCCGATGGTGGATCGAGCGGTATCGGAACGGTAAACCGATCGATGACCGGTGTGTACGTCAGATGCGCCTCAAGATCGTTCGATATCGCTGATAAGGTAGAGCGGGCGCCCTTTCACTTCATCGTAGACGCGTCCAATGTATTCGCCGAGAATTCCCAGGCTCATAAGTTGCACGCCGCCCAAAAAGAGTACCGCGACGATGGTCGAAGCCCACCCCGGCGTGTATGCCGGCGGCCGCAAGCTGAAGAGCTTGAACGCGATAATGATCAGCGCATAGACGAACGCGATCGCGCTGACGGCGAAGCCGACATAGGATGCGAAGCGCAAGGGAATGTCGGAGAACGACGTGATGCCGTCCATTGCGAAGCGAACCATCTTTCCCACCGGGTATTTCGTCGAGCCGGCGTAACGCACGTCGCGATCGTACTCGATTGCCGTTTGATTGAAGCCTACCCAGCTTACCATTCCGCGCAGAAAGCGGTGGCGCTCCGTCGAGCGGCGCAGCGCTTCGACCACGCGCCGGCTCATCAAACGAAAATCGCCGGTGTCCAGCGGAATAGCGATCTTCGTCAACCGTTTGATGACGCGGTAAAACGCCCGCGCGGTCAGCAGCTTGAACCGGCTCTCACCGGGACGTGCGCGGCGAACAGCGTAAACCACGTCGTACCCTTGCCGCCACTTGCGCACGAAGGCTTCGATCAACTCCGGCGGATCTTGCAAATCGCCATCCATCAGGACGACGGCATCGCCCGCCGCGATTTCGATTCCGGCCGTCGCCGCTAACTGATGTCCAAAGTTGCGCGAGAGATTGATGAGCACGACGTGGCGGTAACGCTGCATCGCGCTGCGGATCGCCGACGCGGTGGCGTCGGTGCTGCCATCGTTGACCAGTACGATCTCGAAATCGTAGTCGGTGCGCAGGCGTTCGACAACGCCGGCGATGCGGTCGACCAGCGGCGCGACGTTCTCCGCTTCGTTGTAGAGTGGGACGACGATGCTGAGCAGCGGCCGGCTGTGGGGCTTCATGGACACAAAGAAGTCTTCAACCTCACTAGGGCAGAACCAAGCCCGGCATGGTGCAAGCCTCCCGCGTGATCTTCATCGCGGCATTTTCGTTGGGGATCACCGGCTGTAGCCAAGCCCCCCACGAGCCGGCGTCGCAGCCTTCGCCGGCGCCCGCGAAGCAGCAGCATCTCCCGGGGGCAACCGCGTCCGCGGCGCCGGGGCTGCCACCCTCAGCGCGGCCATCGCAACGTCCCGCCGCGACGAGCGCCCCCTCGCCGCCGTCCTCGCCTTCGCCGGCGCCGACAAAGCTTACGACGCAAGCGCCGGCTCCGCCAAAGGTCGAACGGCTCCCGCCCGGCTCGCCGCCGCAGATTCTCGACGTCGCCGTGAGCCGCACCACCGTGCAGCCCGGCGACCGGGTTTTTGGCCGGGTCGTCACGACCTCAAACGTGGCCAGCGTCGAGGCGCGGATCGGGAACTACTCCTTGAACCTCGCAAAGGTCGGGGTCGGGCGATTCGAGCTCAGCTATACCGTCGGCCCGCTTCCGTGGTTCATTCACGGTCACTTCACGATGCACGTGATCGCGCGCAACGCGCGCGGCGACGCCGCAATGCGTGCGATTCCACTGACCGTTCGCTAGATCGCGGGCAGGCAGAGGGCAGCAGAAAACATCGCCACATGGTTGCCTAGCCTCGGCCAAGAGGAACATCCCGCCCGGCATCGCCGAGCTGCGTTGGCCTGGGAAGCGGGGGTCGTAGCCCTCTTCGCTGCGCTGGCAACGGCACTGATTCTCATCGTTCGATGGCGCTATGCAATCTTCCGCAACGGCGTCGATCTTGGCATCTTTACTCAGGTCGTCGCCGGCGCCGGCCGCGGCTTCTCAAGCACGGCCGAGGGCGGCGTGAATCATCTGCTCGTGCACTGGTCGCCAATAATTGTAACGGGCTGGCCACTCGTGCGCGGGTTCGGGCCGCTGGGGCTGCAGTACTTCCAGGTGGTGCTCGTCGCAGCCGTACTATTCCCGATATGGGGTCTGGCGCGCGCCCGGTTCGGCCCCGGCGCCGCCTTCGCTCTCGTCGCGGTTTGCGCTCTCTATCCGATTCTTTGGGCAAATGGCGTCGGAGATTTTCACGAGATGGCTTTTGTCCCGCTACTCTCGGCGACGCTCGTTTACGGACTCGACCGCCGGCGTTGGACAATCGGTCTCGTGGCAACCGTGCTTCTTCTCTGTACGAAGGAGGATCAGTTCGTCGTTCTCTTCGTAAACGGCATACTGTTTGCGGCGACCGCGGGCCGCGACCGGCAGGCCAAGCGCATGGGAACGATCGTCGCGGCTTTGGCGATTGCCTTTGCGGGAGTCTATTTCGGAATCGTGCGCAACGCCTTGAATCCACGAGTAGCGTACGCATCGCTGGATTTCTTCAATTGGACGCGTTATGGAGGCGTGCACGGCTTTTCTTGGAGCGTCGTCGCGGTACGCGTTGCCTATGTCGTGGTTATTCTTGCGCCGGTTGCATTTTTACCATGTATTTCACGCTACGGGCTCTTCCTGATTGCCGGTTTCGCCGAAGTGCTTGCCTCGCGCCAACCGGTCACGCTTGCGGCCGGCGCACACTACAGCGCCTTGCTCACCGGTTACGTCTTAGCGGGTTTCGTCGACGGTGCTTCGCGATTGGCGGCGTACCGGCCGAGGCTCTCCACGGCGCTGGTCGCCGCGGCCGCCGTTGCGTCGGTGTGGTTTCAGATTTTCGCCAGTCCGATGGAGTACTGGTACTATTTGTATCGGCGCCCCAATGCTCACGACGAGCACCTTGGGGCGGTGCTGAGAACGCTGCCGCCACGCGCCGATGTCGGCGCTGAAGACGAGATCTTCGCGCACCTCGGTCTCGACCCCAAGGCATCGATCGATTTTGCCGGCCAGCAATGGTTTGTATACGATCGGACTCACTATTCGGAACGCTGGGCGCAATCCGATGAGCCTGCAGTTCGACGAGCACTCGCGCGACGCGACTACGCTATCGAGAGCGATCGTGATGCCATCGTGGTTCTGCGACGGTTAGAGGCGCCTTTGCGCGCCGAGCCACCGAATCAATAACCCGGAGGACGACCGGGCGGTGGCTGCGGTTGCGGCGGCGGCACGCTGATTGGCAGATTCGGGAACGGCGCCGGGTTGTACGGGGTCGGCATGATTTGAGGCTGCGGCTGATTGACCGAGCCCGGTCCCGAATCTTGCCAGGCGTAGACGGTGTCGCGGCGAGTGAGCACGTCGGCATCGGCGACGACGAAACTGCGGGGCGGACGGGTCAGGCCATTCTGCGCGACCTCTTGGGATTGCAGCGAGCCGCGGTCGTAGAGGTAGCGAAATATCGTTCCCGAGTTAAACCGGCGCGTGATTTGATAGTGGAGCGCATCGACGCGGTCCATCGGAATGGCTTGCGCGTTCCAGCCGCTCTGATCGGTCGTGATGTAGATCGATGAGGTGAACGGCGTGTACGGTGGAACCTGCACGATGAACGTCACGAGCACCGGCCGGCCGGAGAAGGTTTGTGACGCCACGGCGCTCTCTCCCGGCCCCGGCGTTTGGATGTTCTTGAGCAGGTCGGGATTCGGAACCGGCGAGGAGAGCGCGACGGCAAAATGGGCAACGTCGGCAAAGTTTCCCTGCGGCGGAAGCGGGCTATGCGAGAGATCGAGCTCGGTAACCGTACCCGAGGGGTCGAACGTCGCGCGTGCCCAGATCCGCGGGGCGGGCTTGATCGTCGTCGGGCCGCCGGTCTTCGCGTCGCGAATCGCGATGTTCGGTGCAACGTGAAATCCGTCGCCGGTGGTAAAGAAGACGAAGCCGTCTTGATAAGCGAGGAGCTGCCCGCTCACGACAACCGGCGAGCCGGCGGCCAGCAGCACGATCGCTAGCGCCAGGGCGGCAAGGCAGAGAATGCGTTGGGTCATATCGGGAGCACCTGAACGACGAAGCTCGGTTGCCAGAACGTCGTGCGGTAGGGGTTTCCGTACCAGTAGAACGTGCGCGAGACGTCGAGCAGCGCGTGCGAAAGGATCTTCACCCGCACTTCACCGGTAGCATCGTACGGGGCCTGCCCCAGGTACGACGTGTAGAGCGGTTGACCGATAATGTTGTTCGGCGGCAGACCGAAGAGACCGGGAACGGGGATCGGAAAATCGTCGTGATGGCGCACCAGCAGCGAGAAGTTGAACTCGGGGTGCGGCGCCTCATTGATGCCTAAACTCGTCGTCCGCTGGGTCGAGACGCCCCGAAACGAGGTGAAGCTCAACGGACAAAGCGGGGTGCCGACGTTCGCGCACGGCAGATAACCGCCGTGGATGTAGTGATCGCCGACGTTAAGGATCTGGTAGGCGACGTAGACGTTGAGCGATCGAGAGAATGCGCGGTTGATGCTGAAGTTTACGTTGTCGCTGTTGATCCAATGCGGCAGCGAGTTCCATTGATATTGTTTATTGTAGCTAGCGTTGAAGTAATACGTCTGGTACGGATTCTCGGGATGGTTGAGCTTGAGCGACTGCGTGTAGAGGTTGAAGCCGAAGACCGTGTTCCAGATCGTCGTATATACCGGGCAATAGTACGTAAAGACCTTAGACGGCTGCACCTGGCAGGGTGCCCCGTATGCTTGCAGGCCCGGGACTGGGATGGGCGCAAACGTGCGGCCGCCCTCCGGCCAAAAGCCCGGAAAGCCGTTGAGGTATTGGCCGGCGCCGACCGAATCGTGATTGAAGCCGTAACCCTCATAGATCTGCTCGAAGATCGGTAGGCCGGGAATCTTATTGGCAAAGCTCGTCGCGGTTATTTGCGCCTGCGAAGGGTGATTGAGACTGCCGCCGAGCGCGTCAGGTACCTCCAGCGAGCCCGGACCCAAGGTGTTGTAGTTCGTTAGCTGCGACGTCGCGGTGAGGTACGAGTGCGGCAACGCGTACGTCGCGTTAAGGAAGGTCGTCTGCTGGGCGGCCCGTGGTGCTTGCAGAAAGTTCTGCTGCGAGTAGTACTGCGTAAAGCTCGAGATCTGAAAGCGGCTGCCGAGTTTTTCGTACAGCGCCAAGTTCCACCACTTTTCCGCGCGCGTCGTGGGGTTGACGGAAAAAATCGCGTACTCGTGATCGCCGACGAAGTGCTGCTCGAACGATAGATAGGTATGATACGTCGGATCGTAGCGCAGGTGCACCGCGCTCAACGAGTTGGTGTTGCCGGCGACGTTCCAGGTGAGATCGACCGTCGCGCCCGAGAGCGTGTTCTGCGCGAAGAACTGATTCGGCGAGAAGTTGACGACGTACGATCCCAGCGGCACCCCGGCGTTCAAAAAGTACGTACGGGCGTTGGTGAACCGCACGTAGGTGTTCGTGCCGATCACCGCGCCGGTTCCAGTGATGCTCGGATGCTCGGAGACAAGCGGAAAGTAAAACGCGTCGCCGGGCATGACGCGGCCTTTAGCCGGATGTGCCAGATCGCCGTCGAGAAAGGTCCAGCGATCGGGCGCGCTGGTCACCGGCACGAAATAGATTCGGCGAAAATCGAGAAAGTCGGAGATCGCCGCGCCGCTGACGGTACCCGTCGAATCGTGTAGCGTCACGTTACCGGCGACCATGAAACGATTGAGCTTGAGATCCATCGAGAACGCGTCGCCCGTAACCGTGAAACCGTCGCTGGTGCGTACGCTGACGTTGCCGTCGGCCTCGATGAGAAAGCGATTGTAATAGAAGTCGATGTTCTTGGCGCTCAAATAGACCAGCGTCCGCGGCGGTGGCGCGGTACTCTGCGGTGTCGGCGCTGCCGTGCTTTGCGGCGTCGGAGCAGCGCTCGCTTGCGGTGCGACCGAAGTCGGTGTTGGGCTCGGACCCGGCGTGGCGGCGTGAGCTGCGGCGCGTGCGAGGAACAGCATAAACGCTGCGAGTGTGACCGACATCGCGATTCGTGGCACGGTCGCAACGTTTCTTCCCTGAGGGAAGGCGCGCCTTGCGAAAGGCCGAACCAGGTTCGCCAACGGATGAAGCGCGTGGTCGCAATCGTCATCGATTCCGGAGGTATTGGTGCGCTTGCCGATGCTAGTGAATATGGCGACGCTCCCGGAGCGAACACGATCGGCAACGTTGCACGTCACCTCGGTTCGCTTCATCTGCCGAACCTCGAACGCTTCGGACTGGGTCGCTTAACGAACATCGCAGGGGTCGGCGCGATCGAGCAGCCTCGCGCCATGGTCGCGCGTCTACGCGAACGAAGCCGCGGTAAAGATACGATCACGGGACACTGGGAGATGATGGGAGTTGTAACCCGCGTGCCTTTCCCGACCTATCCCAACGGGTTCCCAGTCGAGGTCGTCGACGCGTTTACGAGCATCGCCGGAAAGCCGCCCCTCGGCAACAGGCCTGCCTCCGGGACCGAAATCATCGAGGCGCTCGGCGCCGAGCACATGGTCACCGGCCGGCCGATCCTGTATACCTCGGCGGATTCGGTCTTCCAAGTGGCGTCGCATGAGGCAGTCGTGCCGCTAGAGCGGCTCTACGAATGGTGCCGGAGGGCTCGCGAGATGCTCACGCCGCCCCATGATGTGAACCGGGTCATCGCCCGCCCGTTTGCGGGAAAACCGGGGGCTTTTTACCGGACGCCGAATCGTAGGGACTATGCAATCGAGCCGCCCCCGAACTTGCTGGACGAGCTCCTCGCGCAACGCGTCGAGGTGTACGCGATAGGGAAGATCAGCGACATTTACTGCGGGCGTGGCATCACGCGGTCGGCCCGCGTCAACGACAACCGTGATGCAATGGAGAAAACCTTCGAGTTGCTGGAAACGGTCGAGAACGGCTTCATCTTCGTAAATCTCAACGACTTCGACTCGAAGTACGGGCATCGTCGGGACGTGCGCGGCTACGGGAGCGCCCTTGAAGAACTCGACGCTATGCTGCCCGGTCTCCAAGCCCGCCTCCGACCGGCCGACGAACTGATTTTGACGGCCGACCACGGTTGCGATCCGACGGCGCCCGGTACCGACCACACTCGAGAGTACGTTCCTTTTCTGCACGTCGGTCCCGATGGCGGTGGCACCATCGGCGAGGTCGAAGGGCTCGATTTGGTAGGCCGAACCGTCAGGCGGGCGCTGCTGGACTAGCATGAGATACTCGAACGCCATGCACCTCGCGCTAAAGGTTCGCGGCGATCGCGAGATTCCGGGAGCCTGGCGTCTGCTCAAGCGCGCGATCGACGTTCTCTTGGGTGCGTCGCTCGTGGCCGTCACGGCGCCGCTGGTCGCACTTGCGGCGCTGGCGATCACTTGCGTGACCGGAGGGACGCCCTTCTTCGCGCAAGAGCGGGTCGGCATGCACGGCCGCCGCTTCAGAATGTACAAGCTGCGGACGATGGTTGCCGGCGCGCATGCGATGCGCAGCAGCGTGATGCACCTCAACGAGCTCGACGGGCCGGTTTTCAAGATCCGCAACGACCCGCGGCTTCATCCGCTCGGACGATTCTTGCGCCGCACGAGCATTGACGAACTACCCAATTTGGTTAACGTCGTGCGTGGCGAAATGTCGCTGGTGGGTCCGCGTCCGGCACTTCCCAGTGAAGTCGCGCATTACGACGCCGTCGCCTTGCGGCGGCTGAGCGTCCCGCAGGGGGTCACCTGTCTCTGGCAGATCAACGGGCGCTGCGACGTTTCGTTCGACCATTGGATGGAACTCGACAATCGATATGTCGACACGTGGACGCCGCTCGGCGATTTGCTGATCGTCGCGAAGACGATTCCGGCCGTCTTACGAAGGGATGGCGCGCATTAGACCCACGCCGCATCTCCGGGCCGTCTCGCAGCTCCGCCAGCCGCGCCACCGTGGATCGATCGCGGCGTCGACCCTGTTTATCATGGGTGCGACGTTTGCGTCGACGCTGCTCGGCTTTATGCGTGAGGTCGTTAGCGCGCGATACTACGGCACGCGCTGGGAGATGGACACGTTTCTTGCCGCCGCGACAATTCCGACCATTCTCTTCGGCGTCTTCAACGGCGCCTTGGTGAGCGCGCTCGTTCCGACGTTCTCGGAGTACCTCGCGCACCGCAAGGAAGAAGAGGCATGGCGATTGGCCAACACGACGCTCAACATGCTGGCGATCGTGTTGACCAGCTGCGCGATCGTTGGCTTCTTTACGGCGCGCTGGTACGTCCCGCTGATCGCCCATGGTTTCCCCGCGCCGCAGATGGGCGTGGCGATTCGGATGACGCGCTGGCTCATGCCCAGCATCGTCGCGGTGAGTTTGAGCGGCGTGATCTCCGCGATGCTGTATGCGTATCACCGCTTTCGGGCGGCGGCGCTAATCGGCGTTGCCGTGAACGCTGTGACGATTGCGTGCATCGTCCTCTTGAACCATAGCATGGACATCTACGCACTGGTGGTCGGCACGGCGCTCGGCCTAACCGCACAGCTGCTCGTGCAACTTCCGTCGTTTCTATCGATTGGACGATATCGTCCGATTATCGATCTGCACCATCCCGGCCTGAAGAAGATCTGGGTCTTGCTGGGCCCGATCATCGTCGGGTCGGCGGCGGGGCAGCTGGCGCTTTTTTTCGATCGTTTCTTCGCCTCGACGTTGGCGCCGGGTTACATCTCCGGGATGAACTATGCAACGAAGCTCGTTAACTTCCCGCAGCAAATTTTCGCGGCCGCAATCGCGACGGTGATCTTCCCGCTGCTCGCGGCGCAGTTCGCGCGCGAGAACCGCCGCGGGGTCGCGCGCAGCGTCGTAACCGGATTGCGACTGGTAAACTTCATCACGATTCCCGCCGTTTGCGCGCTGATCGTGCTCGCGCATCCGATGGTGCAGGCGCTTTTCGAGCGCGGATCGTTCCAAGCAACTGCGACCGATCTGACCGCCGGCCTGCTTCCCTACGCGGCGATCGGGTTGATTGCGCTCGCTGCAAACGTCGTTCTAACGCGATGCTGCTTCGCCTGTCGCGAGACGCTCTGGCCGGTTACCATTTCGGTTGTCACCGTTATCGTGAACGTCTTGCTGTCGTTGGTGTGGTTGCCGAGCTTGGGCGCGCGAGGTTTACTCCTCGCGAATTCGCTGAGTCAAAGCATGCAGGCGGTTCTCTTGCTTTTCGTTACGACGCGGCTCGTTGCGGGGATCGACTGGGGCGCGCTCATGCTGTCGACGGGGAAGGTCGTCGTGAGTTCGCTCGCGATGCTGGCGGCACTGGGCTGGATTGGCGCGCTCGGCGTCACTCCGGAAGCGACGCTTGCTTCGCGCGGATGGTTCCTCTTCGGTCAAATCGCGATCGGCGGAACGGTCTTCGTGGCCGTCGCGCGAATGCTGGGGGTAGAGGAGCTGAATCTCGCCTGGCACACGATCGTTGCGAAGTTCGAACGCAACCTGGTCAGTCCGCCGGAGAACCGCGAGGCCCCGATCGCGTAACGAACCCGAACCACGATAAGTTGATTATGATTAACTTTTTCCGAGAAGGCTCGCCTTTCTCTAAAAGCCAACCATGCAGCGCCATGCTCTCGATCCTCATGCCCGCTTACAACGAGGCTACTTCGATAGCCGAAAATGTGTGCGAAACGGTCGAGACGATGCACGCCCTGGGCATCGAGTTTGAGATCGTCGTCATCGACGACGGCAGCATGGACGGCACTCATACCGCCGCACGCAACGCTTTGTTGGCGTGGCCCGACTACGTTCGCATCGTGCGTTGCTATCGCAATGAAGGAAAAGGTAACGCGCTGATCTGCGGCGCCCACTACTCGAAAGGCGATTACGTCGCATTTTTGGATGCCGACATGGATCTGCATCCAGAGCAGCTGGCGGGCTTTTTCAAGGTAATGCATGAGCGCGAAGCCGACGTCGTCATCGGCTCGAAGTTCCATCCGCAGTCGAAGGTCGAGTATCCCCGGTTGCGGCGAATCTACAGTTTCCTTTACTACGTGCTCGTGCGCACGCTCTTCGGTTTGCCGGTGCGCGATACGCAGACCGGCATCAAGTTGTTCAAGCGCTCGGTTTTGGATCGAGTGCTTCCCCGCGTCCTCGTGAAACGCTTTGCGTTCGATCTCGAGGTGCTGGCCAACGTTCACCACTTCGGCTACATCATCGCCGAGGCTCCCGTCGAAGTGAACTTTAAGCGCGTCTGCAGTCGCCTGCGCCTCGGGGCGGTCTGGAACGTTTTCGTCGATACGCTGGCGATTTTCTATCGCATGCGGATCTTGCGGTACTACGATCGTCCGCAACGCGCGACGGTGAGCCGCGACCGCGCGGCCGGTTCCCACGAAATCGTCGTTCCCGTCGTTATCGGGAAGTAGCGTCCTTTTGGGTTCGGGTACCGCGCTGGTGCTGTTGCTACCAGGGCTCGGCGATGCCCTGGCCGCGGGTCCGATCCTGCGCGGGATGAACCGAGACGGCTGGACGGTCGATGCGCTAACGATGCATCCGCCGGTAAGCGAGTACCTTCGAGAGCTCGGCGTCGTTCGTACGATCGTGGAGCTGCCCATCCGGCCAAGCGCCACCGACGCGTTGCGCGCCATCGCGACCCTGCGCCCGCGCCGTTACGATCTCAGCGTTTTGCCTTTTCCGGCAACGCGTTGGCAATACACACTGATCGCTCGCGGTGTCGGTGCGCGCAGGCTGGCCATGCACGAGTACGGCGGGGCGGCGAGCGCGATCGCGCGCACGTCTCGCAACGTCCGCGTTCCGCTGCGAGGCGGTCATCGTATTGCGGAAAACCTGCGGCTGGCAAACTCGCTGCACTTGCGAGGCGGAGAAGACGATCTCGTCTACTGGATGCCGGCCGCATGGCGCGCGGAGCGGATTCCCGGCACACTTGGGATCCACCCCGGTTCGATGGCTTGGAAAGGAAACGAAGCCAAACGTTGGCCGTACGAGCGATTCGCCGCGCTGGCGCGTTCGCAGCTGGCGCGAGGGCGAAGCGTCCGCTTCTTCCTCGGGCCGCACGAGGTTCGCGAGGCCGCCCGGGCCGAGCAAGATTTTCGAGATTGTGATGGAATCAGGATCGTGAGCGAGCCGCTCGGGGAAGCAGCTCGGCGATTGGCGGAGTGTGAGGTTTTCGTCGGCAACGATGCGGGTTTCAGTCATTTGGCATCGGGTCTCGGCGTAAAGACGCTCGCGCTCTATGGTATGACAAGCGAAGTGAGAGGAGCTCCGATCGGACCGGCCGTCGCATTGCGTCCCTCGCTCTGCCCGGCATGCCACGACGAGGGCTCTGGGGGCTTCGAATGCGTACGGCGCATCGAGTATCGGTGCATTCTGCGCGATATCGAGGTTGATGCGGTGCGCAAACAAGTCGAAGACCTTTTCGAGACTGCTTCAGTCGAGCAGCGCCTCGCCTTGGAAGGTCCGTTCAGACTCTACGGAAAGGCTTACTCGTGAAAGAGCAGACGGCCGACGGCGCACCGCCGGGCGTGCAGGCGCGCCGGCCCGGTCTGCGCGCGCCCGCACTGGATTTATCGCTGCCAGCCGCGCTGCAGCGCTGGTTCGTTCCGTCGCTCTTCGTCGCGCTTGCCCTGCTCGTAACGACCGGCTACGGCAGCGGCGTTCAGCTCAATGACGGCCAGGCTGCGCTTCACATCAATCCGCTCAAGTTCTTGGGCTCGTTGCTGCACGCTTGGAATCCGGCGCTGGCGCTCGGGACGCACACCGGCTTTTGGGTGCCGTATCAGACACCATACACGTGGGCCTACGGATTGGCCCAGCTGCTGCACATTCCACAAGACCTCGCGCAACATGCGGCGGTCTTCTTAGTCTACCTCGGCTGCCTCTGGGCGATGTATTACTGTTTGCGCAGCATCGCGCCGTGGCTAGACGAAGTCTCTCGAATCGCGGGTTCCTGCGCGTATCTCTTCAACATGTACGTCGCGCTGAACTCACAAGCGCAAATCGTCTGGCTTCTCACCTATGCGACCCTGCCTGCAATGGTGGGTGTTATGGCACGCGCCATGCGCGGCGAGATGAACATCTGGCGCGCCGCGCTGGCAATCGCGCTGCTGGTGCTGGTCGGCGGCGGGGTGAATCCACCGTTGGTCGCGATCAACGTCGTCGTCCTAGCGCTATACATCGTCGTAGCGATCGCGTTCGATCCGAAGCCGGTGGCCGCGATAAACCGCACGCTGCCGATCGTCGCCGCCGCCTCGATCGCCGTCGTCGCGATCAATCTCTACTGGATCGTTCCCTTCATCGATTACTTCCGCGGCGTCTGGCTCAACGGAGTGCTCAGCGAAGCGCCCTCGATGCACAATGCGGCCACGTCTTTTGCCAACGTGCTTCGTGGGCTCGGTCACTGGGCGACGTTCGTCTCCTTTGCGGGACGCGCGTACTTTCCGTGGGCGGCGTCGTACGCAAGCGGACTCTTCGGGGCGTTGCTCTGGTTCGTTCCGATCGTAGCCTTCGGCGGCATCGCCTTTCGGCGAAACCAGCGTCCGGCAACCCTCTACTTTCTGCTGGTCACGCTCATTTCGGTGCCGATCGTCGTCGGTTACTACCACGGCGAGCTCGGAAACGCGGTGACGGCGCCGATCTACGATCAGTTCTATCGCAACGTACCCGGATTTCAGATGTTCCGCTTCTCGTACAAATGGGTTGCGGGCGTCGAGTTTGGAATCAGCGGGCTTTTTGCCCTCGCCTGCTATGCGATCGTCGGCGCGTTGCGCGACGCGATGTCGAAGCTAACCGACGGAGAGCGCCGGACGTGGGACTGGGCCATCCCTGCAGCCAGAACGGCGTTCATTGTGCTCCCGATTCTCATCTTCGTTCCCGTTCTGACCAATAAGATGAACTATCCCGGTCAGGTGATTCCAGGCTGGGAATATCGCGAGAGTGCGCTGGTCGGTAACGACCCGACGCACCGCGTCGCGCTCTTTCCGACGCAGTTTCTCGAACAGTTCGATTGGGGCAATCCACAGTTTTATATTGAGGACTCGCTGCTCGACCGGCCACTGATTTATGGATTGCTGGGAAGCGAGCCCTCCGAAGGCACCGACCTTTGGGTACGGCGCGCGTATCGTGCTACTCGCGAGGGACTGCCGTTTGCCGCCGACATGTTCCGCGTGATGGGGGTCGACACGATCCTGCAGCGCGACGATTTCATCCCAGCGATCGATTTTAGTTCACCCGGCGAGTGGCGTTTCAACAGCACGACGCTGACGCACGATTTGATTCACCGCGTGCTGGGCGCGGCGCCGGTGCGCTCCGATGGCCCGACGCACGTCTATCACCTAGGCGCGGCGCTGCCGCTCTTTTACGGGGTGACGCATCCGGTGCTCAATGCGTTGCCGACGTTCTCCGACGCCCTCCTCGGTGACGTCGGCGCAATGGCCAGCGGCAAAGCGGAGTTCGACGCGCCAAACCGCACGGTTGACGAGTTCTCCGGATCGTTAGACGGCCTCTCGCCGATTCTGCCCGGCTCGCCGGATCAACAGCGCGACCTCGCGGTCAACCAAGCATTGACCCACGGTATTCGAGTCCATCCACCATCCGCCGACGCGGCCTGGATGACGAACTTCAACGTAAAGAGAAGCGGCGTCTACTCGATCTTCGTGCTCGATCAGGCGCTACTTTTCGCCAAGCCGCCTCCGCAGACGCTGATCGTCGATGGACAATACCTGTCGCTAGAAAACTCCGGCGGTGCATGGACGCAGTTTAACAACGTCTTCCTTAGCGCCGGATCGCATTGGGTCTCGGACGGTTACTTGGACCCCAATCTCGTCGTTGGGATCGTCGATGCCGACGACCTTAAAATGTGGGAGGATCGAGTTCAAGCGCTGGTGAGTGCGTCGCCGCAGAATCTCGCGCCCAGCGATCTCGTTTACGGCTCAAAGGCGAGCATCGACGTCCCTACCTCCGGCCGGTACCGGGTGGCCGCGACGGCCATCGGATCCTACGGGCCCGATGGCGTGGTCCGCACGCAGCTGGTGCATGGCTCGGCCTATCGTGGCGCGTTTCCGGCGACGCTCTCTACCACGCTGCCGTATGTCTTCGGTGACGGCGTCATAGCCACGTCCCCGATTCTGATGCCGGCGCAATGGTATCGTTCCGATCCGACAGCCTACGAGTGGCAACGGGGCGATCCGGTATCGTGGTTCCTTTTCGCTCGCGATTCCCACGTGCGCGTTTTCGTGCCGGGCGGCAACGGCGTTCGCTCCCGCGTTGCGATGCGCGTCAGCCGTCTGCAGATCGGTGGCACGTTGACGGTCACGGTGAAAGGAGGAGCGCCACAGAGCGTCGCCCTGCCGGGGCCGCCCGCGGGGCCGCAGCAGTTCGATGCAATCGATCATCTCGACGGGCCCGTTCCCACGGCGATCGCGTTCACGCTCGATCTGCATCCGGGTTGGAACGACGTCGACTTCACCTTCCATCCCGGCAACGGCGAACGTAGCGATCTCGGACCGGGCGTGATCTCCGCGGCCGTCGCGCCGGACCTCTCGTTTACGCGAATCGCCGCTGCATCGGTCGCAGCAGGTTCCGGTGCGGCCGATCCGTCGTTCACTTCGGTCGCGCTGACGAATCCTCGGGCCGGCCTTACCGGCGACCCAGAGGTGATGGGCAGCGTTACCGGCACCGCGAACCGAGGCGTTTCGATTGCGATCGCCCTCTCCGACCGTAACGGGCGCATTCTCTATCGACTCTTTCCTATCGCACGTGACGGCGCGTTCGATATCAATTTCATGCACGCGTTCCCGAACGATTGGAACGACGTCTCACGCCGTGTCGTGGGGATCTGGCTCATCGGACGCGGCAATCACCCGCGATTCTCTACGCTCTTCTACGCGGTGCATGCGATGCCGGCTCGCGCGCTCCGGCGGCCGCAGTCGCTGACGTCGCTTCCCATCCGCATCGATGGCCGACTGGTCGGTAGTGCGCCGGTATTTCTCACCGGTGGCACGCACAAGGTCGTCAGCGCCGACAAGCAGGTGAAGATCGGTCTGCTGACGCTCAATCCCGTCACGTTGCCGCGAACGCGCGACTTTGGGCTGGTTTGGCAACGGCGCTCGCCGACCGCCATCGAGGTTACTTCGAAGAGCACGGCGACGCCGTTTCTGCTCGTTTTCGGCGAAGCGTATCATCCGGAGTGGCAAGCCACGTACGACGGCCAGGTGCTTCCGCACGTGATCGTCGACGGTGTCGACAACGGCTGGATCGTTCCCAGCCTGCCCGACGGCGGGCAGATCTCGCTGAAGTTCAACGGACAACTGCCTTACGTGATTTCGGGGGCGATCTCGGTCATCGCGCTGATCATCATGATCGTTCTTGCATGGTCGCCCGACTTGTGGCCGGTGCGGACGAAAAATCCTTGAAATCTTCGAGCGTCGGTTGGGTGCTAGGGCACGCGCTGCGAATCGCGGCCGCCACGGCGGTGATCGCCCTCATCCTGGCTACGACGCTCCAAGGTGTCGCCGCCGAACGTTTGGCCACGACGGCATATTTGGCCGCGATCTTTGCGGCGATTGCACTGGCAATTCAGCGTTTTCTTCCTGCCGAGGATCCACCGCCGGCGACGCAGCCGTTCCCGGCATTCCTCACGTTTTTCGTAACCGTCGCACTCCTCATCGGCCTCGCCGCGATGCTGGTCTCTGATCCGGGCGCGGAAACGATCCTCGTCGCCGTCTGCTTCGGGATCGTCGGTTTAGCGGTGCTCATCCGCAGCGGAAACCTCGCGGCGCTCAACTCGGTGCTCATTCGCGGAGGCCGAGTCGAGGCGACCGCGCGATACGCCGTGGCCATCGGGGTCTTCGCGCTCGTGCTCGCCGCGATGCTCCCGGCCGATCTCGCGGGCGGCGCTGCCAATATTGCGTATCGTCTGATGATCCTTGCGGGCGTGTTCTTTGCTGCTCTGCTTATCGCTCCCACCCCGGCCGGTCTCTTCCTGAAGCAACGCTTCGAGCAGTTCCGGACGTGGTTTGATGAACTCGCCCAGGCCCTCGTCTTCAAACGCGCGGCCAGCTCGGCGGCCGTCGTTGCCGCGGCGCTGCTAGTAGCCGCTAGCCTTTTACCGCACGTCTACGCGGAACCATTGGCAGTCGCAGCATACCTGGCCGCCGGCGTGGCGGTCGTCTGCATCGCCGTGGAGTGCCGGCGGCTACGCGAATAACGAGGCTGGTGGCCTTTGCGGCTGCACTCGTTTTTGGCGCTTTCATCGTCGCCAAAGGTATACCGACCCTTCGTCACGATTGGAGTTGGCCGATCGATCGGACCGCGATCGGATCGTTCCTCGACGAATCGGTGCAAGGATGGCTATCCACGGGCTTCGGTACTCCCAATCCGCATCCAACGACGTATCTGATCGGACCGCCCATCGCCGCTGCCATGTGGATCGCCGGCCCGCTGGCTGCACTCTTCCTCTTCGCCGCCCTTACCGGATACGTTTGCACGGCGTGCGCGATGCGCGCGGCGTTACGCTGGAACGCCGCGCTGCCGGCGGCGCTCGGAATCGGACTCTTCGCGGTTTTCAACCCGTGGGTCTATAACGAGGTCGTCGCGGGACATCTCGTCATGGTGCTCGCGTACGGCGCAGTCCTGGGACTGATAACCGAGATGACGCGCGGCGCGCATGCTTCAACGCTTCGCCTTACGTTGTGGATCGCGCTGATCCAAGCGCAGCTGCAGCTTTTCATACTGGCGATGTTGGCGCTCGTAATCTTTGCGGTCGCGACGAAGAAATGGCAGCCGCCGCTGGCCGGGATCTTCTTCGCACTGCCGTCGATTATCGGTCTCGTTGCGGAGCGCGGCTCGCTTCTGCAGACGCCTTACAGTGTGACGTGGCAGACCAACCAATCGCTGGAACCAGTGGCCCTGCTCGGTCTCGGCGGATACTTCCCGGGCTACGCCGACCGCCTTGGCGTCATCGCGAACGCAGCAGTATGGGTAATGCTCGCGCTCGCGCTCGTCGGTTTGGTTCTCGGGCGGCGGCCGCGAGTCGCCGGCTGGGCGCTCTTCGCCGCCGTCACACTTTATGTAGCGGCCTTGGGAGTCTACGGACCGTTCGCCGGTGCCTACGAATGGATCGTCCGAAACGTTCCGGTAAGCGGCGTTTTTCGCGAGCTGTACGATTTAGCCGGCTGCTTAGCGGCGGTGGTCATCGTGCTCGCGAGCATCGCGGTGGCACGCGTTTGGCAGCTAGGATACCTCGCGCTGGCCGCCGGCGTCGCACTCCCAATTCTGTGGCTGGTGCGGCCACCGAGCGATCTTTGGGTCGGCGCGGGCGCCTATCCGCATCCCGACATTCGCGCTCCGGCCTTTGCGCGCGTCGCATTTTCGCCCGCCTTCCAGCCGCTGGCCTTACGCAACGGCGACGGCGGCGGGGCCGATCCCAACGTACATCTCTATCCAGGTCCGGTCGCGCCGTTGAATCAGTATTTTCCGACCTATCCCGTGGATATGGCGCTGGCGCGCTACGAGCAATCGGGTGAGACCGAAGACTTGCGCGCGCTCGGTGTCGCCGAGATCGTAAACCGGCCTTGGCTTGTCTCGGTCACTCGTGGCGAGATCGGACTGGCTGCACGATCGTTGCAGGTGCGCGCGCCTCGCGCCTCGCCACAGGCGTTTCGTTTCCTCAATGCGGTGACGCCGCTGATTTCCACGTGTGATGCAGCGCGCGTCGTTACGCTCAGCGAGCGTTTGGGCACCTGCGATCTTTTCTTTGGCGACGTCCCGGGTTATGCATCGGTTCGTCCGATCGTCGCGGCGAGCGATTCGATCGATCCGCGAATCGCCTGGATCGACGCGCGGCTCGTTTTTGCCAAGGTTCCCGATCTCGCGCAAGCCTTCGGCGGTGCCATGACGCAGTCACGCCTTCCATATCGGGTCGAGTCGCCCGCGTGGCTGCTCGTCTATGTGCGCGGAAAGTTGACTGCAGCGCAGGGACAAGCGCTCTTCGAGAGCGCGGGGGCGTTTACGTGGTTGCCGATTCCCGCTTCGGTCGCATCGGTCGTCTGCGAAGGCTTATGTGCCCTTATCGCGCAGACGCCGGCGCTTCCGAATCGTTCGCCCGCCCCGCCGGCGCACGTCCAAGCCGCAACCTTTGCGCGCCTCGCGTCTTGGCTCTACGTCGTGAGCATCGGCAACGATTCAGGGCGCCTCCTTCGTCTCGACGAACGCTACGATCGGGCGTGGACCGCGATCGCAGCGTTGCACGTTCTGCCGCACGTGCGCGTGGACGCTACGGTCAACGGCTGGTTCGTTTCGAGCGGTCCTTCACGCGTGATCCTGCTGCAGGTTACCGCATTGTTGCAGTTGATTGCCGAAGCGCTAGGGGTTCTGTACGCGATCTACCTCTTGAAGGCACTCGTCCGCGAGCCGACGAAGCGCGCGTAAGTCATGGGCGTTCCATTCGTAGATTTACGCGCGCAGTACGGCACGATTCGGGACGAGGTCGTTCCCCGCATCATGCAGGTGATGGAGAACCAGAGTTTCGTTCTCGGCCCGGAGGTGGCGCGTTTTGAAGAGCACTTTGCGACCTATGTCGGAGCGCGCTACTGCATCGGCGTTGAATCGGGGACCGGGGCGCTCAAGCTCGCCTTACAGGCCCTAGGAATCGGTCCGGGTGACGAGGTCATCATACCGGTCAATACGTTTATCGCTTCGGCGCTTGCGGTTTCCGCGGTCGGCGCGCGCCCAGTGCTGGTCGAGGCAGACGATGCGTACTTGATTGATTCAGGCTTGCTTGAAGCCGCGCTGACGCCGCGCACAAAGGCGATCATGCCGGTGCACCTTTACGGCCAGGCCGTTCCGATGGACGCGATCGAAACGTTTGCGCGGCGGCATGGTCTGCGCGTCGTGGAAGATGCCAGCCAAGCGCATGGGGCACGCTGGCGCGGGCGGCGCGTCGGGAGTTTTGGCGATGCCGGCTGCTTCAGCTTCTATCCCAGCAAGAACCTCGGTGCATACGGCGACGCCGGCGCGATCCTCACCAGCGATCCCGAGCTTGCGGATCGTCTGCGCTTGCTGCGCGATCTGGGTCAGCCCAAGAAGTACGAGCATATCGTCAAGGGAGATAACTGCCGCCTTGACGCACTTCAGGCCGCGGTTCTCGACGCAAAGCTGCCGTATTTAGATGGCTGGAACGATGCTCGCAGGCGCCATGCCGACGCGTACGACGCGAAGCTTTCCGAGATCGGCATCACGCCGCCGAAACGTTTGCACGATGAAGGACACGTCTACCACGTCTACGTCATCGAGCTCGAGAACCGCGATCGCGTGCAAGCGATCTTGGGCGAGCGCGGCATTGCCACGGCCGTCCACTATCCCATACCAATTCATTTGCAAACCGCCTACGCGGACCTGGGCTTAGGGCGCGGCTCGTTCGAGCGTACCGAGCGCAGCGCCAACCGAGTACTCTCGCTCCCGATGTTTGCGGAGCTTAGCGATGAGCAGATCGATCTCGTGGTAGATGCGCTTGCAAGTTCCAAGGCTCTAGCGGTTAGCAGCGCATAGCAGCTATCTGTCCTAACGCAACAGGTCACAAGTCATGGAGCGAACGCCGCTTGGTGTAGCCGTGGTCGGAGCGGGTTACTGGGGACCCAACCTGGTCCGAAACTTTTACTCATCAGATGACTGGTCTGTCCGCTGCGTCATCGAACCCGATCGTGGCAGACGCGAGCGTCTAACCCGTTTTTATCCTTCGATCGCCGGTTACGCCGAAATCGACGCCGCACTCGAGGACCCGCGGGTCGATGCGGTGGCGCTGGCGACGCCGCCGCGCACGCACTACCCCCTGGCGGTGCGCGCGATCGAGGCCGGGAAGCACGTGCTCGTCGAAAAGCCACTCGCGGAGACCTTCCGGGACGCGCAAGACCTCTGCGAGCGTGCCCAGCGCGCCGGTCTTTGCCTTCTAGCCGATCACACGTTCCTTTATACCGGCTCGGCCGAGAAGCTGCGCGCGCTGCGAGAGGCCGGAGATCTGGGCAAGGTCTACTACATCGATTCCGTTCGAGTTAATCTCGGTCTCTTTCAGGAAAGCAATGTCCTTTGGGACCTCGCGCCGCACGATATCGCGACCATTAACTACCTTTTAGACGACATGCCGAGCTCGGTGGCGCTCGTGCTCGGAAGTTGCGTGCACGCAAAGACTCCCGATGTCGCCTTTCTAACGATGTGGTACCCGAGCGGTTGCCTCGCGCACGTGCACCTGAGCTGGCTCTCGCCGGTCAAGGTTCGCCGCACGATGGTCTCGGGGAGCCGCAAGATGGCGGTCTGGGACGACCTCGAGCCGACCGAGAAAATTTACATCTACGACAAAGGGGTCGTCCTCGATCCGTCGAGCTCGACGCTCGAGCAGCAGATGGTCTCGTATCGTCTCGGAGATGTGCACGTTCCGCTGATCGACAATCGCGAAGCGCTCGCAAAATTGGTTGCGGATTTTGCCGCGGCCATTCGAAGCGGTTCGCCGCCTCGCTCCGATGGTGCGTTTGGCGCGGGCGTCGTGCGCGTGATCGAAGCGGCGATACGTTCGGCCGACGCCGGCGGCGCGAAGGTTGACGTGTGACGACGGGCGAGCCGCTCCGTTTTTCGCTGCTGCTTCCGACGTTGAACGAAGCGTGGCGTCTGCGGGCGGTGCTCGATTCGATTCAGCGCCAGCGCTATCCACCCGAAGCGATCGAGCTGCTCGTCGCCGACGGCGGATCGAGCGACGAGACGGTTGCGATCGCGAGCGCATTCGGTGCTCGCGTTTTTCACAATCCGATCGGGCGTGCCGAGCCCGGCGCGGGAATGCTGTTAGGGAGAGCTACCGGCGATGTCGCCATGTGGCTCGCCGCCGACAATGCTTTTTCCAGCGAAGACTTTCTCGAGAAGATGGCGCGCGCGTTTGCAGATCCCAATGTCGGCGCCGCCTTCCCGAGTCTCGTCAGCACCGCGCGGGACGGCCGGACGACCCGTTACTTCAACGCCTTTAGCGACCCGTTCAATCACTTCATCTACGGGGGCGCAACGTCGCCGGCTTCATATCATCGCACGTACTCCGTGAGACGGCGGACCGCCGACTACGTCATTTACGATTTTGCATCGGGCCCGCGCCCGCTGATCGCGCTGGCGCAGGGCTTCACGATTCGCCTGCCTTATCGCAAGCCGGCGGGAACCGACGAAGACGATGTGGCACCGGTCGAGGCGTTGCTCGACGACGGTTGCGAGCTTGCTTTTGTGGGACGCGCCGCTCTCGAGCATCACACGGTCGGCGGTATCGGCGATGCATTACGCAAATTCGGGCCCCGCTTTCGCGCTCGCATGACCGACTCGGCGATACCGGTCTGGGGGCGATTGCGGACGCGCAGCCGCGCGCATCGTTCTCGCGCCTATCTTTGGCCCTTCTATTCCGTCAGCTTTGTCTTCCCGGCGGTGATGGCCGTTTACGGATTACTCCGTGATCGGCGCCGCGAATGGCTCTATCATCCGTTCGTGAGCGCGGCCTTCGGTTTCGAGTTTTGGAAACAGGCGAGCTTCGTCGGCTTGACGCGGCTCAAGGGAGGTTCCTAAGCGCATGGTGCCCTCGCGGTCCTCGAAAATCTCGCTCCAGTAACGCATCATCGTCACGCCGTCTTTATGGCGGCCCAGCAGATCCGGTAATGGTGTGCCTTCCACGAGGTCGATCAGCAGCGACGCGAAGTTGATTCCCGCCGCCGTCGTAAGCGCAAGCGTGCCCGAGAACCGCGGGTTCATCTCGATGATCGAGAAGCTTCCATCGGCTCGAAGCATCCCTTGCACGTTGGCCGGTCCGTGCAGCGCGCTCCGCTCGACCACCTCGCGCGCGATCGCTTCGATCGCGGGATGGCGGTAGGTGCGTCCCTTCACCGAGACGCCGGCCTTGATCGCGATGCGTTCGCGCGGCACCGCCGCCACGACTCGGCCCGGCGCTGCCGCGAAACAGTCCACGGTGAACTCGGTACCGGCAACGGCCTCTTGCACGATCAGGTCGCTTCGGCCGCCGGCGGTTTCATGCAGTGAGTGCAAGCTCTCGACGCGCGCCGTGCCGACCGAACCCGAGCCGCGTCGCGGTTTCAGATAGACCGGGAAGTGGTCGACGGTAATCGCAGCCGCGTAGCGTTGCGTTGCCGGCCCCGGAATGCCGATCTCGCTCAGGAAACTCGCGAACTCGAGTTTGTCGCCGGTGCGCTCGAAGATTTCGCGCGGCGGTAACACGAGGCGGCAGCCGATTGAATCGAAGAGCGGGCGCTGCGCGTCGATCGGTGGGAACTCGCTCTCGACGATCAGCGGCACGAGCAGATCGATCTGCATGCGCGCGGCTGCCTCGGCGCATCGCTGCGCAAAATCGCCGGCGCCGGCCCGCGGAAGCAGGACGAACTCATCGACGAAGGCGCGCGTCGCGTTAAGCGCGTCCATGTCGCCGGCTGCAATAAAGTCGACCCGGCCATCCTCGCGCAGTGCCTTGATCAGCGATTGCGCCGTGACGGTCCCGGCGGCAGTGATCATGACGCGCCGCACCGGGCGCCCCTGCTTATCGGGCATCGTGCGGATACCAATGCAGCCTGAGGTCATTGCGACCAATCGGGCCGGCATGATGGAAGATGAAAAATCGGCTATCGGGTCCCACGTATACCGTTTCGTTCGTTAGCGGATCCTGGCCGTAGAAAACCACCGAGTTCGTTGCTCGATCGTAGACCGCGCGCCAATGATATCCGGAAGGTAAATGCGTGTAGTCGTAGTGTGTGGTCGACGTGCAGCTCGCGAGGAGCCAGATGAACGCGAAACAGACTCTCTTCGCCGCTGACGAAACCTCAGTAGGACCGCACGTTGCGCAAGCCCGCCGCCTTGAATGCCGCGGCGATCGCTTGCGCGTTCGTGCCGGCGTCGGGATAGAGCACGACCGCGCGTCCCTCGTTGACGGCGTCGCCAAAGTTGTCGACCTCGTCCGATGGAATCGGAAAGGCTGCGAAGTAACGCCTCGAAGCGTTCTCAGGGTGCGCGAACTCTCCCAGCGTAGCCTGCCGCCCGCCGATTCCCGGCACGTTGGTGCCGGTCTCGTCCCAGACTCCAACACCCTGCGTCATGTCGTCGGAGAGCGAGTTCGCTTCCATATCCTCGATGACGTCGACGAACTCGAGTTGCGATGCTTCGGCGTCGCCGGAAGGCAACACGGAGCTAACGACCTTCACCTTGCTCAGGTCGAGCTGCTGCGCCGAGAGAGCGCTTTCGAGCGCTTTGGGATCCGCTTCCGGAAAGATGCCGACGACTAAGCCTTCTGCCACGCGCGTGGGCTCCTCTATGAATGGTACAGCCTAATGGCGTGGGCAAGCCGTTCGACGCCCGCCTGGATATTCTTCTCCGAAGCGTTGGAAAAGTTTAGCCGCATTCCATCATGTACGTTTCGTGCCGGATAGAAGTTGACTCCCGGTACGAAGACGACTTTCGATCGAGCCGAGATTCGCAGCAGCTCGGTGGTGTCGACCCCTGGGACGGTCACCCAGAGGAACATTCCGCCGGCGGGACGCGTAAAGCGCACGCCGTCGGGCATGAACTCTGCGAGCGCGTCGGACATCACGCCGCGCCGATGCGCGTAGGTTTGGGCGATCTTGCGGACGTGCGCATCGAAGGCGTCGCCACCCGAGGCATACTCGTGAAAGACGTATTGCGCGAAAGTTCCGCTGTGAAGATCTGCGCCTTGTTTGGCAAGCACGATCTTTTCGCGAATCTCATCGTCGGCGATGACCAGCCACGCGATTCGCATGCCCGGCGCCATGATCTTGCTACCGGTGCCTAAATAGATGATCGACGCCGTCGTTTGATACGAAACGAGCGGCGGCAAGTCGGTCCCCTCGAATCGCAGTTCGCCGTAGGGATCGTCTTCCACGACGGGCAGACCGAAGTGCTCGCAGATGCGAACGACACTTTCGCGCCGGCGGCCCGCGAGCGTGCGTCCGGTGGGATTTTGAAAGTTTGGAACGAGATAGAGAAACTTCGGGAACGGATCGGCGTGCTGTAGCAAACGCTCGAGCGAATCGGGGATCAATCCATCTTCGTCCGTATCGACCGTCAGGTAACGCGCCTCGTACGCGTCGAAGGCTTGAATCGCGCCAAGATACGACGGATCTTCCATCACGACGTGGTCGCCCGGATCGAGAAAGATCTTCCCGACGAGATCGAGTCCTTGCTGCGATCCATTGACGATAGTGACGCTATCGGCATCGAAGATTCGTCCGAAACGGCGCGTCAGTCGTTCGGCGAGCCAAACGCGCATTTCGGGAATGCCCTCGGTCACGCTGTATTGAAGCGCGGCGGCACCGTAGCGCTCCATCACCGCACGGGCGGCCTCTGCAATCGCAGCAGTTGGGAAGAGCTCGGGCGCCGGCAGACCGCCGCCGAAGGAAATCACGTCGGGCTGCTGCGTGACCTTGAGCATCTCACGAATCGTCGAGGCCCGCAAACGCGCAGTGCGCTCGGCAAACTGCGCGGACCGCGAGATCGTAGACATGCTCTACATTTATGCGGACGGCACCGGGGGTCCGCTTATGTCTCTCGGAAACGCGCCGCCCGCGAACGAAAGCATCGTCGCGCCCAAACCGATGAGGCCGACGAAGATAAGTACAAGTGTACCGACGACCGGCACGAGCTCGGCCGCGGTGATCAGCGCCAAGCCGGCGAGCAGCGCGACCAGCGGCGACGGCGTCGTCGAAGGGCTGAGCAACTCGCAGAGGCGGCGACCGATGAGTAGCGCAAGCGCCGCGGTACCCAAAAAGACGCCCGCGAGAACGAAGACGAACTCGAGCAGAATCAACGGGATGAGGAGGATCGTAATCGCGAGCAAGACCGCTAGCGGAATCACCGCGACGCAGCCGAGCAAACCGGCGGCCACCGAGAGCCCGGGATGACGCTCGAGCCGATCGAGTACCATTCGTGTGCGCAGCGGGAATATGAGGAAGACGAGCAGCGCGAGAAGATTCCAAGATAGCCGCCAGAGCAGCCGGTGATCGGGAAGGAACGGGTTGTAGCCCGAATCGCTGGGTGCCCAGGGGACGACGCTCTGCGTGAGCGTTCCGCCAACCTGCGTGACTCGACCCGCCACGACGCCTCCCGGGCGGGGATCGTAGTTCCCACCGATCACGGTGACGTCGCCTTCGACGATACCGGCGTTCGTGGCATCGCCAAAGACGACGGTGAGGTCGCCGTCAACGACTTGGCCGGGCTCAACGACGACCGATCCAAAGTAGGTCCCGCCGTGATAGACGGCTTGCGTATCGGCCAGCGCCGGAGCGCCGAACATCAACACGGCGGCCAGGCAGAGTCCCGCGGCCGCAAGCAACCGACCGATCATGCCCGCGGTCCCCGCTCGAGATAGATCGCCAGCGCCGGTCGCACGCGGTGGTAGCCGTAGAGGAGCGCGGCGAGCAGAAGAACGTCGACCAGCAGCACGACCGTCACGGCGGCGGCCGCCACCGGCGTGGCCGGAGCAAGAGCTCGAATTGCCGCGCCGAGCGCAGCGGCGTTGCGCTGCTGATTCTCGACCAACGCCGCGCCGGCGGCGAGAAGCTGATTCGACCGCAGCGCGGCGAACGCGGCGAGCGCCCAGGCGGCGACGAGATAGAGCGCGAGCGGAAGCAGAAGCGGAACGCGCCGGGGTGAACGGGCCGACTTCCCGTGGGTTGCGGAGAGAACGTTGGCGGTAAAGTTGGGAGCGACGCTGCCGGGCGGACGGGCCGTCGTCAACAGCGCGTCGACGACGCGCAACTCGCGCAAAAAACCTTCGCAAGCGCGGCACCCGCGAAGATGCTCGGCAACTCGTAACGCTTGGCGACGTCGCAGGGTCCTCTCGAGATATCCGGCGAGCAGCGGCTCACACGAGGAGCAGCGCACGCGAACCTCCCTTTGGAGCGGAGTTTTCCAACGAGCCGCTCGCGCGCCGCTCGCGCTCGCGCATCTTCTTCG
This sequence comes from Candidatus Acidiferrales bacterium, assembly GCA_035484815.1. Lineage (GTDB taxonomy): Bacteria > Vulcanimicrobiota > Vulcanimicrobiia > Vulcanimicrobiales > Vulcanimicrobiaceae > Cybelea. Next base: position 51,212 of record DATHOO010000046.1, read on the forward strand.
TAAGTGCGATCTTGCCACGGTGGATCAGCGTTTTTACGTTCCCTAGCGAGAGTCCGAGCGTGCTCGCGATCGTCTGATACTCCATGCTGTCGAAATAGCGAAGCGCCAAGACCGTTCGCGTGCGTTCCGGCAGCTCTGCAAGCGCCGCGCGCAGTTCGCGCTCGGCCTCTTCGCGCAGAACACCGCCTGCCGGATCGGCCTGCGGCGAGAGATCCGGAAGCGCGCTCTCGAGCGATTGGTCTTCGGGCAGTTGCTGCAACTGCGGCGCGCGTAACGACTTCGCCAAATGGGTCCGAATGACGTTTCGCGCGATCTGGTAGATCCACGTCGAAAACTTCCCGAGTTGGGGATTGAACGTTCCGATATGCGCGTAGGCTCGCAAAAAGGTTTCCTGCGAAAGGTCCGCACTCTCGGACGAGTTTCGCACGGTTGCGCCGATAAAGTTCGCGATACCGCGTTTGTAACGATCTACGAGCACGCCGAAGACCTCCCTTTCCCCGGAACGCACTCGATAAACCAGAGCTTCGTCGCTCTGATCACGGAATGCCATCCCCTTTCGATTCGGTTCCTCTAGCGGCTGTTACCTCGGCTGACCCGCGTTTGTTACGCTTCCTTAACGCGCGAACGCGCGCGCAGGCTGGGAGCGCCGGCATCGCGCTCGGAAAGGATCGGCCGCCGTCCGGCGAGCGGCCACTCGATCCCTAGATCCGGGTCGTCCCATGCAATCGCGAATTCATGTTCCGGATCGTAAGGTGCGCTCTGCTTATAGGCGAACGTGGTCTCCTCTTCCAAAGCGAGGTAACCGTGCAGAAAGCCGCGAGGCACGTAAATCTGCGCTCCGCCGGCGGCGGTCAGCACCGTCCCGTGCCAGCGGCGATAGCTCGGGCTCCCCGGCCGCAGATCGACGATGACGTCGAATGCGCTGCCGCGTATCACGCTGACGAGTTTGGCTAAGCGCGCGTCGCCGTGTAGGCCGCGCAAGACGTTACGGTGCGAAAAGGAAAGATTATCTTGGACAAAGGTTTCCTCAATGCCGCATCTACGATAGCGGTCGACCGCGTACGTCTCTCGGAAAAAGCCGCGCTCGTCGGTAAACGTGCGCGGCGTGAGCACCAAGGCCCCGGCGAGAGGTAATTGCTCGATCTCCATGAGAACGAGGCTACTATGAACGGCAGTATGAGTCCGCCCGGGACGTTCGTTCTCCGCCGCGGGCTCGAACGGCTGCGTGCGAGCGCGATGCTCAAGCAGAGTCTGCTAGTCTTCTCCGCCGGCATGGTGCTCAACCTGTGCGGCTTCGTCGCGCACGCCGTGGCCAGCCGTCAGCTCGGCGTAACGGTCTATGGAGGCCTCTACGCACTGATCAACGCGGCGCTCATCGCCGCTCTGCCGGCGGCCTTCGTCGCGCCGGTCGTCGCGCAGATCGGTGCAGAGTTTCGCGCGCTCCACGACGACGGCCATCTCCGCGGATTAACCGACGGCGTTACCCGCGGCTTTGCCAAGCTCGGTGTGATTTATGTCGTCGTGGCGTTATGCGGTGCGGTCCCGTTCGCGCGCTTCCTCCACGTGCCGGTTTGGTCGATTCCGATCGTCGGTCTGCTTTCCGGCATCGCGCTCTTCGTCAGCGCACTGCGTGCGGTTGCGCAGGGTACGCAGGATTTCGTCGGCTACTCGGTATCCAATTCGATCGAGGGTATCGCGAAAGTCGGCGCCATCGTATTGTTGATCGCCGTCGGATTGAAGCTAGGCGGCGGCATCGTCGGATTTTTGATCGGTCCGCTCTGCGCGTTGATCTACTTGCAAACGCGTTTGAAGCAGCGGTATGCGAGCGTCGAGCCGCGTGGAGTGCGCTATGACTGGCGCCGCCTCATGAACGCCGGCGCGGGCGCGGCCGCGGCGACGATCTCGTTGGCGCTCATGGGATCCGCCGACGTCGTTTTGGTGAAACACTTTTTTGACGCGCACTCGGCGGGACTTTACGCGGCGGCTTCACTCGGCGGAAAGACGCTGCTCTATTTGGTCGGCTTCGTTCCAACCGTGCTGCTTCCGCAGGCGGCCGACCGCCATGCGCGCGGTGCGGAGACCCGGGAGGTTTTGGTCGTAAGTCTGTTGATGTTCGCGGGACTTTCGATCTTCGGGCTCTTCGTCTTCCGGTACTTCGGCACCCAGGTTCTGCACGCGCTGGTGGGACGGGCGTTCGACGCGGCGGCGCCTCTTTTGGTGACGTACGGTTTAGCGATGGTGCTTCTCGCGCTCACCAACGCGCTGACCGCCTACGGCATCGCGACACACCGCTTGGCGTTCACGGTTCCGCTCTTGATCGCTACAATCGGTACCCTTGCGGCGATCGTCGTGTTCCACACGTCGCTGGCGACCGTCGTCGAGATTTTAGTCGTCGGTAACGCGATAGCCGCCATCGCCGTCGTCCTTTCGTTAATCCTGCAGCGACACACCGCCGGCCGGCGATCGACTGTTTGAAGCGCGTTCTCCTGATCGGCGGCTCGGGACAGCTAGGAACGCAGGTTCGCCGACGCTGGGCTGATTGCGAGATCGTCGCGCCCTCGCACGACGAACTCGCGCTTGAGGAAACGGTGAACCTTCGTGCCGCTTTGGGCGACGTGCGTCCCGACGTTCTGCTCAACGCCGCCGCGTTCGCCGACGTCGATCGTTGTGAACGTGAACCCGAGCGCGCCTTCGCCGCCAACACGGTTGCGGTCGGCGCCGCGGCCGAGGCCGCGCACGAGTGCGGCGCGCTCTTCGTTACGATCAGCACCGATTACGTCTTCGATGGTTCGACGACGCTGCCGTACGACGAGAGCGACGCGCCGCACCCGCTCTCAGTCTACGGTACTTCGAAGCTCGCCGGCGAGTATCTCGTCGAACGCCTTCACTCGCGTGCTTTCGTTGTGCGGACGTGCGGCCTCTACGGTGCAACCAATGCGAGCGGACGCACGCCCTTCATCGAACGCGTGCTCGCGCAGCAATCTCGTGCGCAACCGATGCGGGTGGTCGCCGACGTCGTGGCATCGCCGACGTTTGCGGGCCATCTCGCGCAAGCGCTGCGCCGTCTGATCGAGAGCGAATCGTACGGACTCTATCACATCGCCGACGTCGGCCCCGTGAGCTGGTACGATTTCGCGGCGGAGGCCATTGCTCAAGCGGGTGCCGCGGTCTCCATCGAGCCGATAGCCGCCGATCAATGGAAGGCGCCCGCGGTGCGCCCGCGCTTCTCGGCCCTGGAAAACGCCAACCTCGCCCGTTTGGGCATCGCAATGCCGTCCTGGCGGGACGGAATTGCCGCATATCTCGCGCTCCGGTAAGATAGACGGCACCATGGAACTCCGAATCGATCGAGCCGGCGTCGATCGCTGCCGGACGCTGGCGGCCGCCATCGTCGCGCCGGTTGAAGCCTTCATCACCGCGCACTCGACCGTCTCGGTCGAGCGTGCGGTGCTGCGCCTGCTCGGCGTCGACGGCATCACGCCCGAAGAGATTCCGCTGCCCAACGCAATCGTGGATTCAATCGCGCCCGGCGAGCGTGGCCACGGAGTTGCGATCGCTTTCGGGAAGGCGGTTGCCGAAACGGGTCTCGACCCGTTAACCCTCGCCGAAGCCGTCGGGGCGGGACGGTACAGCATCGCAGAGTTCGGCGAGACGCCGGCCAGCGCAGCTCGTGGCGCGCTGCGCCCGCACGTGGCAAACGCGCTCGCTCGGATTGCCGCACAGCGCGAGGAACGCGCCGCGCGCCTCGCGCGCCTGCCGCAGCTGCCGCCGCCGTTACTCTACGTGATCGTCGCGAGCGGGAACATCTACGAGGATCGGACCGCCGCCGTTGCCGCGGCTGAGGCCGGCGCGCAAGTCGTCGCGGTAATTCGCTCGACCGGTCAATCGCTGCTCGATTTCGTTCCGTTCGGCCCAACGACCGAAGGCTTCGGGGGCACGTATGCGACGCAAGCGAACTTTCGAATCATGCGGGCTGCCCTCGACGAGATTAGCGAGCGGCTCGGCCGCTACGTGATGCTGACCAACTATGCCAGCGGCCTGTGCATGCCGGAGATCGCCGCGATGGCGGCGCTGGAGCGTCTCGACATGCTGCTCAACGATTCGATGTACGGAATACTATTTCGCGATATCAATATGAAGCGCACGTTCATCGACCAGCACTTCAGCCGCATGCTCAACGCATACTCGGGGATCATTATCAACACCGGCGAGGACAACTACCTCACGACGGCTGACGCCGTCGACCAGGCTCCCGCGGTTTTGGCGTCCCAGTTCATCAATGAGGAGTTCGCGCATCGCGCCGGCTTGACCGATTCCCAAATCGGACTGGGCGATGCGTACGAAATCAATCCCGACTTGGAGGACAGCTTCCTCTATCAGGTTGCGCAGGCGCAGCTGGCGCGCGAGATCTTTCCCAACGCGGCATTGAAGTATATGCCTCCCACCAAGCACATGACCGGCGACGTCTTCAAGGGCCATCTCATCGACGCCATGTTCAACCTCACCTCGGTGATGACCGGACAGAGCATCCATCTCTGCGGCATGCTCACCGAAGCGATCCACACGCCGTTCCTCGGAGACCGCGCGCTCTCGCTCGAGAACGCGCGCTACGTGATGAATACCGCCCGTCACTTCGGCGACGAAATCGTTCTCCGGCCCGGCGGCGCGATCGAACGGCGCGCACAGGCCGTACTGAACGGATGCGAAGCGTTGCTCGAGCGAGTGGCGGCGATGGGCCTGATGCATGCCATCGAGGGTGCAACCTTCGCCGACGTCGCTCGCACGCCCGACGGCGGAAGGGGATTCGAGGGCGTCTTCGTCCGGGAGGCCGATTACTTCAACCCGTTCGAGGAGTCGCTTCTCTCGGCGAGGCTGCCGGTATGACAAAGCTCGTCAAGCCTTACGGCGATACCGAGAACGACGGCAAAGTGCAACTCTCGTTCACGCTGCCCGTCGAGTGGAGCGAAGCCGCCGACGAGGCCGCGCGCCAGCTCGCCGGCAAAATGGGCTTCGCCGACGTGCAAGTCGTGGACGGACGCCGGGTCGCCTCGGGCTTTTCGTTCTTCGTACTCTATGCGAGCACGCCGCAGGCCATCGACGTCGAGAGCGTCCATGCTCCATCGGCGCGAGAGCACGCGATGTCGATGGAAGAGATCGACGCGTTCGTAGCGGAGCGAATCGGTCGCAAGGTCCGCGTGGCCGGGGCTTGCATCGGTACCGACGCCCACACCGTCGGTATCGACGCGATTCTTAACATGAAGGGATATAAAGGCAACTATGGACTCGAGCGGTATCACTCGTTCGAGACGTTCAATCTCGGCAGCCAGGTCGCCATCGAAGAGCTCGTACGTTTCACCCAAGAACGCGGCATCGACGCGCTTCTCGCGTCGCAGGTGGTCACGCAAAAGGGCAGCGACATCAAAAACTTCACCGCGCTCGGCGAGCTGCTCGAGGCGCAGGGCGTCCGCGACAACGTCGTGTTGATTTGCGGAGGACCTCGGGTGACCAATCGTTTGGCGAGCGAGCTTGGATACGATGCCGGTTTCGGCCGCGGAACGCTGCCGAGCGAAGTCGCGGCCTTCATCGCGGTGACGTTGGCGGAGCGCCTGCGCGCGCGTTCCCGAGCGTAGCGCACGGTGCAAAAGACGGCGCTGATTACCGGGATCACGGGACAAGACGGGTCGTATCTCGCGGAACTGTTGCTGGCGAAAGGCTATCGCGTCGTCGGTATGACTCGGCGCACGAGCACCGAGGTTCACGAGCGAATCGAGCACATCGTCGGCGACCTCGAAATTTTCTCGGGCGATCTACTCGACCAAAGCTCGATGACCTCGATCGTCTACGAGGTGGGCCCCGACGAAATCTATAATCTCGCGGCGCAGTCGTTCGTGCCCGCTTCTTGGAGCCAGCCGGTGTTGACCGGGGAGTTCACGGCCCTCGGCGTCACCCGCATGCTCGAAGCGATCCGGCAGGTCAATCCGGCGATTCGCTTTTATCAGGCTTCGAGCTCCGAGATGTTCGGCAATGCCGTCGAGTCACCCCAGAACGAAGAGACACCCTTCTACCCGCGTAGTCCCTACGGCGTCGCGAAGGTCTACGGTCACTGGATTACCGTCAACTATCGCGAGTCGTACGGGCTCTATGCATCCAGCGGCATCTGCTTTAACCACGAGAGTCCGCGCCGCGGTAAGGAGTTCGTGACGCGAAAGATCTCCGACGGCGTCGCGCGCATTAAACTCGGCCGCGCTTCGGAGCTTCGCCTCGGAAATCTTGACGCGCAACGCGATTGGGGTTATGCCGGCGATTTCGTTCGAGCGATGTGGATGATGCTTCAGCCGCCGGCGCCCGCCGATTTTGTCATCGCCACGGGACGCACGCACAGCGTGCGTGACTTCGTGCGCGTTGCCTTCGAGGCGGCCGGGCTTGGATCGTACGAGCCTTACATCGTCGTCGATCCGCGTTTTGTGCGTCCGGCCGAAGTCGACCAGTTGATCGGCGATGCGAGCAAAGCCAAGCGCGCGCTCGGCTGGGAGCCGACCGTCGGCTTCGAGGAACTGGTCGCGATGATGGTCGAGGCGGATCTCGAGCGTCTCTCGTCGCCGGCGCACGCGTAGGAGCACAGATGTGCGTGCGCTCGTAACCGGCGCGAACGGGTTTGTCGGCCGATATCTCGTCGATGCGCTCCACGCGGAACGCGTCGAGGTCTTCGCCTGCGGGGGACCCAACGACCGCCCCGAGCGCGACTGCGTGGTTGACGTACGCGACGCTCGAACGCTGCGCCGCGCACTTGAAGCGTTCAAGCCAACCGTCGTCTTTCATCTCGCTGCGCAGACGTTTGTGCCCGAGGCGATGCGCGCGCCGGTTGAAACCTACGAGATTAACGCAATGGGGACCGCGCGACTGGCCGAGGCGATGCGAGCTTACGCCGATTCGCCGATGCGCATCGTTTTTGCCAGCTCGGCTGAAGTTTACGGCGCGCGCGATCCAGGCGAATATCCGCTGCGTGAGAGCCTCGATCTGCGCCCGCGCAACCCGTATGGCGCGAGTAAAGCCGCGGCCGAAGCGATGTTATTGAGTGAGGCGCGCAGCTTCGGCACCGACGTCGTCATCGCGCGAGCATTCAATCACATTGGTCCGGGACAGCGCGAAGACTTCGTCGTCGCCTCGCTCGCGGCACAGCTAGCCCGGATCGCCGGCGGCGGAGCGCCGCAACTTTTGGTTGGCAACCTCAACGCGGCGAGAGATTTTCTCGACGTGCGCGACGTCGCCGCAGCGTACGTCGCGCTCGCCCGCGGCGGCGAACGCGGCGAGGTCTACAACGTCTGCAGCGGACGAGCCGTTACGATTCGCGACGTGTTGCGCGAGCTGATCGCGATCGCGCGTGTGCCGGTTGAAGTGCGAGAGGATCCACTGCGGGTCCGTTCGGCCGACGTCCCACTCTCTGTCGGCGCGCCCGAGAAACTTCGCTCGCGCACGGGCTGGGCGCCCCAGATCCCGTTGCTACGCTCGCTGCGCGACGTTTACGAGGCCGCGCGGGCGGTTGCGCAAAACCCTAGCCCCACCTCATGAATTTTCAGAGCTTTGTCTTCAAGAATCGCGGGCTCTTGCTTGGTTTGCCGGCGGCGATGCTGGCGCTGCGCGGCCGTCCGAGCGCGCGCAGCGTTGCACTCGGGCTTCCGCTCGCCTTCGCCGGCGAGCTGCTGCGTTGTTGGGCCGTCGGTTATTCGGGCACAACGACCCGAGACGACGTCGTGACCGCGCCGGCGCTGGCGACCGGCGGACCATATGCATACGTCCGCAATCCGCTCTATCTCGGCAACTTCATCACGGCACTGGGGTTCTCGATTGCATTCACCGGCAAAAACTCGCCGTGCGGGCGCCGCGCGCTGGCTGGTGGTTCGCTCGCAACGATGGCGGCGATCTACGCGACGATCATTCCGCATGAGGAGGCCTTTCTGCGTTCGCAGTTTGGCGAGGAGTTCGACCGATATTGCGAGCGCGTGCCGCGTCTTTTGCCGCAGCTCGAGCCGCTTCCGAACGCGGGCGCGCGATGGGATTGCGCAACGCTGAAGGAGGCCGAAAGCAAGACGTTCGTTCTCTTCGGTGCGATGCTGCTCGCGCTCGCGTTGCGCGCGGGCAGCGCCTAGAGTAACGGTGCGCGTCCGCCGCCGGTTAGTTGCGGCGCTGCTCGCGACGGCGTTGGTTGCGCTGCTCGAGTTTTGGGGTGGCGTGGCCTCACGGAGCCTCGCATTGACCAGCGATGCCGTTCACGTCTGCACCGATGTGCTTGCGCTTGCCCTCGCGCTGTTGGCGGCGATCGGCTCCGCCCGGCCGGCCGATCCTCGGCGCACGTTTGGCTACGGCCGGATCGAGGTGCTCGGGGCGCTCGTCAACGGAAGCCTCTTATTTGTCGCGACGATCGCGATCGTCTATGAGGCCGCGCGACGCTTCGCGCTGCCGGTAGAGCCCGGAACGAGCCTGATGATCCTCGTCGCCGCCATCGGGCTTGCGATCAACGGGGGCGTGGCGCTGCTGTTGCGCGCCGACGGCAGGCGCGATCTCAACGTGCGGGCGGTGCTCTTTCACGTCTTCGGCGATGCACTTGGCGGAGCGGCGGTCATACTTGGCGGCGTCGCGATTGCCGTGACGCGGGCCGCGTGGATCGATCCCCTGCTCTCGCTCTTCGTCGCCGGCATCATCGTCGTTGGCGTCGTTCGCGTGCTCCGCGATGCCACCGACGTGCTGCTCGAAAGCGTACCCGGCGACGTCGACGCTCGAAATCTCACGGGTCATCTCGAAAAGATCGCCGGCGTTTGCGGCGTTCACGATCTTCACGTCTGGTCGATCGGCAGCGGGTCGCGCGCGCTTTCGGCGCACGTGTTGCTCGACGACCGGCGCCTGAGCGAAGCGGCCGACGTGCTGCGCGAAATCACCGAGTGCGCGCAGGAGCACTTTAGCATCGCGCACGTGACGATTCAGTTCGAATGCGATAGTTGCCCGATCCCGCTCCGGCACTGATCCCGCTCAGGCACAAAGGAAGTTTGAATGCGGCGCCTGGAAATGAACGGATGCTATGAAAAAAGACTCCAAAGCCGTCGTCCTCGGCCTGGCCCGGACGCCCTTCGGCAAGCTCGGGGGAGCGCTCGCTCCGCTTTCGGCTACGACGCTCGGCGCCGTCGCTTTGACGGCTGCGATCGAGCGCGCCGGCGTCGACCCTTCGGATATCGAACACGTGACGTTCGGCGAAGTGCTGCAGGCCGGTGTCGGCCAGAACCCGGCGCGGCAAGTGCTTTTCAAGTCGGGACTGGCAAAAACGGTGACGGCCGATACGGTCAACAAAGTCTGCGCCTCGGGGATGCTGGCGATTGTCAATGCGATGCGCTCGATCAATGCGGGTGCCAATGCGCTGATCGCGGCCGGCGGCATGGAGTCGATGTCGAACGCGCCATATCTCTTACGCGACGCGCGCTTCGGCTATCGCTTCGGCGACGGCGCGCTCATCGACGCGATGATCTACGACGGGCTGTGGGATCAGTATTTCCCGATGACGATGGCGACGCAGGGAAGCAAGGTCGCCAACGAGCTGGGGCTTTCGCGCGAAGAACAAGACCACTTCGCCTACGAGAGCCATCGGCGCGCCGGCGCCGCGCACTCGGCGGGGCAGTTCGAGGACGAAATCGTTCCGGTGAAGGTTGCGACGAAAGCCAAGGACCGGGTCGTCGTCGAGCGCCTGCCGCGCCAAGGTCGCGTGCGCGTTCCCGCCGGGGTGGGTGCGACGAGCGCCGTCTGGGAGCACGAACCGTCGGAGGAGTTTACGCTCGACTACGCGGCCTACGCGCCGTTTGTTACCGGCGATCAACCGTACGCGGTGATCGACCGGGACGAAGCGGTTCGCGGCGACGCAAGTCTCGAAGCGATGGCGAAGTTGCGGCCGCTCGAACGTAATGGCACCGTTACTGCCGGGAACGCGCCCGGCGTGAACGACGGCGCCGCCGCGCTAATCATCGCGGATGCCGAATATGCCGCCGCCCACGGCCACGCACCGCTCGCGACGATCGTCGATCACGCGACCGTCGCATGGGACTCGCCCTACATCGCTTTGACGCCGGCGATGGCGGCGCGGAAGCTTCTCGACCGCACCGGTCTCACTCCCGGCGACATCGCCGTTTGGGAAATCAACGAAGCCTTCTCGACTGTCGCGATCACCGCGGCGCGCCGGCTCGGTCTCGACGAAGCCGAAATTAACAAGTTTGGCGGTGCGGTCGCGATGGGGCATCCGATCGGCGCCTCCGGCGCGCGCATCGTCGGCACGGTGATCAACCAGTTGCGCAAACTTGGCGGAGGGTTGGGCATTGCGGCGATCTGTTCGGGCGGCGGCCAAGGCGACGCACTCCTCGTAGCGGTCTGATTTTGTTCATGCCGTTGTTCCCATGATTTCGTCTGCGGTTGCACAGTTTGAGTTAACCGACGAGCAACGGGCGGTCGGCGCACTGGCGGCTGAGATTGCCGCGCGCGAGATCGCGCCGCACGTCGCGCAGTGGGATCGCGAGCACGCCTTCCCGCGCCACCTCTATCGCAAGCTCACCGATGCGGGGCTCATGGGAATTCTCGTTCCCGAAGCTTATGGGGGCGCGGGCGCCGATTATGTCTCGTATGCACTCGCGATTGAAGAGCTCGCGCGTGTCGATGCCGGAACGGCCGTGACGCTCTCGGTTCATTCGATGATATGCTCGGCGATCGGCAAGCTCGGCACGCAAGAACAGCAGGAGCGATGGCTGCCGCTCCTAGGAACCGGCGACGTCATCGCGGGCTTCGCGTTGACGGAATCGGACGCCGGATCGGACGCCGCGGCGATTCGGGCGACGGCAAAGCGCAGCAGCGGCGGCTACGCACTCGACGGACGCAAGCAATGGTGCACGAGCGGCAGTTATGCCGGCGTGATCATGGGAATGTTTCGCACCGGCGGTACCGGAGCGCGCGGCGTGAGCGCATTCCTGATCGAGAGCAACCTGCCCGGAATCAGCGTCGAGCGCGTAACCGAAAAGCTTGGCATTCACACCAGCAACACCTGTGACTTAGCTTTCGACGGCGTCGAGGTCGGCGAAGACGCGCGTTTGGGGGACGAGGGAGCCGGGTTCGGCAACGCGATGACGGCGTTGACCGCCGGTCGAATTGGGATCGCCGCGCAAGCGATCGGCATCCTCGCGGCGTGCCTCGACGAGTCGGTCGCATTTGCAAAGGAGCGCGTTGCCTTTGGCAAACCGATCGGCGCATTCGAGGGCGTTTCGTTCAAGATCGCGCAGATGGCAATGGATCTCGATGCCGCGCGCCTGCTTAACTATCGCGCGGCCGCCCTTGCGGACGCCGGCCAAAGCTTCGCACTTGCCGCGAGCAAAGCGAAACTCTTCGCGTCGAGCGCCGCGCGCAAACACGCCGCCGAGGCGGTGCAGATCCACGGTGGCTACGGATACACCAGCGAGTTTGCGGTCGAGCGTCACTATCGCGACGCGAAGATCACCGAAATATATGAAGGTACGTCGGAGATCCAACAGCTTATCATCGCGCGCTCGCTACTGGGCCGGCTCGATTAGCCGGCGGTGGATGCCGGTCCCGATGCTATCACCGGCTGCGACTAAACTAGCAAGGTCGCCGGCACGCGTCCGAGCGAACGAATAGGCCCGCTATGAATCTCATGGAGTATCAGGGCAAGGAGCTTTTCAAACGCTCCGGCATCGCCGTCCCGCGCGGCTACCACGCGCGAACGCCCGAAGACGTCGGCGCATTTCTAGCCGAGACGGCCGGTGGATGGGTCGTCAAAGCCCAGGTCTTGATGGGCGGCCGGGGCAAGGCGGGCAAGATCAAGATGGCGACCGGCGCGAGCGAGGGACGCCGCGTTGCCGAAGCGATCATGGCGACCCCGATGCCGCCGAATCGGCAAAACCCACAAGGTGAGCCGGTCCGCTCGCTGCTCGTGGAAGAGCGGCTCGACATCGAGAAAGAGGCATACTGCGCGATTACGATCGATCGCGCGGCGCGCAAACCGGTGATCGTCGTGAGCCGCTTCGGCGGGATGGAGATCGAGGAGGTCGCCGAGCATCACCCCGAGTCGATCGCGAAGTTCTACGTCGACGTCGCGATCGGATATTCGCCGTTCATCGGCCGCGAGCTGGCCTTCGAGGCACAACTCGATCCGGGTTATCGCCGAGAGTTCCCCGCAGTCGCTGGAGCGCTTTACGATATATTTTTCCGTTACGGGGCGAAGCTGGTTGAAATCAATCCGCTTGCGCTGACCTCGGATGGGCGGGTTATCGCCTCCGACGCAAAGGTCGAGCTCGACGACGATGCGCTCTTTCGGTACCCTGAGTTCGCGCAGTGGCGTGAGGCGCTACCGCTCGACGAAGACGAACTGCTCGCCGCGCAGGCCGGCGTTGGCATTCGCAACTTCCGGCGCTTCCCCGGGAACGTCGGCACGATGGCCAACGGCGCGGGCCTAGCGATGGCGACGATGGATGCCGTGGCGAACGCCGGCGGTCATATCGCCGACTTTCTCGATGTCGGCGGCGGCGCGAACGCGCAGCGCGTGCGCAACTGCTACGAACTGGTGGTAAACAATACCGGCGCAGCGGTTTTCTTCATCAATATTTTTGGCGGTATCACGCGCGGCGACGAGGTCGCGCGCGGTATCGTCACGGCCCTCGAGCAAACCGCGTCGCGCAAGATTCCGCTGGTGATCCGCTTGACGGGTACGAATGAAGAAGAAGGCCGGCGAATCCTCGCGGAAGCGGGAATGACGCCGGTCGAAACGATGGACGAAGGCGCGCGTGAAGCCGTTCGCCTCGCGCAAGGAACGTAAGCGAATGTCGATCTTTTTGGACAAGAACAGCAAGGTGATCGTGCAGGGCATCACCGGCGCCGAGGGCTCGTACCACACCGAGCGCATGTTCAAATATGGAACGAATCTCGTGGGCGGCGTGACGCCGGGCAAGGGCGGCCGGCAGACGCCGCAGGGCCTTCCGGTTTTCGATACCGTGCGCGAAGCCGTCGAAGCGACCGGCGCGACGCATACCTGCATCTTCGTGCCGCCGCCCTTTGCCGCCGACGCGCTCTTTGAAGCCTACGATGCCGGCATCACCCTGGCGGTGTGCATCACCGAGGGCGTTCCCGTCCACGATACGCTCAAGGTGGTCGGGACCACGCCCGGCATGCGCATCATTGGACCGAACTGCCCCGGACTTGCCTCGCCGGGGAAGGCGCTTGTCGGCATCATGCCGGGACACGTCTTCAAAGAGGGAGGCGTCGGCGTGATCTCACGCTCAGGAACCCTCACCTATGAGGTGGTGGACCTTCTGACCCGTGCAGGTTTGGGACAGTCCACCTGCATTGGTGTGGGCGGCGACCCGATCATTGGGACGACCTTCGTCGAATGCCTGCGCGAGTTCAAAAACGATCCCCAAACCCGGGCGATCGTGATTTGCGGCGAGATTGGCGGCTCCGACGAGGAGGATGCCGCGGCGTTCGTCGCCGAGCACCTCCCCGAGCTGCCGGTCGTCGCCTTCATCGGCGGCCGAAACGCGCCGCCCGGGAAGTCGCTCGGCCACGCCGGGGCGATCATCTCCGGCAAATTTGGCACCCCCGAAAGCAAGGTCGCGGCGTTCACCGCCGCCGGCGTTCCGGTCGCGCAACGCCCCTCAGAGATCCCTCAGCTGGTAGCCGAGCGCCTCGCCGTTCGAGCTTAGCGCCCCCACACCCCGGGGCCGCCAAGCTACCTTAAAAGCACCAAAAGGAACCAATCCGTTCCTGGGGAACACCTTGGAACCAGCGGGTCACTCTGTGAAGCTCCTGAGGCCATGAGCCTGCGAGCAAGCAGTGTGATCTGTATTTTGATAACTAAAAATCGATAGAGGGTAAACGAACAATGCGTTCACATAGAACCCTCCGTCACGCGGTCACATCCGCATTGCTACTCGTGGCATTCCTCAGCCAGGGAACATGGGCACTGGCAGGCGTTACGGGTAACATCAGCGGTACGGTAAAGGACTCCAACGGCGCTCCGATTGCTGGTGCTCAAGTGCAGGCAGTCGCACCCTCGGGGACCCATACCGCGACGACGGATTCGGGAGGTCACTTTGTGATGCTCTCGCTTGGCCCGGATACCTATACGCTCACGCTAACCAAGGAAGGGTATCAGGGTATCTCGTTCCCCGGCGTCACCGTCTTCGCCGACCAGACGCAGACGGTCGCCTATACGATGAGTAAAGCGCTACGAACCATCGCGCACGTTACGTCGTCCAGCGGAGCGTCGCTGGTCAAGTCAGGCGTCGGCGGCGATCTCTACAGCGTCAACTCGGCACAGGCCGCGGCGGCCCAGGCACTCGGCGGCGGAGGCAACCTCAACAGTGCCTATTCCGCGATGGCCTCGGTTCCGGGTATCCAGACCTCGCAAGGCGGTATTGGGTGGACCTTCAACGCGGCGTACGTTCGCGGTCAGGACTACTACTACACCGCGTTTGAGTACGACGGTATTCCGGTTAACCGCGCCTTCGATAACTACAACGCGTCGACCGAGTCGTCGCTTGGCCTCCAGGAGCTTCAGGTTTACACCGGCGGCGGTCCCGCCTCGGTGGCCTCGTCCGGTACCTCGGGCTTCATTAACCAAGTCATCAAAACCGGCACCTTCCCGGGCTTCGCGACCGCGAACCTCGGCATCGGTACGCCGGCTTACTACCATCAGGCCTCGGTCGAAGTCGGCGGCTCCACGCCCGACCGTACCTTCAGCTGGTACGTCGGCCTGCTGGGCTTCAATCAGAACTATAACTTCTTTGACAGCACGAACGGTGCCGGTTACCAGGTGCCGGGCGGCATCTTCTCCGGCAACACCGATGGCGCCGGAATCGGCTACGGTTTCGGCAGCAATCAGGTCCTCAACGTCGGCTTCATGTGCATCTTCGCCACGTGCCAAGGCGTCAAGCCGATCTGTCAACAGGTCACCTCGAAGTCGTTCAGTTATCCCGACCAGGGCTGCTGGCAATACTACAGCGGCACGACCGATAATCCGTTCATGATCACCGACCGCGAGAACGTGGTCAACCTGCACATGGCTGTCCCCAAGGCCAACGGTCTGCGGGACGACGTGCAGTTCTTATGGAGCGGCTCAGCGGTCAACAACACGTTCTATCAGAGCCAGAATGATATGGGTCCGGGCGTCAACCAGTTCATCTACGCGCTCTACGGCACGCACTACGCGGCGCCGTCGTGCGGACCCACCGTGGTTGCAAACGGGCCGGGCGGCGCGCCTGGCCTGACAGTGAACGGTTGCAGCGGCGAAGGTCAGATCGCCTCTTTCCTGCAGCCCCAGCAGTATCTCTTCAACCACTTCTATCCGCCGTCGTATCAGCCGCCGTACATCTGTCCGGCCCAGCCGATCGCGTGCGGAAAGACCTACCTCGGCTACTCCGACGGCGTCGCCTATGACCTGCCGTTCGGTTCGTCAGTCTACAGTCAGAAGAACGGCTACCGGGCCCCAGGGGTCTACATGATGCCGGACACGCCGGCGCACGCGTTCGACGGGCAGCTTCCGCTCAACGACAACTCGATCAACAGCTATCAGAACAACACGGGTGTCACGAAGCTGCAGTACACCTACGCGCTCAGTCAGTCGGCATATCTGCGCGCTTACGGCTATACCTTCTACTCCGACTGGCTCCAGCTGAGCCCGACCTTCGCCGCGGCAAGCGAGAATGTTCCGAGCACGCCGGCGGGTCAGTACGACCTTATGACGCACACCTCGGGCGGCGCCCTCGACTTCCAGGATCAGATCAACGATCAGAACTTGGTGAGCCTCGACGGGAACTACACCTCGGCGAGCGTCGTTCGTTTCAACAACAGCTCGGTCTTCAACAACAACTCGCCGATCGGCTACATGGCGAAGACCGGCAACGGCTTCACCTGCTATGGAAATCAGGCTAACAACCCGACCGGCAAGTTCGGCTATTCGGTACCTTGCCTGACGAGCAGCTACTATCAGGTGACGACCGGCAGTGCTTGTCCACCGAGCGGTCCGACGACCTGTGCGATTCTAACGCACCCCACCTGGACGAGCAGCGCGGTCGCTGGCCCACAGGCAGGCTTCGGTGCGCCCGGCTCCCCCGCCGCAAGAGCCGGCGCGAGCTGGGACAGTCTCTGGAACGGCAACGTCACCGGCTCGCTCAATACGGTGAAACCGAGATTCACCAACGCATCCTTGAGCGATCAGTTCCGTCCGAGCGACAAATGGCTGATCAACGCCGCGCTTCGCTACGATAATTTCACCTACGACATGCCGAACGTAGCGGGAACGGCCGACCAGTTCTATGCCAATATGACGGCCAACTTCACCTGCGTCCTGGCCTCGACAAACCAGATCATGACCGCTCCGCTCGGACCGGGCGCGCTCCCGCCGGCGCCGACGATCTACGTCAACGGCGACTGCAACAAGGCGGCGGCAGCGCTCTTCAAGACGGGACCGAAAACGGGCTGGGTCCACCCCAACGGCACGGTCCAGGACGGCGTGACGGCTCCGAGCTTTAGCGCGAACTCGCCGGCATCGTACTCGCTCGATTACTGGCAGCCGCGATTCTCGGCGACCTACACGGCCTCGCCTGACACCGTCTTCCGCGCGTCGGCCGGCCGCTACACGCAGCCGCCGATCACGGCTTCGGTGCAATACCTCAGCGCATCGGGCGACGACCGGTCGGTTTGGAACAACACGATTAACCTCGGGTTCTACTCGCCGTTCCACCCCATCCCCGGCATCTCGTCCTCGCAATACGACTTCTCGTGGGAGCAGCACCTCAAGGGCACGGACATGAGCTTCAAGCTCACGCCGTTCTACACGTGGGTCAACGACTGGCAGCAACAGACCTTCATCGGCCCCGGCTTCGTGACGCAAGTCCCGGTCGGCGTGAACCGTAACTACGGCGTGGAGTTCCAGTTCAACAAGGGCGACTTCTCGCGCAACGGTCTCTCCGGCCTATTCGCGTTCACCTACACCAACTCGAAGGTCATGTTCCAGAACGTCGGGCTGAGCACCGGCGGCACGATCACCAACGAGCTGGTTCCGCTCAACCAGGTAATCCAGCAGTACAACGCGCTCACCAAGGCCGGCGGTGGTAGTCCCTGCTACCAGGGCCTGGTTGGCGTCGCGTGCTCGAAGAAAAACTCGACGGCCCAGGACACGATCCTCAACCCCTACTACAACAAGTCTGAGCAGCCGCTGCTCGATCTCGGCGCGTGGTACAACCCGTACGTGACCGCGATCGCGCCGAACGAAAACGCGGCGCTGGGCAGCTACATCTCACCTGAGGTTGCTTCGGTAATCGTCAACTACCGCCACGACAAGTTTGCGGTCACGCCGAGCATCTCGTTCCAGACCGGCGGCTACTACGGCAGCCCGCTGGACATCAACGGATACGATCCGCGCGCGTGCGCGGCGAACTCCGCTGCGACCGGCATCACGGGGCTCTCGCCGAAGACGAACCCGCTGCAATGCGACGTCCGGACGGTACGGGCGGGGGGCTTCGGTCCCCAAGGCTTACTGTACATTCCGGATCCGCAGACCGGCACGTTCGCCTTCGACAACTACCAAAACCCGAGCTCGCTCGTGGGGAACATTCAGGTCACCTACGACCTCAGCCCGAAGATCCGGTTGAGCATGCTCGGCTCGAACCTGTTCCACACGTGCTTCGGCGGAACGTCGACACCGTGGAGCGCCGCGTATGCACCGAGCAACGTGATCTGCGGATACACGCCCGCGGGCGGCTTGCTCAACTCGTCGCTCTATCCGAGCAACTATTACCTCGGCACCGGCATCAACGACTTCGCCGCCAACAAGGCGAGGACGCCGGCGGCCTTCCAGCAGAGCTACATACCGGGCGCAGTCAATAACGGCGCGATCGGCGCAGCAGTACTGCCGATCAACCTCTACTTCAACGCGACGGTCAAGATCTAACGGTCGAGTCGTAGCGCTAACGTAGCAAGCGTGAAGCGGGATCCTTCGGGGTCCCGCTTCTCTCTTTTTACGGGGAGGCGTCGTCGCGGAGACCACAGAAAATTCGAGCGATGCAGAGAC
>DATHOO010000047.1:0-27940 GCA_035484815.1 Candidatus Acidiferrales bacterium
CACTTTGGCCGCGCCTGCTCGAAGCGCTCCCCTGGGCCCAGCTGACCCTCGTGCCGGTTGACGTTCGCGTGCTCGCGGCGCAGCTCGTCGTTGTCGGGGCTGCAATCGGGGTCGTCGGGTCGTGGATTTCCGTCGGGCGGCACCTGCGGACGTAATGCGGCGCCGCATCGCGGCGCTGGCCGTCGCTCTCGCACTCATTCCGGCGCTGGCAGGCGTGAGCCGATCGGCGATCGAGCAGCGCATTGCGGCCCAACGTGCCAAGGCCCAGCAGACGCAAGCGCAGCTGCATTCAAAGCGCGCGGAGCTCCATGCCGTTACCCTCCGGTACCAAGATTTGCAGCGCCAACTGGGCGAGACCAACGTCGCGATCGGCCAAGTCAGCGGCCGAATCGATTCACTTCAAGATCAGCACCGCTCGACCGAGCGCCGAATCGACTGGAACACGATTCAACTCGACGCCGCCCGAAAATCGCTCGAGCTGCACGATGCCTTGCTGAAGCGCCGGCTGGTCAACGTTTATGAATACGGCGACTTGACCTACGTGAATACGTTGATCTCGGCCCGTTCGTTTAGCGAGTTCGTCGAGCGTTGGGAAGATCTGCGTTTGCTCATCGCGGCGAACGAACGCACCGTGCGCGCCCGCAAGGCTGCGGAGCGGCGCGTGGCGGCCATCGAAGCCGACCTCGAGCGAACGCGCATGGAGCTGCAGCAAGAAGAAACGGCTCAAGAAGAGGCTCGCAGCCAACTCAACTCGCTAGCCGGTGAGCGGCAGAATCTGGTGCAGCTGGCTGCCGTCCGCCGCCGGAGCGTCGCGTCGCAGGTCGCCGAGATGGAGAGTCTCTCCGCCGCCGAGGAGTCCGAGCTCGAAGGACTGATCCTCGAGCGCGAGCGGGAGCTCGAAGCACAGCAGCGAGCCGCCGGCATCGCGGGCGGTGTCGTGGGGGGCGGGTCGGGTGCCTTTTCCTGGCCAGTCACCGGCACGATTACCTCGCCCTTCGGCTGGCGCTCCAACCCGTTCGGGGGCGGTCCGGAGTTCCATCAGGGGCTCGACATCGCGGCGCCGATGGGCACGACCGTGACCGCGGCGGCTGCCGGGACCGTGATTATGGCGCAGTGGTACGGCGGGTACGGCAACTACGTTTTGATCGATCACGGCGGCGGCTACTCAACCGGCTACGGGCACCTCTCCGCGATCTACGTCGCGAGCGGCCAGTCGGTGCAACGCGGGCAAGCCATCGGCGCCGTCGGCTCGACCGGCCAATCGACCGGGCCTCACCTCCACTTCGAGGTACGAATTGCGGGCAAACCCGTTGACCCCGCGCCCCGGCTTCATTAAGACTTATCGGGTAGTCTCTCATAAGAGCAACTCATACCCCGTTGAGGCGGGTACGATATAGAGGATAGATGAGCCGTTTCCTACGCTTTTTCATAACTTCACTGTTGGTGGTCGCGCTCGGCGCGGCCGTTCTGCTCTTCGTGGGCTACCGCACCGGCTCGATCGCGCATCAGTCGGTGCTCGAGGTGGCAACGACCGGCGACCTTCGCGACCTCTTCGGGTCACGTGCGGCCAGCGGTTCGACACTGGTGGATATCGCTTTGCGCCGGCTCGAAAGCGACTATTACAAGCAGATCGAGCCGCAGACGCCAATCGCCGGCGAGAGCGCCGCACTCCACAGCTTCCTCGCCGGAAAGAAGGTCGCCAACCCGGCCTTACCGAGCGTCGCGGCGAACGGCAATCCGCGCCAAGACGGTCAGCGCGCCGGCGATCTTCTCGCGTTCGCGCAGCAGCACTACGCGGCCGACGTCGGTCCAAGCGGTAGCGACGATCTCACCGACGCCGCGCTGCGCGGACTCATGAACTCGGTGCACGATCCCTATACGGTCTATCTCTCGCCACGCGAGATTCAGGGATTGAATGAATCGCTCTCGGGCGGCAACTTCGGCGGCATCGGCGTCTATATCTATCAGCTCAAAGACGGCCGGATCGTCGTGCAGCCGATCGAGGATTTACCCGCCGCGCGCGCCGGTATGAAACCCGGCCAAGTGGTCGACTCCGTCGACGGTAAGCCGGTTCGCGGCGTCAGCATCGACCACGTCGAGGAGATGATTCGTGGCGAAGCCGGCACGACGGTGCGACTGCGCGCGCACGCGTACACCGGCCCCGCCGTCGATCGCACCTACGCGATCGTGCGCGAGATCATTCACGTGCCGACCGTCCGTGCGAAGATGGAGGACGGGATCGATTACATCCGGTTGTCGGATTTCGGCACCACCTCCGCGGACGAAGTACGCAAAGCACTGCTCGACGGGCGAGCGCGAGGCGCTCGCGCCTATATCCTCGATCTGCGCAACAACGGCGGCGGCCTGCTCGACGCCGCGGTGGCCATCTCGAGCCTTTTCGTACCTCAAGGAACGATCGTTTCGACGATTCGCCGCGACGGGGAACGTACCACCGAAGAGTCGCTCGGAGACACAATCGGCGGCCTCCACCCGTTAGTGATCCTGGTGAATAAGTTCACCGCGAGCGCATCGGAGATTACCTCGGGCGCGCTTCAGGATTACCACCTGGCGACACTCATCGGCACGCGCACTTTCGGCAAGGGCGTCGTGCAGAGCATCTTCCCAATGCCCGACCAGGGAGCCCTGAAAATCACGACGGCACGCTATCTCACCCCAGCCGGGCGCGATATCCAGCACCACGGGATCGAGCCCGACGTCGTCATCAATCAAGATCCAAACCCCTCGCTCATCGACACACCCGCCGATAAACAGCTCGCCGCCGCGAAGGCACGTTTAGCGGCCGAGTTACGTTAATTTGGAGATCATGAAACGCACACTTTTGATTCTTTGCTCGGCCGCGCTCATCGTGGCGCCCATCTCTGCCCCGGCCGCTCCGCCAAACTTATCGACCGTCGATGCGGGAGAAATTTCCACGAGCTACGACTACCTCACCAACAACTTCTATAAAAAGGTTGATCCGCAGGTCGTGCTCGACTCGATTCGCTCGGAGCTGCTTTCGGCCATGCGGACCGCCGGCGTTAAGAATGCCGCGCTTCCGGCGATGCACGCGAGCGACGCGCAAGGGACCAACGTCCATGCGATCGATCGCGAGGTCGAAGACGCCGCCGCCGAATCGAAAGCGAAGTTCACGACGCACGCTCTCGCCTATCTCGCGCTCGAAGGGATGATGAAGTCCGTCAACGACCGGTACACCGTGTTCTTGTCGCCCAAGGACTTTGCCGGACTCAATGAGGGGCTCGACGGTGGCGATTTCGGTGGAACCGGCATCGTCATCCAAGTCGACGACAAAACGAAGTACATTTCCGTCGAGAACGTCGTCCCGGACGGCCCAGCCGATAAGGCAGGTGTGCAGCAGGACGACCTCATCACCTCGATCGACGGCGTCACCACCAAAGGAATGAGCCTCCCGCAGGCGAGCGGAAAGCTGCGCGGCAAAGAGGGCACTCGAGTCATGCTCACGATCCAGCGCGACACCGGCGCGCTGGGCTCCCCGATCACGATTACTCGGGCCAAGATTCATCAACTGAGCGTCTACGAAAAGATGCTACCGGGTAAGATCGGGTACGTCGCGCTGACGGTCTTCGGACGAGATACCGGCGATGAGCTCAATGCCGCGCTCAATCGTTTGCAAAAGCAGGGGGCGCGCGCGCTCGTGCTCGATCTGCGCGACAACGGCGGAGGTTACCTCGAAGCCGCCGTTGCGGTCAGCTCGAAGTTCATTCCGAGCGGCCCGATCGTCTCGGTCGAGTCGCGCGCCTCGAACATCACGACGCTCGACGCCGACGACACCGCGATCACTCCGTTGCCGCTCGTCGTTTTGGTCAACGGCTACACCGCATCGGCCTCGGAGATTACCTCGGGTGCGATTCAAGATAGCAGCGTCGGCACGATCATCGGCACGAAGACCTTCGGCAAGGGCGTGGTCCAAACGATCATTCCGCTACCCGATCGCAGCGCCATCAAGGTCACGACGGCTCGTTACCTGACGCCGCGCAACCGCGACATCAACCACCTCGGCATCACGCCGGACATCGTCGTCGGCGAGAATAAACATCCGACGTTCGGACAACCGGCAAAAGACGAACAGCTTACGCGAGCGATCCAGTATCTCGACGACAAGCTCGCTCGCTTTAATCAGGAGAACGGCGTCTAGGGGAACCTCCTGCGAGGTTCCCTAGGACTTCTTGCGAGAGGCCGCCGTCCCGGCGGTCTTTTTCTTGCGCGCCGGCTTCGGTTTTGGCACGGCCGCGCTCGCGGGTTCTACGGCCTCCGCGGCTTGGGCGCTCTTGCGCGTTCGCCGCGGTTTTTTTGTCTCCATAACCGGAAGCGCAACCGCGATCGCGGCGGCCTCGACCTCGGCAGTAACTTCGCGGCGAGGCGCTCGGCGGCGGCGCGTGGGCTTGGCCGTCTTGAGCTCCTCGACGGGTGCCGAGAGGCTTGGCGGCGGCGCTTCGATGGCCGGCGGAGGAGCCTGGTTCACCTTAGCAATCGAACGCGCCGGTTCGGGCGGCGCCTTGCTGCCGGCGACGTGTGCCGCGCCGTCGGGCGCAACCTCGAAAATCTGACGATCCGGCATCGGCGAGATGCCCGGCGGCGTGCCGCCGCCTTTCCCGCCCCGACCCCGACGGCGTCGCCGGCGGCGGCGATGCTGCCCTTCGCCGTCGCTCGAAACCGGTGCCTCGACGATCGGCGGCGGCGTCGGCGGCATCGTCGTCGTCGTCACCATCTCCTCGCCTTCGTCGCGGCCTCGCCCGCGGCGCCGCCGGCGGCGCCGTTTACGGCGTCCATCGCCGGTCTGTACGGCGCCCTCGGCGATGATGATCGCGTCGGGCTGCGCTTCGCCCTTGCGCTCGGCGCGCAATGCCTTGTCCTCGGCTTCTTCCTCCTCGGTGACGGGCGAAATTCCGATCGGCGGCCGCGACGCCGACTGCCGCGCCGCATCCTCGGCGAGCTCGCGCAGCTGGCGCGTCTGTTCGGCGGCGGAGACTTCCTCGCGCCGTCCGCGGCGCTTGCGCCGGGGTTTCGCGCCGGCGGTCACAAGCTCGCCCAAGACGTAATCATCCTCGTCGTCGACGTCCAGAATGCGGATGCGTACGAAGCTTCCGGCGTTGGCGACCGCGTTTTCCACTTCTACCAGCCGTTCCTCAACGACGGCGGCGGCCGAACTGGGATTGGGTAGACGCCCGGCAAGAAGCTCGACCTCGTGCTCGTCGCCGACGCGAACGACGTGCGCCTTGCGATCCTGGAATCTCGAGACCAGCTCGATGCGCGCCTTCTCCGGATGGATCATCGGATCGACTCGCACGTGGATGGGACGCTCGATCGAACGCGCGAGCTCTTTACACTCGCCTTCGTACCAGAAATCCATTTGCACCGCGACGGTAGGGGCGACGTGAACGACGACGTCGCCGGCGGTGCCGTTGCTGGCCTCGTCTCGAACCTGACGGAAGGTTTCGATTGCCACCGACTGCGACGACATCACGCTCCCGGTGCCCGCGCACGTCGGGCATGCGCCGCGCAGCTGCGCTCCGAGATCTTTTCCGATGCGCTTGCGCGTGAACTCGAGCAATCCGAGGTTCGAGAACGATTGGATCGTCGCACGCGTACGGTCGCGGCGCAGGCTCTCCTCCATCGTTTTGACGACCCTGTCGCGCGACGTTTCCGAAGCCATGTCGATGAAATCGACGACGATGATTCCACCGATGTCGCGCAGCCGCACCTGACGCGCGATCTCCTCGGCGGCTTCAATGTTCGTCTTGAGAATCGTATCCTCGAGATTGCGCCCTCCGGTGAACTTCCCGGAGTTGACGTCGATCACGGTAAGCGCCTCGGTCGACTCGATGACGATCGAGGCGCCCGACGGCAGATTGATCTTCGGCCGCATGAGTTTTTGCAGCTCGTCGTCGATTTTGAAGTCATCGAAAAGCGAACGGCCCGAGTTGTAATACTCGATCCGGCTAATGTACTGCGGTCCCAGCAGCTGCAGGAAATCGCGAATCTTGCGGTATTCCTCTTCGTCGTCGATCAAGACGCGGTCGACGTCGGCCGTGATGAAGTCGCGCGCCGCCTTATAGACGAGGTTCATATCCTTGTGCAGCAGCGAGGGCGACGAGGCGCGCTTGTACGTCTCCAAAATGCCGTGCCACATCCGGATCAGAACGCCGAGATCGGCGATCAACTCGGCCTCGCCCGCTCCTGCAGCAGCCGTGCGGACGACGGTCGCCATCCCTTCGGGCCGGATGCGCTTCATCACGCCTTTGAGCCGGTTGCGCTCGTCGGCCGACTCGATCTTGCGCGAGACCCCAGAGTACTTGCCGGTGGGGATGAGGATCAGGTAGCGGCCGGGCAGCGAGATGTTCGTGGAGATTCGCGCCCCTTTGAGCCCGCGCGGCTCCTTCACGATTTGCACGAGGACGTCGTCGCCGCGCTTGACTTTCTCGCTGATCGTGAAGCCGCTGTGCCCCTGCGTGATCTCGACGTCACCGATGTTGAGGGGCTGTTTGTTGATGTCGTCGACGTAAAGGAAGGCGTTGCGGCCCAAACCGATGTCGACGAACGCAGCTCCCATTCCCGGGAGCACGTTTTGCACTTTTCCTTTGTAGATCGAGCCGATGACCTTCTCTTCGCGCTCGATGTAGAGTTCGGCTAACTCGCCGCCCTCAAGTATGGCGACCCGGTTTTCCCACGGATCGCTCGAGATCAAAATCTCGCTCGACAAATCTTTCCTCGAATTACTAGGAGCCTGTCGCTCGCCGCGCTTTCCCTGCTGGGGCGCTGGCGGGCGACGCCTTCGCGCCGCTACGACGAGCTCTCAAAAAACTTTTGTTCTCCGCTTCCCGACGGTTGCGGGCGGGACCTCCCCAGCTGGCCTAGCCGTCCGGTCGCTAGGCGTTACCGAGCATGCCACGATCCTTCTGCGAGTAGATATTGAGCAAAATTCCGACCGCGATGAAGTCCGTGAGCATCGCCGATCCGCCATAGGACATGAAGGGGAGTGGAATACCGGTGATCGGCATGATACCAATGGTCATACCGAGGTTGACCAGGACGTGAAAGAAGAGCATGCCGACCAGGCCGGCCGCCAAAAGGAAACCGAAACGATCCCGCGCGGCGAGCATCGTGCGGATGCCGCCGTAGAGCAGGGCGGCATAGAGCGCGAGTAGGGTGAGGACTCCGGCAAAGCCCCACTCTTCGGCCAGCACCGTGAAGATGAAATCCCGCGAATGTTCGGGGACGAAGTTGAGCTGCGTCTGCGTGCCACGATAGAGACCGCGTCCGAACCACTCGCCGTTGCCGACGGCGATCTTTGACTGGTTGAGGTTGTAACCCGAGCCTTGGGGATCCGCCCTCGGATTGAGGAACACGAAGAGCCGCGCGCGTTGAAACGGCTTGAGCACGGCGTTCGTACCGAGCGCGGCGGCCGCAACGACGAGCACGCCGAGCGCGTAGATGCCGAAGTCGCTCAGCTTCGGTAAGCCGAAGAATAGCTCGACGGTCAAAATCGCGACCAACACCAGCGACGTGCCGAGATCGGGCTGCTTGAGCACGAGCAGCGCAGGAATCGCGACCAACAGTAACGGCTTCCAAAGATCTTTGATCTCTTCGTAGGTTTCGCGGCAGAGCACCGTCGCGAGCGAAATCGCGACGACGAGTTTCGCCGGTTCAGATGGCTGGAACGTTCCCAACGGCCCGAGCGAAATCCAGCGTTGCGCGCCCATTGCGCTGTGGCCTCCGCGCAAGATGAAGAGCAGCAGCAGGAGGTTGACGACGTAGAGCGCCGGTGCCCAGCGTTGCCAGTTCCGGTAATCGAGAAGCGCGGCACCGGTCATAGCCGCGACGCCGAGAACGAGGTAGACGATCTGCTTCTCGTACTCGCCCGACGCGTCGGGTGTATGCAGGCCGGCCGAGCGGACGCAGACGATGCCGATCAGCGAAATCAGAATAGCCGCCGCGGCGGGCAGCCAGTTCACGTTTCGGAAAAAGCGCTTCGTGCCGCTCGCAAGCGCGAGAACCGCCATGAGGTTCCCCCCTAAGTCGCTGGCGCGGGCGCCGCCCTTTGCGACTTTTTGCGACGGCGGCGTTTGCGAACCGGCGGTTTGGTGTTGCTAGCCTTGGCCGAAGACGAAGCCGCACTCGCCCCCGCCGCAGCCGAGGCTTCCGGCAGCGGCGCCGGCTGCTCGGCCGGCTTATGCGTGCCGTTTCCGTTCGGCCGATTGACCGAAAGGATCGGAATGTTCGCAAGCATCGCCAGCGTGGCATCCTGTCGTTCGAAGGTTACGTCGATTCGATCCCGATCGACCTCGACGAAGCGCGAGATGACATCGACCAAATCCCTCTTCATTTTTTCGATCATCTC
Organism: Candidatus Acidiferrales bacterium; assembly: GCA_035484815.1. Classification (GTDB taxonomy): domain Bacteria; phylum Vulcanimicrobiota; class Vulcanimicrobiia; order Vulcanimicrobiales; family Vulcanimicrobiaceae; genus Cybelea. The sequence goes on from DATHOO010000047.1 coordinate 8,378, forward strand.
GGGCGCCAGCTCCAAGTGATCGGTCATCAGGACCAGCCGTAAACGCTCTTTCGCCGTTGCGCTGGAGCCCGGCTGGCCGAATAGCCGCTTGAGAAACTCGATCATCGGCGTTTGCCTCCGAAAAACGCGCTGAGGCGCTCCGCGAACGAGGGCTTCGCCGCCGCCGGCATTGGCGCCGGAACATCCTCGCCGGCAACGCGGGCGGCAATCGCGTGATATGCCGCGCCGGTCGCGGTATGCGTTTGCAGCGCCAGCGGCTCGCCACGATTGGTCGTCACGATGATCTCGGGTTCGTCGGCGATCACGCCTAAGAGCGGCAGGCGAAGGATCCCGTTCACGTCGTCAACCGACAACATCTTGCCGCGTCGCACCAGATGCGGGCGGAGACGATTGATGATGAGCTGTGGTTTGAAGCGATTGCCGAGCAAACCGACGACGCGATCCACGTCGCGAACCGCGGCAACCTCCGGCGTACAAATCACGATCGCTTCATCGGCGCCGGCGACCGCATTCTTAAAGCCCAGCTCGATGCCGGCGGGACTGTCGATCAGCACGTAATCGAACCGCTCGCATAGCCTCGAAACCAAGGCCTGCATCTTGGCCGTTTCGACCTCGTCCTTCTCGCGCGATTGCGCGGCCGCGAGCAAAAAGAGCTTCTCGCTGTGCTTGTCGGCCACCAGCGCATCGTCGATTGAAGCGCGCTCTTCCAGAACGTCGAGCAAGTGGTGTTGCACGCGACTTTCCAATCCGAGCACGATATCGAGGTTGCGCAGACCGACGTCGGCGTCGATCAGCACGACGCTGGCGCCTCGGCGCGCGAGCGCCGTACCAAGATTGGCAGCCGTCGTCGTCTTCCCGACGCCGCCCTTGCCGGAGGTGAGTACGATCGCGCGCCCACGTTTTGCGGTTGCCGCGCTCGCTTGCGCCTCAGCTTGCTCTGGGCTTGTCGATGGAGCCTGCCCCGAGCTTGTCGAGGGGTTGGGTTGCAACTGGTGCACGTGCTACCCCGTTTTCAAAGCGCCCATCAGACGCCCTAAGAGAGACTGGTTGTCGAAGGTGGTAAAGGGAACGAGCTCTCCCTCGAGACGCCGCGCGATCTTCTGGTAGATGACGCCCAGACGATTGCCGTCACCCAGAACGACCGGTTCGCCGCGGTTAGTCGTGTCGATGATCTCTTCGTCGTCGGGGATGATTCCGAGCAGCTCGACTGAGAGTACGTCGCAGACGTCTTCCACCGAAAGCATGTCGCCGCTACGCACCATCTCCGGGCGCAGCCGGTTGACGATCAAGCGAATCGGTTTTCCCGCCGCGCTAATCTTGCCGATGACCCGATCGGCGTCGCGAATCGCGCTTACTTCGGGTGTCGTGACAACAATCGCTTCGTTCGCGCCCGCGACCGCATTGCGAAAGCCGGTTTCGATGCCGGCCGGAGAATCGATCAGCACGTAGTCTGCCGTTTCGGCGGCGAGCTCCACGATTGACGCAAACTGCGACGGTGAGATCGCGTCCTTTTCGCGTGTCTGTGCGGCCGGCAGGATTGCGAGCGAGTCGAAGCGCTTGTCTTTGATGAGCGCTTGGCGGAGCTGACAGCGTCCTTCGGCCACTTCGACTAAATCGAAGACGATGCGTTTTTCCAAACCGAGCACGAGATCGAGATTACGCAAGCCGATGTCGGCATCAATCAGGATGACGCGCTTACCCTGCTTCGCTAAGGTTGCGCCGAGGTTGGCCGTCGTCGTGGTCTTGCCGACGCCGCCCTTGCCCGACGTGATGACGATCCGGCGGGCGCTCATGTCGGCAGCTCAGCGAGTGGGAAGATGACGATGCGCGCGTCGCGCGCCACGGCGACCTTGGGCGCGGGCGCGCCACGCCGTTTCACGCCGTCGTCGGCGGCAATGAACGTCGCGATTCGTAACTGCGTTGCGGCAAGATCGACTGCATAGATACGCGCGTTCTCGTCGCCTTGCGCGCCGGCGTGGGCGATGCCCGCGAGCCTGCCAAAGACGAGAATGTCGCCGGTCGCGATCAGCTCGGCGCCTGGATTGACGTCGCCGACGATCACGATGTTTCCGGCATGATGGAGCACCTGACCGCCGCGCAGCGTGACGGTGTGATAGAGCGTCGTGGGCGGCGTCTCGACGAGCCGGAGCTCGTGCGGGGTTCGCGCACTCTCCGGCTCGAGTTTCACGCGCCGCACGCTGGCCTCACCGCGCCGGCGGCGCGATGCGATGTCGTTGCGCGCGCCCGCGAAATCGGCGACCAGCGACCGCGCCGAGTCCGAGAGCGGCACGTCGTCGGGGGGTCGTGGCGTTCGACTACGCGTCGCCGGTTCGCGGGATGGCGCTCGCTCGAACTGCAATCCTTCGGTCTGCGCGAGGCGCTCGAGCTCTTCGCCGTCACCGCTGAGCGCGCGTAACGCAACTCCGGCGCTCGCGAGGAGCGCGCGTAATCGCGCCAGGTCCTCGGGCGACGGTATCGTGGCGCCGACGTTAGCCACCGCGGACGCGCCGCGATAGAAGCTTGGCTGCTCGGAAAGCCGGGCTTCCAGCTCGTCAAAGGCTTCGGCAAGGACGCGACCCGAAAAGATCAATTCAAGGCCGTCCCGCCGCCCTCGTAAGAGTGTCACGTTGCGCTTTGCGAGAAGTATACACGGTGTACCCCTCGCCATCCACAATGGATTCGCAAATTCTTGATCTTTTCCACATATAATACACAGTGACCCGACGTACCGTGAGCTGGGTACGTCATGTAAAGGAACCCGAATCGCATGCTGCGTCGCTCGATTCCTCTCGTCGCCGTCATCTCACTCTTGAGTGCCTCCTGTCCGGCACCGGTCTTCGCCATGTCAACGCAGGCCGAAATCGCGGCCGGCCAAGCCGAAGATCAGCAGATCGTTGCCAGCAGCGTCGTTGAAACCGACCCGCTGCTCAACGCCTATGTCTCCGGGGTCGCCGACAATCTCTGGAATCAGGTGGCGCGTAAGGACGTTCCCTACTCGCTAAAAATTCTCAAGGATAGTCAGGTCAACTCGTTCGCGACGTTGGGAGGATTCGTCTACGTCAACGAGGGTCTCGTGGACTTCGTACAGTCGGACGACGAGCTGGCAAGCGTCATCGGTCACGAGACGGGTCACATCGAGCGCCGTCACGTCATCACCGCGAATTCGAAGGCAGAAATCCTCAACATCCTTTTCGGCATCGCTTCGATCTTCTCGCCGATCCTTTACGAGTTCGGGGGCCTCGCCGAGGCCGGCATCATGGCAAAAGTCTCGCGCGAGGATGAACTCCAGGCTGACCGCTACGGTCTGCAGCTCATGTCCCGTGCCGGTTACGATCCCGAGTCGATGGTCACGATGATGGCACATCTCGGCGTCCTCCAGGAAGACCACAGCGACGCCGTCAGCAAATATCTCGAAGACCACCCCGACCCATCGGCGCGCGTCGCGCATCTCATGGGCTACCCGGAACTCAATCCAACCACCGTGACTCCGGCGCAGACGCTGGTCCAAGCGTCCAGCGACGAGGAGCGGGCGCGTTACTCCTTCGCTCGCCTTCGGCTTGACCAAGTGCTCAAGACGGATCCGCGCAGCTCCGAGGCGCTGCTCGAGCTCGGGCAGTCGGAGCTCGCCCTCGGATTACCCAACAAGAGCGAGCAAACGCTGGCGGAGGCGGCGCAGCTGGGTTCGCCCGCGACGCGCGCCGCGGCGACTCAACGCATCGCGGCGCTGCGCCAGATGGAAGTGCAGGAGGTGCGGCTTACCCACGTGGATCCGCCCGACCCGCAGGGCGCCGTGCAAGCAGCTCAGGCGACTCATCTTCAAAATGCCACCGAGATCCAGGCGCGCGCGACCGAAGGCAAGGATCAGCTCAAAGCCGTGCAGAGCCGCCTCGATACCCTCCAGTACGAGGTACCGGATCTCAGCCGCATCAACATCCGGCGCGGCTCGCGGGTCGAGGCAATTGTGAAGAATCTCACCTCGATGGCACGTTCGCTCAACAGCGCGCTGCAGGACACGGGCAGTGATAGCGGCCCGATTACCGGCGTCGGCTCGCTCGAAAAGAACAAGGAGAGCGGCTTGCTCAAGGAGAGCGCCGATATCTACGCCGAGATGCTCGCCCCATTGTCGATGCGGCCGATACCAACCGAATCGGTTGCTTTGTTGCCGTCGTATCCGCAGATGCTCAACGATCTCTCGCGCGGCGACGCGGAGATGCTGCGTTCGGTCGACGCGGCGCGTGCGGCGCTCACGCAACTCGACCAGTCGCTCGGCGATCTCGACGAGTTTCTCAAGGAACTCGACCATGCGTCGATCGGATACAACGGCGACGTGAGCCCGGGTGAATATATGACGCTGGAGCCGATGATGAAAAAGTGTGTTGATGAGTTCGACGGCGCCGCGGCGGAGGCGTCGCAGGCCTCGCAACTCTTTAACTTTGCCCGTTCGCGTCAGCTCTCAACGCGTATCACGTTGCTCGGACTGGGAACCTCGCCGGAGCTCTACTCGACGTTGCAGTATGCGCTGCAACGGCGCTTCGGATCGAGCGGCATTAGCTACCGGACGATGCTCCGCGACGGGTTGACGCCCGGTGACGTCGCGGCCGCCACGATCGTAGCGGCCGACATCAAAAGTACGCCGGAGAGCGTGATTGCCGAAGCAAAGAGCTCCGGCGAAACCATCGTGGACGTTGCCAACACGCACAAAATGCACGCGTGGCCTTTGGAGATTTTCATGGGTCTCGTCTACCTCGACTATACCGACGATCCGATCAAGGAGTTGCGTCGGGCCGATGGGACGCTGGCGCTCGATCTCAACAAGCTAGGCTTGTAGGAGGGCCGTCGATGGCCGCCGATGCGCGCAATCTCTTTACGCTCGTTCGCAAGAGTATCGACGTCGGCACGGTTCAGGTGCACGTCCGCAAGCCGTTTCGTTTCCTGCTCGGCGGGGATCCGGCGCTCGTCGCCGAGTTGCGCTCGCTGCTGCTTACCGGACACGACCAAAGCGTTCCACCCGAAGCGGCGGCCTGTTTAGAGACGATTCGCTCCGACACGAGAAACGTAACCAACCCCAACGAAGTCCGCGCAGTAATCTTTCTCGGCCGGCGTGGCGACGCGGCGAACGCGGATCTCGACTCGTTGAGCGTTTTCCGGGTCCCAATCTTCGCCCTAACGGTCGACGGCGACGCTTCGCCCTCGGGGCCGCCGGCGGCGCCGGCGAGCGGAACCTGGAGCGAGTACGTCGTGCCCGCCATCGCGCGCGAACCGCTGCGCGGCCGCTTCTTTCCACATTTAGTCGAAAGCGCGCATGGCGTCGAAATCGCGGTTGGACGGCATCTTCCGGCGCTGCGCGACAGCGTCGCCGCGAAGCTCACGCGCGATGCCGCCAACAACGCGCTCAAAGTCGCGCTCGCAAGCGCCGTCGTCGACCACATTCCGGTCGTGGGCATCGTGCTCGGTGCATTTGCTTCGGCCGGCGACATGGTCGCGATCACCGGCATTCAGGTGATGCTGATGCTTCACATCGATGCGACCTACGGACGCGACCCCGACGTCCAGCGCACCTGGCGGCTCTTGCCGATCATCGGCGGCGGCTTCGGTTGGCGCACGCTTGCGCGAGAGCTCGCTGGTTTTGTGCCCGTCGCCGGGATCGCGATCAAAGGTGCGATCGCGTACGCCGGAACGATTGTCGTCGGCGAGGGCGTCACGTTTTTCGACGAGCAGGGCCATCACATGACCAAGAGTCAGGCCGCTGCGCTTTACGAACAAGCCAAGAGCGATGCGCTGCGCTTCGCACGCGACCTGCTCGCAAAGCTGCGCCGGAAATAAACGCCCGTCAGTTTTTTTAGAGACGCTCGAGCAGCGACTCGTCATCCAAGCGCGCCAACTCGTCGGGGACTCGTTGCCGAACGGGACCGGCCAGCTGGCCCGCGATTTCGCGGCGTCGTCGCGGCGTCAGCGAGTCGCGACGGGCGAGGAAGCGTTTGATGAGTGCACGTTCGTCGCCGGAGAGGTACGCCGTCGGCGCGTACTCCGGCTCGTCGGCATCGCCCGCGACCAGCTCGGAGCGTGTCTCGAGATCGAAAGCGTCGTTCCGGACGCGCAGATCGAAGTAGTATATCGCAAGCACTAAAGCGACGAAAGGCACGACGGCGATGCGCTCGATCGCGTCGAGCGAGACCGACCCCGCGGGCGAGTGACTCAATCCTAGCAGCGTCGCAACGTTGACGATCGCCGAGGCGACGAAAGCGATCGCGCCGACCGAAAACGCGCAGAGAACGGCACGGCCAAACTCACCACGATTGAAAACCCGCTCGAACGTCAGCCGAAGGGCTTGCGCGGTCCCATCGCCCTCGATGACGATCGCGCACAGAGCGCAAGCGCTGGTGAGAACGAGCAGCACGAGGGCGAAGACGATCGCGAAGCTCGCGCACATCATCGCAAGCGGTGCGAGCATCGGCAGCAAGGTTCTACCGGCGAATGCCACCATCAAGAGCGGGACCAGGGAAACCGTTAACAACACGGCGTACGCGACGATCGCCGCGATCAGCGCGAGAACGATCAGCGCGACGACCGAGGGCCATCGACGCAACACCGCCCCGTAACACGCGCCGAACGCCACCGCCTGGTCGCGATAGATGCGCGCGACTCCCGCCCCGACGGCGCTGGCCGCGAACGCCAGGAGCAGATAGCTCACGAGTGCCGAAGTCGCGATCAGCGCGATCGACGACGGTGTGAGGAGCGCCGGGAAGTGGCCCGCCGGAAAACGTTCGGGGTGTCCCCAGATGCGAAGCGCTTCGTCGATCTCCGGCTGCTCGCGTAGCGCAACGAAGTACTGCACCAACGCAACCGGCACGACCATCACGCCGACGATGCCCGCGAAAACCAGGAAGTTGCGCACGTAAAGCGCGATCGCGCGGTCGAATATTTCGCCGAGCGTCAGCGGCCGTAGCTCCATCGCTCGCGCCTTCGGGCCGGGCGCTTCGAATTCCAGCTGGCGCAGCCCATCAGCGGGCACAAAGGCGGCGCTCGCGAAGATTCGCCGATGAGCGAGTGCATCGGTACGCTCGAAGCCGTGCGACGCTATCCGGTGAAGAGCCTGCGCGGCGAAGCGCTCGACGCCGCGGCCGTTGGCGAGGGCGGGATTCCAGGCGATCGCGCCGGCGCGCTCTTCGTACGCACCGGGAATGCCCGAGTCGGAAAGACGTATCGCGGAAAAGAGCACGATCGCTTGCACCTGCTCGACGATGTAACCCTCGCGCGAGCATCGGCCGGCGAGCGTGGCGTCGAGGTCGAGTTTCGCCGAGGAGATCACTTTTTTGACGATGCGCCGATCTCGCTGCTGATCGATCGTTGGCTCGACTCGTTAAATGGACATCTCGGCTATGTCGTTGAGTGGGAACGGTTTCGCCCCAACTTCTTTGTGGTCGCATCGCCCGCGTTTGCGCTCGTGGAGCGCGAACTCGTCGACGACGAGCTGCAACTTGGCGGCGTCGCGTTGCGCGTCCGGTCCCCGATCGAGCGCTGCGTCACGACGACCTATCATCCGCAGGGAAAAACGAGCGATCCCGAGATCCTGGCGTTCTTGGCGCAACAACGCGACACGTTGATGGGCGTTTACTGCGACGTGCTCCAACCCGGCATCGCACGCGTCGGGGATCAACTGAAGAGGCGCCGTAGGCCGGCGCCCCTTTCGCCCACACCCGGTGGACCTAAAGCGTAGCGCACCGCAACGGCGCGGCTTCTAGTTCAGATGCATTAGACCGTTCGGCACTGCCGTCTGGCACTGCCGCTGGGAAGTTCCGATTGGCAACCGCTACAGCGCGCGGCGGCCCTCCAGCGCTTTCGCGATGGTGACCTCATCGGCATAGTCGAGGTCGCCCCCGATCGGGAGCCCGTAGGCCAACCGCGTAACGGCGACGCCAAGCGGTAGGAGCAGCCGGGAGAGATAGAGCGCGGTCGCTTCGCCCTCAGCGTTCGGATTTGTCGCTAAGATGATCTCGCGCGGCTCCTCGCGGCCGATACGTTCGATAAGTTCCTTGACGTGAAGCTGCGCGGGTCCAACGCCGTCCATCGGCGAGATCAGCCCTCCGAGCACGTGGTAGCGCCCCTTAAAGGCTCCGGTGCGTTCGATTGCATAGACGTCCTTCGCCTCCGCGACGAGGCAGATCGTGGCCGGATCGCGCCGCTCGTCGGTGCAAAACTCGCACGGATCGGTTTCCGCAAGCGAATAGCAAATCGAGCAGAAGCGAACGTTGTCCTTCACCGCCAGAATTGCTTCGGCCAGGCTCTGTGCTTCGTGACGAGGTCGATTCAAAAGATGGAAAACCAACCGCGCCGCGGTCTTGGGACCAATCGTCGGCAACTTGCTAAGCTCGTTGATCAACGACGCGATGGGGCTTGCGACCCGTGTCACATCAAACCGGGGATGCGCATGCCTCCGGTCACCGAAGCCATTCGCTTTTGCGAAGCATCGCTCGCCTTCGAAAGGGCATCATTGACCGCAGCGGTCACCAGATCTTCGAGCGTCTCGACGTCATCGGGATCGACGGCTTCCTTGTCGATCCTGATGCGCTTCACTCGCTGGTCGCAGCTCACGTCGACGGTTACCGTCCCGCCGGCGGCGCTTCCGCTGACGATGGTGTTTGCGAGTTCTTCTTGCGCCTTGGTCATCTCGGCCTGCATCTTCTTGACCTGAGCCATCAAATGAGCCTGATTCATTCCCTCGCTCCCTTCATCAGCGTATGCGTTCGTTGGCGTAATCGAAGAGCGCGTCGGGACCGTCCTCTTCGCGAGCATTTGCGCTCATCGAGGCAACGTTACCGGACGCCGAGCCTCGCGAGCGCCCGGCACTGCCGTCGACCCGCAGCGTCACCTTGAGTGGGACGCCAAGCACATCGGCAATCGCCCTTTCAATAAGCGGCGCGTATTCGCGCAAGGCGTCGGCGCTCCATGTGTTGGGGAGCTTGAGCACGACGGCGTTGCCTTCGACCGTTTCGATGGCGGCGCGCGAAAGCGGGGCACGCAACGATTGCCGTTCGCCTTCGACTTTGCTGCATACGCTCTGCCAAGCGGCGCGCACTTTCTGTACAGAGATTTCGGCCGGAGGTTTGCTCGCGGTTTCGCCTTCCCCGCGGTTTCCGACCGGCTGCGCCGGCGTCGCGCTGCGGGCCGCCGGCGCCCGCTCTTCGAGGGTCGCAACCCGCGCGGCGAGCGCTTCGAGCGTTGGATCTTCGGTCGCCAGCGTGAAGCGCAGCAGCGCGGTCTCGAGTTCGAGCCGCGCGTTGCCGCCCAAACGCGTCAGCGACAGCGCTTCACCGAAAGCGCGCAATGCGCGGACGAGGGTCGCCTGCGAAAGGCCTTGAGCTTGCCGCGTGACGCGCTCGGCGTCCTCAGCCGCCAAGTCGCGCATCAGAAGCGCCGGCTCGACCCGGGCGACCAAGAGATTGCGAAATGCCGCGATCAGCAACCGGATCAGGACTGCAAGATCGGTGCCCGCATCGCTCGCCTCGGCGACCACGGCGAGGGCGGCTGCCGAGTCGCGCGCGAGGATCGCGTCAACAAGTGCCCGCGCAAACGTCCGGCCCGTCGAACCGAACGCAAGGTCGAGCGTCTCTACCGTCGCCTCGGTGCCCCCCGAAAAGGCGGCAAGCTGCTCGAGCATCGTCAGCGCATCGCGCAGGCCGCCGTCGGCCCGGTAGGCGATCGCAGCTAAGGCCCCTTCATCAACGGCGATCTTCTCGGCCCGCGCGATCTCCTTCATCCTTTCGATCATCACCGGAATAGCGATCCGGCGAAACGCGTATCGCTGGCACCGCGAGAGAATCGTTACCGGCAGACGCTCAGGCTCGGTGGTCGCTAGGATAAAAACGGCGTGTGGAGGCGGCTCTTCGAGGGTCTTGAGAAAGGCGTTCGCCCCCTCCTTCGTGAGCATGTGCGCCTCGTCGATGATGTAGATCTTCATCCGCATCGTGGCCGGCGCAAACTTGACCGCGTCGCGTAGTGCCCGAATTTCATCGATCCCACGATTGCTCGCGGCATCGATCTCGAGCACGTCCAGGGCCGTACCCGACAACATCGCCCGACAATTCTCGCAGGTATTGTCGGGGACCGAGGTCGGTCCGTTCACGCAGTTAATGCAGCGTGCGAGGATCTTGGCAGCCGAGGTCTTACCCGAGCCGCGCGGTCCCGAAAAGAGGTAGGCGTGGGCAAGTTTGCCGCCGTCGATCGCGGCGGTAAGCGTGCGAACGACGGCGTCCTGCCCCACAAGCTCGGCAAACGTCAGGGGGCGCCAGGTACGGTAGAGGGACACGGCGGTCAAACTTTAGCAGGGCGTTTCGAGGCGCCTGCCGCAGGGTATGGTTGCAACGAAGTACCCTGGCGACCGGTTTATGGGAGTTGTTTCCCAGGCAGCGGTGCTTGGTCTAATTGTGGGATAAATAAGATACCCGTGGATTTGCGTGCAGCGCTTCGAGAAAACTTCGGATTTGCTGGGTTTTACCCCGGCCAGGAAGAGGTTGTGTCGCGCGTCCTGCAACGCCAAGATACGCTCGCAATTCTGGCGACGGGTGCCGGGAAAAGCCTAACCTACCAACTGCCGGCGCTGTTGCTGCGAGGCACGACCATCGTCGTAAGTCCCCTGATCGCGCTGATGAAGGATCAGCTCGACATGTTGCGCGAGCGCGGCATCACCGATGTCGTGGCGCTCAACTCGACCCTCTCCGAAGAGCAAGAGCTGCGGGCTCGCGAACGCATCGGGTCGGAAAAGGTTCGCATCGTCTACACGACCCCCGAGAAGCTCGAGGACGAAGGCTTTCTGCGGCTGCTTCAAAAGATCAAAGTGCCGCTCTTCGTCGTTGACGAGGCACACTGTATCAGTCAGTGGGGTCACGATTTTCGCCCCGCATACTTGGCACTTGGCGGCGTGATCGCAAAGCTCGGCCACCCAACGGTTCTCGCGCTGACCGCCACCGCAACGCCGTCGGTGCGGGAAGACATTTTGCACCAGTTGGGCATCGATCACGTCAAGCCGATCGTCCGTGGATTCGACCGGCCCAACTTAATTTACGAGGCGCGAAAGGCCGATAAAGAAGCCGATAAGCTGAAGATCCTCACGTCGCTCTTCTCCGGCCGTGACGCGCTCGACGGTACCGGAATCATTTACACGGCGACGATTAAAAACGCGCTCGAAGTTCAAGGTTACTTGCAGCGGGAGCTTGGAATCCCCGCAGCGGTTTACCACTCCAAGCTTCATAAGGAAGACCGGACCTCCGTCCACAATTTATTTATGGACGAGGCGATTCGAGCCGTCGTTGCCACCAACGCGTTCGGCTTAGGAATCGACAAGCCCAACATACGCTTTGTCGTCCACTACGATCTGCCGGGGTCGCTCGAAGCCTACACCCAAGAGGCCGGGCGCGCCGGACGCGATGGTCTCCCCTCGCGTTGCATCCTGATCTACCGCATGAGCGACACCCGCGTTCAAAATTACTTTCTCACCGGCAAGTATCCCGACGTCGAAGAAGTGCAGCGAGTCTTCGGCACGATTGAAGTGTTCGGCGATCAGGCTGCCGGCGTTTCGATGATCGATCTACGCAAGATCCTTCAACTCCCGCTCACGAAGCTCAAAGTCATTCTCGCGCTGCTCAAGAAGTCGGGTTACATCGAGCACGTCGCAAAATCGGCCTACGGGCTGACCGAGGCGGTGCGCAAGCACCGGGACCTGATGCTCAATCTGGCGAACTATGAGACGAAGAAGTCGTACGATCAGAGCAAGCTCGCAATGATGCTGCAATACGCCGAGACCACCTCGTGCCGCCGCCGCTTTATCCTCAACTACTTTGGCGAGGATTTCGAGCAGATGAACTGCGGCGCGTGCAACAGTTGTCTGCGGGCGCGCCACTACGGTCGTGACGAGCGGGCCACCACGGGCGGCTTCAAAATCGCCGACGTCGTGCACCACACGAAATTCGGAGTTGGGACCGTCGAACGCGCCGAACGCGACCTGGTCACGGTCCTCTTCCCAAGTGTCGGGTATAAAACGCTGCTGGCCTCTGCGGTTAGTCACGGCGGCGCTGAAGAGCAAATTGCGTAGGAGCCGCGCGGCTCCCACGCTCGTCTTCGCGGCGTACGTCGCGCTCATCGCTGCAGCGCCCCCGTCGCCCTCGCCCTCGCCATCTGCCACGCCCCTGCCATCGCCCGGCCAGCCTGCGTCGCCCGCGGCCAACGCCGCACCGACCCCAACCCAGCCTCCAATTACCGTGACGCCCGCAGCGGCGCAGGTTCCGGTCGGCTCGGCCGCGGACGTCGCGGTAGGATCGGCAATCAGCCCGCTCACGGCGGTGGTCCGCGACCCTTCGCTCGCGGCGGTGACAGTCGATCAAAGTTCGCAGCGAATAACCATTAGCGGAAAGGCCCCTGGCGCCACCGTCGTGACCGTGACCGACGTGCGCGGCCTGCGGCGCGACATCCCGGTTACCATCGCCTATTACGCCGGTGCGATCGCACCGCACGTCTCGCTCATGTTGACGGGCGATCCGGCTTCGGCCGATTTCGTGCGCGATCAAGTCGCGCGCGCGGTCAGAGAGGCGACGCAGCTACGGCCGGGCGCACAGGGCATTGTGAGTTCCGACGACGTTTCGTTCCGGGGCGTGCTCGATCAGGACGACGTGGCTTCTTTCGACGTACCGGTCCTGATTCAGGGGAACAACCTCCTCGAAGTCGACGGCAAGACCCACGTCGACGTGCAGAACGTGGCCGTGCCGCGGATTTCGCCCGACTCGTTGATGGTCAGCGATTATCCCGAACGTTTGACGGAGAACGGCATGCTCTTCACGGCCGATCTGCGTTCCGAACAACCGTCGCGCTTTCTCTACTTCCACTACAACCCGCCCGGCCAACCGAGCCGCCGCATCGTCCTGCGCGCGCAGAATCTTTCTCGCGAACCGTCGATCGTCCAGTTTATTAGCGGCCGCGGCGGTCCGTCATCCAACGAGATGGAGGTCGGCCACACGGCCACCAAACGCTTTCTCGTGAACGTCGTGCAGAACCAGGGCCGGTTGCTGACGCTTGCGGGCAACAGCACGACCGAGATTTTCGTGCAAGATCTTCCTCCGGGTAACATCGTCTGCAACTTGCTGCAACTGCGCGTGCTCTCCGGCGGCAACGTACATTTGACGCTTTTCGCTCAAAATGCCGACGAAAGCCCCGACGCCGCGATTGCGAGCGCCGAGCTCTTGGAAGCGACGCATCAGCACGCGCGCGGCATCTATCCGATCGCCGAGTTTCACTTCGCTTCGGAGTGGAAGGTGAACGGCGACTACCTCGAGTTACCGGTCGGCGAATTGCCGCTTCCCAACAATCTTCGCGGTCAAGCGCTGCGTGGGGATTACGGCGTCTTGCAATCGTTCGTGGTCAACGTCGAAAACCCGCAGGCGTCGCCCCAAGCGGTGGCGATCTACGAGAATCCGCGCGGTGGACGTTCGACCGGCACCTATCTGATCGACGGCGTCTTAGTGCAGTCGCACCAAGTGCCAGCCTATTCACGCTACAAGGTGCGGCAGTACGTCGTTCCGGCACATGGCTTCGTTCGCATCACTATCGTCACGATGCCCGAGGCAGGGTCGAGTCTGCCGCTGCGCCTGATCTTCGCGCCCGACGACGGAAGCGTCTCGCCCTCCGCGCCCGGCTCACCGATCTACTGAGGCTTGGTAGACCGCCTCCATCCGTCGCGCGCTTTCGTCCCACGAAAACCGAGCAATAGCGGCGCCGCGCACTCGCGCGGCACGAGCATCGCCATCTCCGCGCAACGCACCTTCGATCGCCGTGGCCCACGCCGGCACGTCCTCGACCGCAACGGTCGGCGCGTCGCCGCCGACGACTTCGGGCAGGGAACTCCGGTCCGAGACGATGCACGGCAGGCCCGCACAGAGTGCCTGCGCGGCGGCGTACCCGAAACCTTCGTAACGCGACGGCACCGCCGCCACCGCGCTGCTGGCATAGAGCGCGAGCAGCTGCTCGCGCGGGACGTAACCGCGTATCTCGAAGCGATTCGCAACATTCAAGCGCCGCGCGAGCTGCGCGCATTCGTCCGCATATGGCGTTAACGGTCCAATCGCAATCACGCGCGCACCCTCGAGCAGCGCGAGCGCACGAACGAGCACCTCGAGATTCTTGCGCCGCTCGACCGTGCCGACTGCAAGAACCGTTTGCCCGTCCCCGCGCGAGCGCTCGATCGCGGCGAAGTCGGCAGCGACGCCCGGATAGACGACGCTCACGCGCTCCGGATCGAAGTGGTCGATGAGGCGCAGCAGTTCTTGACGGGAGAACTCGGAGTCCGCAACGATGTGAGCCGCACGGCGATATCGCCCTAACGAAAACCGTCCGAAATAATAACGAGCGTAGGCCGGCGCGTGGGCCTGTGCTTGATGCCAGGCTACATCATGAACCGTGACGACGGTCGGAATCCGGCTCGCCAGCGGTACCGTCCCGGCCGCGCAGTGCAGCACGTCGGCGCCGCTTGAACGCGCGCGCTGCGGTAAAAGCACCTGATCCCACCAGACACGCCGGTCGAATCGCCACGGATCGAGCCCTGGTTCGCGCAGCTCGACGACGTCGGCGCCGCGTTCTTGCAACGCGCGCGCCAACCCGCGGACGTACTCACCGATTCCCGTCGCCGTACCAACGGTCAGTTGCGCGTCAAGCGCAACCCTCACCGCAGATCGCGTTCCAACGCGCGAACCATGAGCGCGAATGGATCGAGCGCTCGTGCGCGCGCCAAGTACGCGGCAGCGGCGGTTGCGTCACCGTTCTCCCATGCGACGACGCCTTGGCCCGCAATCGCGTCGGCGCTAGCGGGATCGATGTCGACTCCCTGCGCGAAGAGCGCGGCAGCGCGACGACGCTCCCCGAGAAGATCGGCCTGATTGGCGTCGGAGATGACGTAACGCTCCGAGAGCGGAGCAAGACTGACGGCCGCCTCGAACGCGCGTAATCCCCGCTCCAGCCACATGCGTTGGCGTGCGCTTCCCGGAACTTGCAGCCACGCTTCGCGATTTGCTAGCCGCCCCAGGCGCCAGTACGTCTCGGCGACAGCATCGGGATGTGTTCCGCTGCGGGCAAGACGGATTTGCAGCAAGCGTTCGAGCTCATATCCCGCCGCCGGATCGCGCGCGGCCAGGGCTTCCGCCGCGGACTCGACCGCGGTGGGATCCGGTGCGGCAAGAAAATATTCGCGTGCAAGCGCAACCTGACCGCGGGTCAAGGCGACGCGCGCCAGCAGCTCGTCGCGAGTCGGCGACGCCGGCAAACGTACGGCAAAATGCTCGGCGGCGACGGCGTCGCCGCGCGCCAGCGCCTCTTGCGCGAGACTCACTTCGACGTACGGCGCCGGTGCCACACGGTCGAGCACCCGATAGACCGCAACTCCGAGGCGCAGCGGAACGTGCTTCGGCAGCGTCCCCGGCGCGGCCGCCGCGGAGGTGAGTGCGCCCGACGCAAGCTGGATGGCTCCGAACGCAAGAATCAGCGCTCCGACGAACGCGCCCAAGATCAGCCGCAAAGTCACGAGCGTCCTGGACACTAGAACTTTACGGTAAAGTTTATGTCCTCGCGCGTCTGCGTGGATCCGTTGATCGGAAGAAGGCTGTCGTTAAACCGGTCTTGGTATGCCGAAATCGAGAGGAAGCTCGAAGTATCGGGAAGGTTGAACGTCAAGCGGCCGCCATAGGTGTTATTCACCGCGTCGAGATTCATGAGACCCGGCAGTCCGGATCCGTTGTAAAGACGTTCGGCGGCGTAGTTTAAGTTCAACGTGAGACCGTGGATGACCGGAACCGCCACGCCCGCACCGAGGGAAGGAATTTTGAGGCCGGCATCGTTCGGACCGGCGAGCGGCACGCTGCCCGGCACCTGCAACGAACCCGCGTTCAACGTCGAAACGGAGAAGTCGTTGCCGCCGCCGGTAACTTGATCGTACGCACCCGAAAGGTTGACGTTGAGATTGTGCTTGCCGGCGCGCACGTTGAAGTTCGAACCGGTTCCGGAGGAGGATGTATCGTTCAGCTTTAGCTGCGGCGTCTGTACGGCGGCCGCGGAACCGTCGCGACCTTCAAAACGCAGGTCGC
Organism: Candidatus Acidiferrales bacterium; assembly: GCA_035484815.1. Classification (GTDB taxonomy): domain Bacteria; phylum Vulcanimicrobiota; class Vulcanimicrobiia; order Vulcanimicrobiales; family Vulcanimicrobiaceae; genus Cybelea. The sequence goes on from DATHOO010000047.1 coordinate 24,496, forward strand.
CAACCTGAGTGCTCGCGGGGGCGAATGCGGCGCGGGTCGCACGTGCACCGTTGTCGTTGCCGCCCGCCGACGCGTCGGGCGGTGCGAACGCCAGCGTTCCCGGCGCAGGCGAGATGCTCGGCACCGGCGCGACCGGCTGATACGGCACGGCGAAGGGCGTGCCGGACGGAACGAACGCAATCATATCGTCGTGCGATAGCGTGACGGGCGAGAAGCGAACGTCGCTTTGAGTAGCATCCAAATCAAGCAGGGTAAGCCGATCCTGCGCGAACGCGGGCGCGCTGTTAGCCGGCAAATACGGTGCGCCGCTCGATGGGTGCACTTGCAGCGCGAGTTCGTGGAAGGGCGATTCACCTGCGCGGTCGCCCTGCACGGCAGCAAAGGATGCGCTCGAGTCGGACGTCTCACCGAAGAGGCGCAACATCACTTGCGAACCAAGATCGGGCGCTCCGAGGTGCATCGGCGATGCCGTTGCGCGAGCTATCGCGGAAGTCAGCACTAGCGCTAGCGCTGTAGCTGCCACGATCTCGACAACCCGACGCACTTGTCCTCCGCTCCCCTGACGCTCGAATCGGCGAGTTGATGCAATAGACTTCGGAACGCCGACGCGGGGGCTACCTACCTTAAAGGTTGAGCCTCCGCTCCCCTTGCGAGGAAGCGCCGGGCTATCAGAATTGCAGCGTAATCGTCGACCGGGCGCGAGGGGAGCTGTAGACCCAGCGGCACCAGACGCCGCCAGCCCCGCGGCGGGTGGTCGATGAAGTAGAGGTCGCGAGCGATCCGGCTCGTCTCGAACTCGTCGACGAGATAAATTGGAAGCCCCAGCGTCGCGAGCGCGGCCTTGATCGGACGAGCATTGGTGCCTCGCCCCAGGGCAATCGCCTGCACCTGCCGCCGTTCGATGAGTGTGCTCAGACGAGCTTGCAAGCGGTCGATAGATTCGATGCCGGCGGTTACGACCTCCCCCGACGACTCCAGCAGCGCGTAGCCGGCTTTGCTCCGGCCGGGATCTACCCCAATGATTGCCTCCGCGGCGCTCACGGCTGTTGCGTGAGCACGATGACGATCGGAATCCCGCCGAGATGCGGGTAGAAGTCCGAAGCGGCAAAGGCCGTGAGCAAATAGGTGCCGGGCTTGGCGATGCGTTCTTGCATCTGCTGGACGCTGGGAATCAACTGGACCGGTTGGATCGCGGACAGAAACGACGGCAGATGCATCCGCCGCGCCGTAATCTCGACGTAATTTTGTAGCTGGATGAGCGCGATGTTGATGCTCGCGCCGCTCTTGCCCGGAATCACGAGCTGCGCGATGACCTGGTTCTTCTGAAACACTCGCGAGTCTTGGGTCTCGTTGATCGCGAAATGAATTTGATCGTTTTCGAATAGGTTCTGATCCGAGGTTACCGTCAACATGACGTTGGCCTGCGAAAGCTTGGCGGCGGTCGTCAGATCGTTGGCCAGGTCGTTGAGTTTCTTGTCCGCGTCGGACGAATCGCGATAGGGTTTGAGGCCGAATCGCGGATAGGTCGTATTGACGTACTTGATCGCAAAACGGTAGTACTCACGAATCGTCGACAATCGCTGCGCGGACGTCGACGATTGAGAAATGATGCGATAGAACGGCACCATCAGCGTATCAACTGGTAAAACGAGCCGTCCCGTATTGACCTTCGTTTCGAGATCGCGTTGGCGCGCCTGAAGCTCGGAAATCTGTTGATTGATCGAGTTGAGCTTGAAGAACGCCGTCTTGACCTGCTCCGAAGCGAAAATCGCCACGAGCGTTACCACGAGTCCGATCACCATGCCGGTTGCAATGGCGACGATCGTCGACGTGTACCGCGGTCGAATCCCAAAGAGCGTGAGTCGCCGGCGCCCGACTTGATGACCGACGCGGTCGCCGACGTAAGCGACCGTTCCGGCAAGTGCCATAACGAACGCGACGTTGCCGATGCCGCGGATGATTTCGACGAAGTTCATACGCGCGCGGCGCGGCGCAATCGAATCAAGCCTATCGCCGTAAAGAGCAAGTTTGGAATCCATGCCCAAAGCCAGGCATACGGAAGAAATGCTTCACCGGCAAACGAGCAGATCGTCATTACGACGTAGTAGACGAACACGATCGCGAGCGAGAGCCCGAACCCCAAGCTGGTGCTGCCGCTCGAGCGAATCGAGCGCAATCCGAACGGAATCGCGATGAGAATGAAGACGAAGCACGCGAACGGACGCGCCAGCTTTTCCTGGTACGTGGCAACGTATTTACGCAGTTCGGTCTCGGTCAGCTGTCCCGAACGCACGACATCAGCGATTTGCGTCCGGCTCATATTCTCGGGGTCATCGTTGCTCATGCGCTTCATGAGGTCCGTTGGCTTCTCGCCGATTTCGACCTCCTGTTGCGCGATTCGCGGCTCTGCAAGCGTCGTCCCATCTGGATTGAAGCGATACACGCTCGAGTTCTGCAGCGTCCACTTGTCGACTGTAAATTCGGCCCGGTCGGCGAAGACGACCTGGCGCGGATCGTTATGGTTGTCGTACTGAATCAGCGTGACATGCAGCAGCGCGCGCGAATGCGGCTCGTAGGCGGTAGCGATCGTGACCTGCCGGCCGCCGCCGGGAAGCGGCGCCGAAACCGTCAAGTCGCGATTGAAAGCGCTGATGTGATTGATAGCAACATTTTCGATCTCGGTGAGCTGATCGTTCGCATACGGCACCACGCTCTCTTGGAGGTAGAGCGTTACGAACGACATCAGCATGCCAACCGCGAGCAGCGGCGCGACGATTCGGCCAAAGGTAATTCCCGAGGCCTTCATCGCGGTGAGCTCGCTCTCACCCGAAAGACGCTGTACGGCAAGCAGCGTCCCAAGCAGCAGCGCCATCGGAATCACGAGTACCACATCCGACGGCAGGGACCAGAGAAAGACCGCCAACGCCGCCCAGAGGGGCGCGTGCTCGTTGCTGACGAGCTTGCCGATGTTGAGAATCTCGGTCGCCGCGAAGATCAGCATGAACGCCGAAAGCCCGAAGACGAACGGCCCCGCGAGCTCCGTCAACATGTACCGATCGAGAATCGTAAGTCTCATCGGACCTGTTTGCTGACCCGAATGAGTGCCGCGTCGAGACACATGTGTGTTGCGACGAGACTTCGCGACTTTTTCGGGCCAGCCATGGATGGCTGCTCAAAACTTCGTTTGCCCGAAAAAGCGCGAGAGCAGGAGCGGCACATGGATGTGCCGCGACGAGCGCTCTCGACACGGCACCATCGTTCCCGGCCACTGCACCGCGCGGAAATCACAGCAGTCGGCTTTGAACTTACGGCTTGATCGTGTAGTGATCGGTGATTTGTAAGCCGATCGGCCCCTGTTCTACCGTGAACGTGGTGTAGTACTCACCGGAACTGGTTTGCACGTCGGCCGTGACCGTATACTGTTGCGCGCCGCCGGCGGCGGTTC
>DATHOO010000048.1:0-95798 GCA_035484815.1 Candidatus Acidiferrales bacterium
CGAATCGGCTGCCATGGCATCACCGGAAAAGGCGGCGACCGACGGCGCGTCGCCGGAGAATCGCGACAAACTGCCAGACCGAGAAAGTCCGCCTCGCGAGCACTCGCATCGGCATTCCCATTTTGACGGCACCGTCCACGAGCACCCGCACGCCCACGGCGGCTGGGATCCCGATCACGAGCACGACCACAACAACGACGATGCCGCGAGCTAAAGGTTCGGGGAAGTTTGGCCCGGTGCGTTCGCTGCGGCTCCCGCTCGAGCTCGATCGCTGGTTCGAGTTGCGGCTGCGCGAAGACGCGCTGCGCCCCGCAAGCGACATTCTCTTAGAGGCGGTGCACGGCGGCTTGCGCCTCCAACCCGGCTACATGCGTCGCCAATACGATTCGCTCGCGGCGCTCGTTTCGACCAACGACAAGCGGCCTTACGAAACGTATATCCGCGCGCTAAACGACGCGTTCGGAAGCGGATACGTCAAGCATCTGGAAGCTTGGCTGCGCAGCGACGGCGTTTTGCCGTTTGAGGCGACTGGCGTGGAACGTCATCGATCCGATCCAGCCCGCCGCGAAGAGGCCGACGATCGCGAGGCCGAGCCAGCCGGCCTGTACGCCGCCGCCGATACGCGATAGCTCGATTCCGCCGACCAAGACGGCGACCGCAACCGATGCCGCGGTAATCGTGACGTTGTAGTAGAGCTTGCGCGCCGGGTTATGAAAAGCCCAGCCGTACGCGCCGAGCATGAGGATACCGTCGGTTGCATCCACGAGCGACATGCCTGCGGTGAAGAGCGCGGGAAAGATCAGAATCGCCCAAATCGGTACTCCCTTCCCCGCCTCAATCGCAGCGATTCCCAACAATCCGACCTCGGTTGCGGTATCGAAGCCGAGTCCGAAGAGCAAGCCGATAAAATACATATCGCGGCTTCCCGTGACCAGGCGCAGCAAGGGCTTGAAGATCCGGCCGAAGAGTCCGCGCCCCTGGAGCGAGTCTTCCAACCTGCGATCGCAGAACACTTCGCCGCGGCGCGTCCGCGCAACGGCGCGCACCAAGTCGATCAGAACGAGCGCATTCATCGCGGCGAGCGCAAAAAGAAAAGCGGCGGAAATTCCTGTTCCGACGACGCCCCCGATCCCTTCGAGGCTTGGAATGTGGTTTCGCACGGTCGCCGCTCCCAGCACGATCGCCAGCGTCAACGCAACCACGATCGTGGAGTGCCCGAGCGAGAAGTAAAAGCCGGCTGCGACCGGTCTTTTGCCGTCTTGCATGAGCTTGCGCGTCACGTTGTCAATCGTAGAGATATGATCGGCATCCACCGCATGACGGAGCCCGAACGTATAAGCGAGCAACGCCGTACCCAAGAGCAAGGCATGCGGTGGTGCAAAGTAGACGAGCGCAATGATCCAAGCCGCGGCGTTTGCGCCGACGAGCAGCGCGTACATAGCGACAATTTTCGCGCACGTCGAGCGAGCCACGTCGACCGCGTTCAGCGTCTTCAAAGCCGGTACCGCTCCATTTTTGTAGACAAAAACGGGGACCGGGGCCGGTGACGAGAACAGCGTCGCTGCCGTGGACGGGAAAAGCTTCCGATTCGACCTGATCGTGGCCCTCGGAGCCCTGCTCATCAGCAGCGTGGCCGCAGCATCCTCTGCCTATCAAACCTACGTGATCCGCAAGCAGTTCAGCGCGACGGTTTGGCCCTACGTCACGTTCGTCACCAGCTCGTCGACCGATAGATACTTCGAGCTCGACGTGAGCAACCCGGGCATTGGTCCGGCGCTGATCTACAGCGCGGTCGTTACTCGCGATGGGAAGGCCGTCCAGCGCGTGCCGAGTCCGACGACGCTGCCCGCGATCGACGTTGCGATCGCGTCCGAACGCGCCGCGGCCAAGTCCGATGAAGAGAGATCGGGCGAGCACAAACGACCGAACATAACCGTCAGCACGATCTATTCCGGCGACATTCTCCCAGCCGGAGCGAAGTTGGATCTCCTGCGCGTCGAAGGCAAATACATCACGCGCCGCGTTCTAGCAAACATCCGTCGCGTCGATCTCACGGTTTGTTACTGCTCGCTGCTTGGCGATTGCTGGACGAAGCGGCTTTGGGATCCGGCGATTCGGCCGCATCCAGTCCACGCCTGCCCGAACGCCTAGCATTCCGCGACGTGATATGCTACGTCCGTAGAAGGAGTGACCCGTGATATCGACGCGGCTGCAATTCACCCGGCTGACCCCCGCGATCGGTGCGATCGCCGGCGGCATCGATCTGGCGCATCGCCTCCCCGACCAGGAGGTCGCGGCGATTCGCGAAGCGCTCGACGATTGGCTCGTGCTCTTTTTTCCCGATCAGAGGCTCACGCCGGTGCAGCAGCGCGATTTCGCAGCCCGGTTCGGCCCGCTCTACCGGCATCCGTTCTATCCCGGACATGCCGATGCGCCGGAGATTATGATCCTAGCACACGATGCGACGCATCGTGCCAACAGCGACCGCTGGCATAACGACGTCACTTATCTCGAAACGCCGCCGCAGGCCGCGGTGCTCTATGCCGAAGAGATCCCGGAGCTAGGCGGCGATACGCTCTGGGCGAACATGTACGCGGCCTACGAAGCGCTTTCGGAGCCGGTCAAACAACTTGTCGTTGGCTTGCGCGCGGTGCACTCGTTTGCGAAGAACTTCACGCCCGAGCGCTTCCGCGCGCTCGGCATGGAAGATCGCCGTGACTCGCTCTATGCAGAGCATCCGCCGGTCTCTCACCCGGTCGTGCGCACCAACCCCGCGAGCGGACGCAAGGCGCTCTTTGTCAACCAAGATTTCACCTCGCATATCGAGGGCGTTTCGCCACGCGAGAGCGACGCGTTGCTGCGGATGCTCTTCGAACACATGGCGCAGCCGGAGTTTGAAGTGCGCTGGCGCTGGCAGGCCGGCGCCGTTGCGTTTTGGGATAATCGCTGGGCACAGCACTGCGCGCTCGCCGATTACTTCCCCGCACGACGGCGCATGCGCCGCGCGACGATCCTCGGCGATAGGCCCGTTTAACCTTCGGCACGGCGGCGCCGGTACTCACCTGGCGTCATACGAAAATGGCGTTTGAAGAGCCGCGCAAAATGGCTCTGGTCGGCGAAGCCCGCGTGTTGGGCGAGATCCGCCAGCGAAATCGACCGGTCTTCAACGAGCTTGCGCGTGCGCCAAATGCGAACGTCGCGGACGTACTCGCCGATCGATTTTCCGTAGGTCTGTTTGAAGGCGTTGGCAACGTGGCTCGTCGCGCGATCGACCGTCGTCGCGATCTCCGCAAGTGTCGGTGGATGCGCCCACTCGTCCTCAAGACGATCGTGCACTTGACGTAGCCATTTGAGACCCCGTAGGCTACGCTCCCAGCTCGATAGCAGGCGTCCCGTTATCTGCGCGCTGAGGCCCTCGATCACGAGCTCCGCGCTTGCATCGGTTGCGTCGAGCTCGGCGCTCAAGCGGCTCGTGATGCTCGGCAGCTCTTCGTCGCCCACTGCAAACGTGTCAGCACGCTCGTGCTCGCCCGCCGGCACGTGGATAGCGAGGCAGACGCTTGCATCGGGGTAAGTATCGCGATGCTCGATCTGGGCCGGACGATAGATTGCGCTCCATGCGTCGAGCGCGAAGGTCCGCCGGGCGTACGTCGAATCGAACGCGCCGCGTAAGGTGAGAACGATGCGGTCTTCGCCGTGCGCGTGCGTCCCGAGCGCGCACGAGGGTAGATAACTGCAGCGACTGACGGCATACGCACCGGCCGCGCGCCGTGCATATCCGGATCGAGGACAACCGCATGGGAGCCGCTCCGCGAGAACCATGGATTTAGTCTAGCGCGAGCCGGCCCCCCTTGAATAGAGCTTCGCGAGTAAGGCGGTGCGGGTTTCGACGAGCGACGCCGCGGTCGAGACCAAGTTGGGTTCGTCGCGCAGGTTGATGGCGAGAAACCTGCGCTCCAACGCCGCGGGAGTATCGTTGAAGCCGTTCTTCAAAAGCGCTACGTATGCGCGAGCGAAGGAACCCGGGTCGTGCTGAAAGTCGCTGAAATAGCGCAGCGCCAGCAACCCCGCGAAAAGGTAGTTGACGCCGTAGAGTGGATCGGTGAAGAAGAGGCGATCGCGCGCCCAGTAGAGCGCCGTCTGTGGATCGTTCGTCGCCGCGGAATCGTATTCCGCAAAAATCCTCGTGGTCAGCGCGTTGATGTCCGCCGCGTCTCGGATAGTTCCATCGTCGACTCCGCGGTAGATCGCGCTCTCCAGTGCCGTCTCCTCTGCCGATCCGAAGACTTGAAACGTAGCGTCCTTCAAGAAATAGTTGAGGTAGTACGCGCGTTGCTCGTCGTTTGGCGCGGCGCGGTAGAGATGATCGAGCAGGAGCAGCTCGTTAAAGATTGCGAACGACTCGAAGAGAAACGATGGCCCCTGATTGTAGGCTGCGATGAGCTGATTCTTGCTCATGAAATGGCGGTGCGCGGCATGTCCGGATTCGTGCGCGAGGGCGCGCACGGCGTTGACCGTTCCATCGTAGGCGCCGTAGTAAACGGCCGAGTCGACGCCGGAAAAGCCGAGCGAAAACCCGGTTGAATCGCATTGCGCGGCCATGCAGATTTCTAGCCGATGGTTCTCCGGATCGAGCAACGCCGCGAAGGCACCGGCGTACTCCTTGCCCATTGGCGCTTCGGCAGCCAGAATGATCGGAATCGCTTCGGCGACCGGTCGCGCCGGCGGCGAGAAGGCGGGTTTTGGCGCGAGCGCCGCGACGCTGCGATACCGTCCGTACGCCGTTGAACCGCGCACCGCGAGAAGCGTTCGTTCTACCGAAGCCGGCGAGAGCGATTTATCGAAGTATGAAGCTTCGGCAGCACTGTGGAAACCGCGCAAGCGCGCCACGCCGTTACGCGCGGCCGCGATCGAGATCAGCAGCGCGGCATACGCGTCTTGCTGCGTGGCAAACGAATCGGACGACTTGCGCAACGTCTTGTAGCTCGAGGCGGCAGCGTCGAGCACCGGCGTTACCGTGAGCTCGACGCTTCGCGCCTGGGTCGCGTTCAGCCGGTGGCTGGCGTTCGCAAGCGAATCCTCCAACAAATAGCGGTACGGTGCAAGCGACGGCGCTTGCGTTAGGCTCGCAATCCGGGCGGATCCCAACTGCTGGGCGGCTTGGACGACTCGATCGCGCATCCGATCCTCCAGTGCGCCGAGCGCATCGTCGGCGTTGGCGTCGGACGTATCGTTCTGGTTCTCTTCGGCTCGAAGGTAGACGTAAATGTCATCGCGCTGGACGGCTTGCAGGAGCGTGTCATATTCGCCGAGCCAGCGGCGCATGGAAGCGATGGTCGACGGCGTCGGTGAGGCGACGAAGGCGCGAGCTTCTGCAACGACCATCGGACGACTCCGCGCCTCCGCGTCAGCACTCTGAAAATAATGGGAGGCGTCGATGAAATACGTGCCCGCAGGCGCCGCTCCGACTAAAAGCGCCGCCACGACGACCGCTACGAGAACCTTCACGGCGCCCATCCTAGTTGAAGCCAATGGCGGCTGTCTAGAACGTAGTTGCGATCGGCGTGGCGAATACCGAGGGCCGCCATGCAGCCTTTGAATTTGGAATGCTCGGAGGACGCTCGCCACCGCTCCGACGCGGAAGCCCTTTCAACGGTCTGTCCGCACGACGGCGCGCCGCTGCTCGTACGCTACGCGGTTGCGCGGCTCGAGCGCGCGGCTCTTGCAGCGCGGCCGTGGACGATGTGGCGCTACCGCGAGATGCTGCCGGTTGGCGAGGGCGACGAACCAGTCACGCTCGGCGAAGGGGCCACGCCCCTGCTTCCGCTTGGGCACGTCGCCAAGGCTCTCGGCCTCGACGCCGTCTACGTCAAGGACGAGGCGCAGAATCCGACCGGTTCGTTCAAGGCGCGCGGCATGTCGGTTGCCGTGACGGTCGCGAAGCGACTGGGAGCAACGGCGCTCGTCGCGCCCAGCGCCGGAAACGCCGGCGGAGCGCTGGCCGCATATGGTGCGCGTGCGGCCTTGCCCGTGCGCGTCTACGTTCCGCGCGATACGCCGGCGTTGCTTGTCGATGAGATGGAGGGATATGGTGCGGAGGTTATCCTCGTTGGTGGCTTGATCGACGACGCCGGACGAATTGCCGCAGAGTACGCGCGCGGAAGCGGCGCCTTCAACGTCGCAACCTTTCGCGAACCCTATCGCGTCGAAGGTAAGAAGACGATGGGGTACGAGCTCGTCGAGCAACTCGGCGACGTGCCTGGCACCATTATCTATCCCACCGGCGGCGGAACGGGGCTCGTTGCGATGTGGAAGGCGTTTGAAGAACTCGAGCGGATCGGTTGGATCGGCGCGGCGCGGCCGGTGATGATCAGCGTGCAAGCCGAAGGCTGCGCGCCGATCGTTCGCGCATTCCAGCGCGGTGAGCAGAGCGCGCAGCGCGTTGACGACGGATCGACAAAGATGTGGGGCCTGCGGGTTCCGGGCGGCATCGGCGATCGGCTCAGCCTGCGTGCAATCCGCGAATCCCGGGGTCGTGCAGTGACCGTGACCGACGCGGAGGCCGCCGAAGCGATGCGCGATATGCACCGGCACGAAGGCATCGACGCAACCGAAGAAGGCGGCGCTACGCTTGCCGCGCTTCGCGCGTTCGTAAAGGAAGGTGTCCCGCTTCCCACACCGATCGTGCTCTTTAACACCGCGACGTCATTGAAATACTGGCCAAGGTGAACGCTGACGGACTCGTAGCACTCTTCGGCGCAAGCGGCGCGGTCGGCCACGCGCTCGCGCCGGCGCTCGACGAGCGCGGCGTCGCCTATCGTGCGGTGGGTCGCGATGCGCAACGCGTCGCGCGCGAGTTTCCGCACGCGCAAGCGATCGCGGCCGACTTCTTCACCGGTGAGGGCGTCGCGGCCGCTGCGCAAGGCGTCGAGACAATCTTCTATTTAGCCGGCGCGCCGTACACCGAGTTCAACAAGCATCCGATCATGACGCGTAACGCGCTCGATGCGGCCCAGCGCGCCGGCGTAAAGCGTTTCGTTCACATCGCGCCGGTTTACAGCTACGGGCCGCCGCTAACGCGTCCCGTGCCGGAGAGTCAGCCGCACCTCCCCAACACGCGTAAGGGACGCTTTCGGTTGGAGCAGGAGCAGGCAGTCCTCGAGCGCCACGGAGCCGAGCTCGCAACGATGGTCGTGCATCTTCCCGACTTTTACGGTCCCAACGCCGAGCTCAGCTATGCCAGCGCGTTCATGCGCGAAGCGCTCGCCGGAAAGACCGCGTCGTTCGTTGGTCCGCTCGGTCGCGTGCGGGAGTTTATCTACGTGCCGGACGTTGCGGATCCGCTGCTGCGACTCTCCGCGATCGGCGACGCATACGGGCGCCGCTGGAATCTCGGCGGCCAAAGCATCGAGGCGCGCGCCTTCGCCGATGCCGTCTTTGCCGCCGTGGGCTTGCCGCCGAAGTATCGATCGATACCGAAGTTCGCGCTGCGGTTGATCGGTTTGGGCCAGCCGTTCATGCGCGAGGTCGCGGAGATGTACTACCTCTTCGATAGCGGCTTCGTGCTCGACGATTCGGCGCTGCGACAGCGGCTCGGCGGCTGGGCGAAAACCCCGTTTCCGCACGCCCTCGCGGCGACGGTGGAATGGATGCGCGCGCATCCATCGACGTGATCTTTACGTTCGGCCACGGGACCGCGGGTGAGGTCGAGCTAGCCGCGCTGATTCGCGGCGCCGGCGTCAAGGCCGTCGTCGACGTACGCAGCATTCCCAAGAGCCGGGCGCATGCGCACGTTTGGGCGCAACGCATGGCGCTTTGGGTGCCGGATCTTGCGGGCGCGACCTACGAATGGCGCCGCGAGCTCGGCGGATTTCGCAAGGCTCAGCCCGACAGCCCCAACGTCGCGCTGCGTCATCGGGCCTTTCGCGGCTACGCCGACTACATGCAGACATCCGCCTTTCACGATGCGCTCGCCGGCCTTTTGCAAGAAGCGGCGGAGCGTCCCACGGCGATCATGTGCTCGGAGACGCTTTGGTGGCGCTGCCACCGCCGCCTCATCGCCGACGCGCTCGTCCTGGTGCACGGTAAAGAGGTTCTCCACTTGATGCACTCCGGCGCGCCGCAGCTCCATCGGCCGACGCCGGGTGCGCGACTGCTCCCCACTGGAGCGCTGCAATATGACGGTAGCGAGGAATGAAGCTCGAATACCGTCTCGTCGACGTTTTCACGCAGCACCCCCTGGAAGGAAATCCGCTTGCGGTCTTTCACGATGCGCGCGGGCTCGACGCCGCCACGATGCAAAAAATCGCGCGCGAGATGAACCTGTCCGAAACGACGTTCGTCTTTCCGCCGGAGCGCGGCGATTCGGTCGCCCGCGTCCGCATCTTCACACCGTCGAGGGAGATGCTTTTTGCGGGGCACCCCACCATCGGGACCGCATGGGTATTGCGCGAGCTGGGGATCGTTGCTAAAACGGCGCGCCGCTTCGCGCTGCACGAGAATGTTGGTCTCGTCGAGATCCGCGTCGACGACGATCCCGATCCGATCATTTGGCTGCGAACGCCAGCGATACGCGGGGTGGGCGAATACGATCCGGCGCGCTGCGCCGCCGCAATCGGTCTGCAGCCAGGGGATCTGATTGCCAGTGTGCCGTGCGAAGTGCTGACGGCCGGGAACCCGAACCTATACGTTCCTTTGCGCGACCGGGATGCGGTCGATCGCGCAAGGGTCGATTCAGCCGCGGTGCGCGCGCTCTTCGCCGATGCGACCGAACCGACGTGCGTCTTCGTCTTTACGCCGACCGCCGAGGGCGCATACTCGCGAATGTTCGCCGAGGAACTCGGCGTCGTCGAAGATCCCGCGACCGGAAGCGCCACCGGTCCGCTCGCGGCATTCATGATCGAGCACGGCTTGGCGCCGGCGGCCGATGGTTCACGCTTTTTAAGCGAGCAAGGAACGAAGATGGGGCGGCGAAGTCTGCTCCACGTTTTCATTGACGGCGAACGCGGCGCAAATGGAATCGACGTCGGCGGTCACGTCGCGCCCGTCGCCACCGCTACCTTAGATCTTCGCGAGGATAAATAATGGAACTTAGCGCACGCAACCAGATTCGCGGTCGAGTTACTGCCGTGTCGACCGGCGCGGTTATGGCCGAAGTCGAAGTCGAGGTCGAGCCCGCGAAGGTCACGGCGGCCATCACGGCCTCTTCGGTCAAACGGCTTGGGCTCAAAGCCGGCGACGAGGTCGTCGTAATTGTTAAAGCCACCGAAGTGATGATCGGAAAGTAGGTCGAGATGATGCGAAGGGGCTCCGCAATCGCAGCGCTTGGCGTTGCGCTGCTGCTGACGCTCTCACCGGCTTCGGCGAGCGGCAATGACGTCGTTTCGGTGCTGTATGCCGGATCGCTGGTGACGCCGATGGAAGGGCCGATCAAGGCGGCGCTCGCGCAGCAGGGGATCGATTTTCAAGGGCAGGGGGCCGGCAGTAAGATGCTGGCAAATCTCATCGCCGCCAGTGCAAAGAAACCGGACATTTTCATCAGCGTCGATCCGAAGCTCGTGACCGGACTTGGCCCAAAGGTTGCTCGCGCGACGACATTTGCTTCGACGAGCCTCGGAATCGGATGGTCCGACAAATCGAAGTATGCATCGCTGTTTGCAAGCGTTGCGGCAGGGAAGACGCCGATTGTGACCGCGCTCTCGACACCCGGGCTCGCAATCGGTCGCACCGATCCCCAGCTCGATCCGAAAGGCGTCTACACGCTCCAAGGAATGACATTGCTTGCTGGAGCCGACGGTGAAAAACGCATTCTCGGTGCACCCGAGAACGATGCGCAGATCTTTCCGGAGGAGGACTTGCTCGCGCGGATCGATACGGGACAAGCCGACGTCGGATTTTTCTACCGAACCGAAGCCGTCGCGCGCGGGCTTCATTTCGTGCCGCTGCCCGGAAAGGCGGCGATGGGCGATAAGATCACGTACACCATCGCCGTCATGCGCGACGCGCCGCATCCAACCCAAGCGAGCGCATTCGAAGAGTTTATTCTCAGCGGGACCGGTAAGCGGATCTTACAGGACGCGGGTATCGAGTATCTCAAGACGCCGGTCGTCGTGCAATAAATTCTCGCGCGCCCGGCTGGAACCGTCGGCCTCGCGTCGAATGCCGAAGGACCGTTTCACGGTAACTGTGCTTTACGGTTTGGAGGCGCGAATGTTTCCAGCCCAGTTCGACTACCGCCCGGCGAGTTCGGTCGACGAGGCCCTCGAAGCGCTCGTTCGTTATGGCGATGACGCACGGGTGTTGGCCGGCGGCCAAAGCCTCATCCCAGCGATGCGGTTCCGCTTAGCCCGGCCGGCGATGCTCGTTGACATCAACCCCATTGCGGAGCTCGACTATCTTCGCGAGTCCGGCGGCCAACTGCAAATCGGCGCCACGACGCGCGACTATCTCCTCGAGACCTCGACGATGCTCGGTGACCGCTATCGACTCATCGCCGACACGGCCGCCGTCGTCGCCGATCCGGTCGTCCGGCAGATGGGAACCGTTGTCGGCAGCCTTTGCCATAACGACCCGGCCGGTGATTGGCCGGTAACCGCGCTTGCGTCGCGCGCGCAGGTTGTCGTGCGCGGTAAAGACGGCGCGCGAACGGTTTCGATCGATGACTTTATCGTCGACTCGTATACGACCGCCGTCGGCACCGGCGAAATGGCCGTCGAGGTACGCTTCCCGACGCCGAGCGCGCGCACGTCCGGTTCCTATCAAAAGATCGAACGCAAAGTCGGTGACTTCGCGACCGCCGCCGCAGGTGTCCAAATTACGCTCGCGCCCGACGGGACGATTGCCGACGCTGGGATCGCCATCGGCGCGCTCGGCCCGAAGGCGCTACGCGTTTCGGCTGCCGAGAAGCTGCTCAAAGGCGCTAAGCCGAGCAAAGCGCTGATCGAGCAGGCGATGCGCGAAGCGCAAACCGTCGCCGACCCGAATCCCGACAATCGCGGATCGGTCGAATATAAGCGAGCGATGGCGGGCGTGCTCGTCGGCCGGGCGCTTCGGCAAACGCTGGAACGCCTCGGTGTCGGAGGATTAGCATGAAGATCAACGTGACCGTCAACGGCACGCGGTACGACCGTGACGTCGAGCCGCGAATGCTGCTCGCTTATTTCCTGCGCGAAGAACTGGGCCTAACGGGGACGCACGTCGGTTGCGATTCCTCGAGCTGCGGCTGCTGCGTCGTCGCGCTCGACGGAGATCGCGCGGTGAAGTCGTGTACGATGTTCGCCGTGCAGGCCAACGGGCACGAGATCACGACCGTGGAGGGGCTCGAAGAAGGCGGCAAGCTGCATCCCTTACAGCAGGCGTTTTGGGACCAGCACGGTTTGCAATGCGGCTACTGTACGCCCGGCATGCTGATGACGGCCTACGTGATGCTCAAGCACAAGCCCAAACCAAGCGAAGCTGAGATTCGCGAGGCGATCTCCGGGAATCTCTGCCGTTGCACCGGTTATCAAAACATCGTCAAGGCGGTGCAGCAAGCGGCCAACGAACTTACCGCCGAGCCGGCGGCGGCCGCCGTGGGGAGCTGAAGATGACACAATCGATCGGCGTCTCGATGAAGCGCAAGGAAGATCCTCGCTTCATTCGCGGTCGCGGCCGGTATCTCGACGACATCAAACTGCCCGGGATGCTCTATCTCGCGCTGGTACACAGCCCGTATCCGCACGCGCGCATCAAGAGCATCGACAAGAGCAAGGCGATGGCGGTGCCGGGCGTCAAGGCGGTAATTACGGGAGAAGACCTCGATGCCGCGAAGCTCGAGTGGCTGCCGACCTTTCACGGTTACGATAAGCAGATGGTGTTGGCGTTCGGCAAGACGCTCTATCAATATCAGGAAGTCGCGGGCGTCATCGCCACCTCACGCGAAGTTGCGCACGACGCGGTGGAGCTGGTTGAGGTTGAGTACGAGCCGCTCGATCCCGTCGTCGATCCCTACCAGGCAAAAGAAGACACCATTATCCTGCGCGACGACCGCGAGCCCAAGACGAATCACATCTATCACTGGGAAGTCGGCGACAAGACCGCAACGGCGACCGCGCTCGATACGTCGGCGGTGCGCATCAAGGAACGTATCATCTCGCCGCGCTGCCACCCGGCTCCGCTCGAGCCGTGCGGGATCGTCGCCGACATGAACAAAGCCACGGGCCGCTTGACCCTCTACATGACGTCGCAAGCGCCGCACGTGCACCGGACCGCCTTCTCGCTGGTTACCGGTATTCCCGAGGACAAGATCCACGTCATCTCCCCCGACGTCGGCGGCGGGTTCGGGAACAAAGTGCCGGTCTATCCGGGCTACGTCGTCGCAACGGTCGCGTCGGTGATCATCGGCGTCCCGGTGAAGTGGGTTGAGACGCGCACCGAAAATCTCACGACGACGGGTTTCGCGCGCGACTATCACATGGACGTCGAAATCGGTGCAACCAAAGAGGGTAAGGTCACCGCGCTAAGGGTCTCGACCGTCGCCGATCACGGCGCGTTCGATGCCGCCGCCGACCCGCGCAAATATCCGGCCGGGATGTTCGGGATCGTGACGGGTTCGTACGATTTTCCGGCTGCGTTCGCCGAGGTCGACGCCTATTTTACCAACAAGCCGCCGGGCGGCATCGCCTATCGCTGCTCGTTCCGCGTGACCGAAGCGTCGTTCGCGATCGAACGCGGCATGGATCTTCTCGCCCGCAAGCTCGAAATGGATCCGGTCGAGCTTCGCCGGCAAAACTTCATCAAGAAAGAGCAGTTCCCATATTCCTCGCCGCTCGGTTTCACCTACGACAGCGGCGATTACGCCGCGACGATGCGCAAAGCGCTCGACATCATCGGCTACGAAGCATTGCGCAAAGAGCAGGCTGAGAAACGCAAGCGCGGCGAGCTGATGGGGATCGGCATCTCGACCTTTACCGAGACCGTCGGCGCCGGCCCTGGCAAGCAGTTCGACATCCTCGGCATCAAAATGTTCGACAGCGCCGAGATCCGCATCCATCCGACGGGCTCGGGCATCGTGCGGGCCGGTACGCGTCATCAGGGTCAGGGCCACGAGACGACCTGGGCGCAGATTGTCGGCGAGGAGCTCGGACTCGATCCACAAGAGCTGCTCGTTGAAGAGGGCGACACCGACACCGCGCCTTACGGCTTAGGAACCTATGCGAGCCGCAGCACCCCGGTCGCGGGCGGCGCGCTCGCGCTTGCCGCGCGACGTATTCGCGAAAAGGCGAAGAAGATTGCCGCGCATCTGTTGGAAGTCGCCGAAGACGACGTCGAGTGGAAAGATTATAAGTTCGGCGTCAAGGGCATCCCCGACAAGAGCGTCACGATGAAGGAAGTCGCCTTCGCCGCTTACACGAATCCGCCACCCGATACCGAGCCCGGACTCGAAACCAGCTACTACTACGATCCGCCAAATCTCACATTTCCTTACGGAACCTACATCGCGGTCGTAGATGTCGACGCTGACACGGGCGCGGTCAAGGTACGGCGCTTCCTGGCGGTCGACGACTGCGGAACCGTCATCAATCCGATGATCGTTGAAGGGCAAATCCATGGCGGCCTCGCGGAGGGCTTCGCGATCGCGTTCATGCAGGAAATCAAGTACGACGAAGACGGCAACAACCTCAACACGAACTTCACCGAATATCTCATACCAACCGCGCTCGAAACGCCGGCGTGGGAGACGGACCGGACGGTGACGCCGAGCCCGCACCACCCGATCGGAGCCAAAGGCGTCGGTGAGAGCCCGAACGTCGGCTCGCCGCAGGCTTTCGTCAACGCGGTGATGGACGCGCTGGCACCGCTGGGTGTCACGCACATCGACATGCCGCTGACGCGCGAAAAAGTCTGGCGCGCCATCCGCAACGCGTCATGAACTTAGAGTGGAGCGGTCAGGAACGTATCACCGCGAGCAAGGAGAAGGTCTGGAGCTTCATCAACGATCCCGCGAGCATCGCATCGTGTTTGCCCGACGTACGCCAAACCAACGTGCTTGACGCGCATACGTTCGATGCCACAGTCGGCGTCGCGGTCGGTCCAGTGCGCGGTTCGTTCAAGTTCAAGATCGCGCTCGAGCCGCGTCCCGACGGAAATCACATGGATATGAAGATCAACGGTGGTGGATTGGGCAGCGTCATCGATCTGCTCGCCGCCGCCGATCTTACGGCCGAGGGCGATGCAGCGACGATTTTGAACTGGAAGGGAACGGCATCGATGCGCGGGCCGATCGCGACCGTCGGCGGGCGCGTGCTCGACACGCAAGCGCTCCGAGTGATTAGCACGACCTTCGAAAACGTTCGGAACCGCCTTAGCGGTAACCCTCCATCGCAGTGAACGCCCGCGAGGTGTTTGAGCTCGCCGTCGAACTGGAGCGCGCGCGCACCCCGTTCGCGCTGGCGACGGTCGTCGAACGCCACGCGCCGGTCAGCGCGCACCTGGGCGATCGCGCGATCGTCTTCTCCGACGGACGCATGCAAGGCTTTGTCGGAGGATCCTGCTCGCGCGACGAAGTTCGGCGCCAAGCCGTCGACGCGATGCTCGCGGGAAATGCGCGTCTCGTGCGCATCGAAGGAAGTTGCGCCTCGGAAGGCGCGGTCGACGTCTACATCGAGCCACACCTTCCCGCTCGAACGTTACTCGTCGCGGGCTTCACGCCGGTGGCCGCTGACCTGGCGCGCTTCGGCGCACACCTCGAAGGTTATCGTCTGGTGCGGGTGGTCGAGCCGACTGAAGTCGACGAGGCCGCCGAAGATGACGGCGCCCCGACGCTCGCGGTGCCGGAACTGCGCGGTTTTCTCGCCGCAATGGATCGGAGCGGTCGCGCGCGGCTCGTCGCCGTCGTCGCTTCGCTCGACCGGTACGACGAAGCCGTATTAGCGGCTTTACTTGAATCGGATGCGCCTGCATACGTCGGCCTGGTCGCCAGTCGTAAACGCGCGGAACATCTTTTCGACCACCTGGAGCAACAGGGCATCGCGCGGGAACGCATTGCAGCGGTGCACTCTCCGGCCGGTCTCGATATCGGTGCGCAACGGCCTGGTGACGTGGCGATCTCGATTTTGGCGGAGATCATCGCGGTCACGGCGGCCGAGCGGCTCCGCGAGGGCGCGCAAGCGTGACCGCGGCGCAGATTCGCGAGCGCTTTGCCGAGACCGGCTACATCGCCGACGAGGATTTCGCGACCACGTTGGAGCTGATGCTCGCACTGGAGAAGCCGCTCTTGGTCGAGGGCCCAGCCGGCGTCGGCAAGACCGAGAGCGCGAAAGTGCTGGCCGGCGTGCTCGACACCCGCCTCATCCGGCTGCAGTGTTACGAAGGGCTCGATTCGGCGAGCGCGCTCTACGAGTGGAACTATCCGAAGCAGCTCCTGCGCATCCGCCTCACCGAAAATCAAGGGATCGCCGTCGACGAACGCGAGGCCCAAATATTCGGCCGTGAGTTCTTGTTGGAGCGTCCGCTGCTCGAGTCGATCTCGCAGGAGCGCGCCCCGGTGCTGCTGATCGACGAGATCGATCGCGCCGACGAAGCCTTCGAGGCCTTCTTGCTAGAAGTTCTCGGCGAGTTTCAAGTGACGATTCCGGAAATCGGGACGCTGCGCGCGGCCGCGCGTCCGAAGGTCGTTGTAACGTCGAATCGAACGCGCGATCTCTCCGACGCGCTGCGACGGCGCTGTCTCTATTTGTGGATCGGCTATCCATCGCCGGAGCGCGAAGTCGCGATCCTGCACGCGCGGCTTCCCGGCATCAACGCCCGGCTCGCGCGGCAGATCGCGCGCTTCATGGAGTTTCTGCGCGCGCAACCATTCCAGCGCGTGCCGGGAACCGCCGAAAGCCTGGATTGGGCGCTGGCGCTCGTGCGACTGCATCGCGACGCGCTCGACGAAGCGACGCTTGCAGCGACGACGGGCTGCATCTTAAAAGTCCAGGAGGATTGGGAGCTGCTGCGCAGCCTGCGGACGCAGTATGCACCGTTGCTCGCCCCGGCGTGAGATGAGCGACGACCTGGTTTCGAAGATGGTCGAGTTCTGCGCGCACCTGCGCCGCGAGCACGCATTCAATATCGGCCCGCGCGAATCGCTCGAAGCGCTCAAGGCGCTCGAGATCGTCGATGCTCGAGAACGCTCGCGTTTCGCTGCCGCGCTGCGCGCGATCTGCTGCAGCCGGCCGGAGGAGATCGAGCCGTTCGCTCGCGCCTTTGCAGCCTTCTTTACGAGCGCGACGCAAGGCGTACGTCAGCCGCGACGGGCGCGGCGCGAGCGGGCGGAGTCGCGCGATGCTCCAGCCACCGCCGAACCGATGCAAATGCAACGTCACCCCGATGCGGAGAGCAGCGCGCAGGTCTGGCAGGCGCTCTTAGCTCGCTACAGCCCGAGCGCGGCGGCGCACGCACAGCCGCTGTCGATTCCGATTGATGGGCTCGATGCCGCTCGCACGCAAGCCAACCGGCTTGTCCGTCACTTGCAACTGGGCCGTTCGCTGCGCTGGAAGCCGCAGCCGCGTGGCGAGCGTTTCGATTTACGGCGAACCCTCCGCGCGAGCCTGCGCAGCGGCGGCGACCTGCTCGAGCCGCATACGCTCGGGCACCCGCTGCGCAATCCGCGATTCGTGCTGCTGCTGGACGGCAGCCGTTCGATGAGCGAGCAGGCGCCGCGGATGCTGCAGTTTGCTTATGCTCTCTGCGAGCGCACCCGTCGTGCGCGCGCCTTTCTTTTTAGCACGCAGCTGCGCGAGATCACCCGCGCGCTGCGCGACGCCGCCCGCGCGCGCACCTATCGTTTGGACGATCTCGGTGAGGCCTGGGGCGGCGGCACTCGTATTGGGGCGAGCTTGAGTGAGTTCGTGCGCGAACATGGCGCGAACTTGAACGATCAAACCTTCGCGATCGTGATCAGCGACGGCCTTGATGTGGGTGAGATCCCTCGGCTTGCGCGCGCGATGCGCGAAATCGCGCGTCGCTGCGCTGCCGTTGCCTGGGTCAACCCGCACGCCGGCCGCCCGGGCTATACGCCTTCGGCACGCGGAATGCGAGCCGCGCTGCCGTATGTGACGTCGTTGATCTCGTTCGAACAAATGGCGGCTTTGACCAAGCTCGGACGCCGCATGCGGGTAACGAAGGTTGCGTGACGTTTTCGGAGTTTCAGCGCAGTGGCTCGACGAGGGCCGTAGCTTTGCGCTTGCAACGCTCGTCGAGTTGCGCGACGCCGCAACCGCCCCGGTCGGAACGACAATCGCGGTCGATGCGGGCGGACACGTGGTCGGCAACATCGGCGCCGGATGCTATGAAGCCGAAATCGTCGAGGCTTGTCTCAAGACCGCCGCCGACGGGCAGCCGCGCCGGCTTGACATCAACCTCGGCGAGGAGGACGAGCTACTCGGCGGAACCGCCTGCGGAGCGGTGCTGGAACTGGTGACGTGGCGCCCGGAGCCGGGGTTTAGCGACGAAGCCCGCGCCATCGCATCGGGCGAACGAACGTCGCGCGTGCGCGTCGCGTACGAGCACGCCGACGGAAGCCCCGCTGCATTCGAGCACGTCTTCGCTCAAAAGGATCGGCTGATTTTAGTCGGCGCGACCTCGATCGCAGCGCAGTTGGCGCTGCTGGCGTGCCATCTCGACTTCAGCGTCGTCGTGGTCGACCCGCGATCGGCATATGCAACGGAGGAGCGTCTCTCCGGCGTTTCCGAGATCGTGCGCGCGTGGCCGGATGAGGCGCTTCCGCCAATGCTCTCGGAGCGCACGCCGGTGGTCGTGCTCTCCCACGATCCCAAGTTTGATCTTCCGGCGTTGCGGTGCGCGTTGCTCTCCGACGCACCGTACATCGGACTCTTAGGAAGCCGCCGTTCGCAGGCGGCGCGGCGCGCCGCGCTTGCGGAGCAAGGCTTCGACGATACGGCGCTCGCACGCATTCACGGCCCGGCCGGTCTCGATCTCGGCGGCGTCACGGTTGCCGAAACGGCCTTATCGATTCTCGCTGAAATCGTTGCCGCTCGCCGTGGCGGTCAGGGGGGCCCATTGTTAGCCAGAGTTGGTGCGATTCATCGATAGTCGAGTGCGGGCCGTCATTTTGGGGGCCGGGACGTCATCGCGCGTTGGGAGGCAGAAGTTGTTGATCGACTTTCGCGGCCAGCCGATGATCGAACACGCAATCGCAGCGGCGCGGGCCTGGGCTCCGGTCGTCGTCGCCGGCTCCGAAGTGACGGAGTATCTCGCTGGGAGAACGGGTCTCACGGTGTTGCGCAACGACCAGCCCGGTCTTGGCATGTCGCACTCGCTTAAGCTGGCGAATCACTTCGTCGAAGGCGCCGCCGCGCTCATCGTGCTGCTCGGCGACAAGCCGCTCGTGAGCGCAGCCCTCATCGAAGGCGTCTGCAACGCAGCTGGGGATGCCGATATCGTCTATCCGGCGCATGGCGCCCAGCCCGGTCATCCGGTCTTCCTCTCGCTCCGAGCGCGCGAGCGCATCGTCGATCTCCCAAATGGCGATACCCTGCGAATGCTGCGCGACGACGCACGGCTGCGAGTGCATGCCGTCGAGACCGAGGACGAGGGCGCGTTCTTCGACGTCGACACTATCGCTGCGTTGCGCGGGTGACGCGTTGGCGACGCGCGCTGCCGTGGCTCGCGCTGATCGTCGTCTACTTCGTATGGGGCTCGACGTACCTGGGAATTCGAGTCGCCGTTGCAACTATTCCGCCATATTTAATGACCGGCTGCCGTTGGGTCGTTGCCGGCTGCCTGCTCTTTGCGATCCAGTGGCTGACCAGAAAGCGAACACGTGAGCTGCCGAGGCGTGCGGAGGTTGGACGCGCGGCGCTGACCGCGGTGCTCCTTATCGTTGGCGGCAACGGCTTGCTCTGCGTCGCCGAGCAGCACGTCGAATCGGGGACGGCAGCGTTGATTATCGCGGGCACGCCGATTTGGATGGTGTCGATCGACAGCATATTCGGACGGAAGGCGCCTACTGGGAGCGTGATTGCCGGATTGCTCGTCGGCACCGCCGGAACGATCGTGCTCGTCGGCAACCTCTCAAGAGGCGGCGACGCACTCTTTGCGTTTCTGATTCTGCTCGCGTCGCTCTCGTGGGCACTTGGATCGGTTTACGCTCGCGGCAAGCCCCACCGAACCTTCACCGCGTCGCTGGAGATGCTCGTCGGCGGTGCGGTTTCAATCGCCGTCGGCCTTGCCGCGGGAGAATGGTCGCACCTAAAGATCGCCGCAATTTCACCGGCCTCGCTCTGGGGAATGCTCTGGCTGATCACTGCCGGTGCAATGCTCGGCTACAGTGCCTACGCGTACGCGGTGCGCACGCTGCCGACCGCGACGGTGGCAACGTATGCGTACGTCAATCCCGTCGTCGCGGTCGTTCTTGGCACGCTTATTCTGCGCGAGCGCATCAGCGGGATGCTCCTCGCCGGCGGCGCGGCCATCGTCCTATCGGTGGTGTTGATACTGGCCGGAAGCCGCCGAACGTCGGAAGAGCTTGCGGTTTCGGAGAATTAACTGCTTTCCGGATAGACCGCGACGCCGTCAACGGCGCGCAGGCTGTTGGTAATCGACTCGACCAGCGTACCCGAAGGATAGTCGTAGACGAGCACCGCGTTGACTGCAGGATCGGCGACGTACAAGTGTTTGAACGGCTTGTCGAAGGCGAGCCGGAAAGGATCTTGCATGCCCTGATTGATCGTCTCCGACGGCGTCTTCGAACCCGGCGGGAAGACGTAGACGGCGGCGTTCCCGCTGCCGGATCCCTGATCGGCGACCACGACGTCGCCGCTTCCATCGATTGCATCACCCGCCGACCAAACGATCGGAAGTCCGAGGTTTTGCGCGGTCGTCGATCCCGGCGGATACTCGTTGACGTCGCCCGGGCCGCCGCCGTGCGCGCCGGTGTTGTACGAGACGTAGAGGTTGTTTTTTGCGTCGAGCGCGGCGCCTTGCGGGTCGGAGACGTCGATGGTCCGCTTCGAGCGCGTCTTACCGCGTTGAAACTCAACGACCTTTCCACCGACCAAATCCACGACATAGACCATGCCGTTGCGTCCGACCACGACGTTCGTCGGGTAAACGAATCCGGTATACAGCAGTTTGTACGTGGTGCTGCCGTGCGGATACATCGTGACCGACGCGTTCGATACATTCGTAACGAACAAGTTACCATGGCGGTCGACGTAGCAACCCTCGGGACCGCTGATGCCGTCGGTGATCTGGCCGATCGGACTGGGGTTCGAGCCGGTCGTCGGATAGATCTCGATGTCGTTGTTCAGGAAGTCCGCGACGTAGATCAGATGCTTCGCCGATTTGGCGGCCGGCGAGAGCCAGCCGCCGCCCCGATGGGCAGGGTGCGGTACGCCGCGCGGAACCCCCGCGGGCAGCGCGCCGGATGCGCCGGGCGTCGTCGCTCCTCCCGCGCAACCCGCGGCGGCGAGCGCGAGCGTTACGACTGCCAGATTACGAGCCATCTTAAAAGCGTCGAGCATGTGAGTTCTCCTCCTAGAGTGGAGCGGCGGGGTCGAGCGCGACACCGTTGGGACCGTCGATGCCGTCGGTGATCGTATCGACGAGCGTGCCGCTGGGATAATCGTAGACATAAACGGAGTTGCCTACCGCATCGCCGACGTAGACTTGGTGCTCCGCTTTCGCGAACCGCACGGGGTCGGGATCGAGCGTGTTTTGCGCGAACGTCTTCGACGGCTGGGTCTTGCCCGGCGGAAAGACGAGGACGCCCGGCAAACCTTGATCGGCGGTAACAATGTCGCCGGCCTTGTCGATCGTAATTCCACCGGGTTCCTTGGTGACGATGCCGAGATTCGTCCCAGTCGTGGTTCCCGGCGCATACTCAAGGATCTCGCCGCTGCTGAAACTGGAAGTGTAGGTCGTGACGTAGGCATTTCCCGCCTTATCGATCGCGACGTCGATAGGAAACGTAACGTCGGTGATCTTACGGATCGGCGAGTTGCTCTCTTGCGGAAAGATGACGACCGACACGGGGCTGAGATTCGTCACGTAGACGTTCTGTTTGCTATCGATCGCAACGCCGGCCGGAGCGCCAAGACCGCCGCCGGAGTAGGTAAACTCGGGCGTCATGCTGCCCGGCGCATACTCCGTGACGGTGTTCGCGTTGGTGTTGGTGATGTAGAGATTCCCCTTGGCGTCGACGTTCGCGCCTTCAGGCCCCGAGATGCCCGCGGTGATCTTTCCAAGCGGCGCTTGATTGTGGCCTTTCGTGCAGTAGATTGCGACGTAGCCGAGGCGAAAACTCGAGACGAAGAGCTCGCTCTTGCATTTCTTCTTATGCGCGGCGATGCCGGCTTGGCTTTGCAGCGCGCGAACGCTTTGGAGCGCCGGCGGCGTTACCAGCGGACCGCTTCCCGAGCAAGCGGTAGCAGCCACGCTTGCCGCGGCGGCGATGATACAGCGGAGACGGAATCCGAGATGCATCAACAAAGGCTCCCCCTATGTGGCTCTGTTTCACCGACAGCAATCGGCACGCCTTCGAAGGACGTCGAGAGCACGACGAGCGTTACGATGTGTACTGCGGCGGGCTCGAGATAGTTGAGCAGCTCTTCGAGATGCGTCACATCCCGAACGACCGCTTGGGCGATAAACGAAAACTCGCCGGTGACACGATAGCAGGCGAGAATCTCCGCGCGCGCTCGCGCGACTTTGATGAAGCGCGCGTCCGGGCCGTTTGGACGGGCCAAGACGAAGGCCGTGACGGGAAACCCCAGCTTCGCCGGCGAGAGGCAGGCCTGATAACCCACGATGATACCGGCTTCCTCGAGCCGCCGAATTCGTTCGGCCACGCTGGTTGCCGAGAGGCCGATGGCCTTCCCGATGTCCGCGAACGAATCGCGTCCGTTGGCTTGGAGCGCGCGAACGATCGAACAGTCGACGCGGTCGAGAGCTTGAAAACGTGCGGCTTTTGCCAACGATTCCTCCTCTTTCGCGGCGGGGCCGCAGGCTTTCGTTGCATTATCTCTGGTCTTGGCTCCTTCTCCGGCGTAGGATGTCGGTGTGGTAACCTACCCGATCGACTGTACGCTGGTCACGTGCGAGCTCGTGCCCGAACTCGACTCCGACGACCGGCTGCTGCTGTGCGAGTTGAAGAAGCGCGGCTTGAGCGTCTCCATCGGCGTCTGGAGCGATCCGCGTGTCGATTGGTCGGCGAGCCGCCTCTGCGTGCTGCGTTCGACCTGGGACTACCATCAACGCCATCGCGATTTCATGACCTGGATCGAGCGAGTCTCAAGCCTGACGGTTTTGCGGAACGACCCGCAGCTGCTGCGCTGGAACGCTCACAAATCATACCTTCGCGAGCTCGAACGATTCGGCGTACCGATCGTTCCGACGGAGTGGCTGCCGCAGGGCGATCGCGCAACGCTACAGGAGCTCAGGCAAAAACGCGGCTGGCCTGAGATCGTGCTCAAACCGGCGCTCGGCGCCGCCGCGCACGATGTGACGCACGTCCGCGGCGATGCCGCGTCGCTTGCCGCCGGTGCGACGCGCCTCAACGGTTTGCTTGTGAAGACCGACGTCTTGGTGCAGCCGTATCTCAAGGCGGTCGTCGAGTATGGCGAGCGCGCGTTGATCTTCCTGCGGGGCCGGTACTCGCACGCCGTCGTGAAGAAACCCTTCGATACGGTCTTGATCGTCGGAGGCGCGACCTCGTTGATCGAAGCGACCGCCGAAGAGATCGCCGTCGCGATCCAAGCCACGGCGGCGTTGCCGCGAGTGCCGCTCTACGCGCGCATCGATCTCTTACGGGATGACGCGGGTGGGGTTCGCGTGAGCGAGGTCGAGCTCATCGAGCCCGGGCTTTACTTTGCGGCACACCAACCGGCCGTACGCGACTTCGCCGACGCCGTCGTGGCCGAACTTGAAAGAGCGCGACGAACGACCAGCTGCGAAACCCCGGCGCGCCTCTCACCGCGCAGCTCCTAAGTTTTCGCTCCAGCCCGCCCACTTCGCGCCGGCGGTCACACGACTGAATAGATCTGACCGGTCTGGGAGCCTTCGATGCTCTTTGAAAACGCGAGCGCCGCGCGCTTTGCCGGAACCGCTTCAAAGCCGCGGAAGTATGAACCATAGGTGGCCAGCGATTCCTCCAGCACCGTGGGGCTGACGGCATTGATACGATGTTGGGGAAGCTCGATCGCCGCCGCGCGCACGAAGCTCTCGATCGCGCCGTTGACCATCGATGCAGAAGCCCCGCCGCGGATCGGATCCTGGGTAAGAACGCCGGCGATCAGCGTAAAAGAACCTCCTGGTTCGACGAACTCACGCCCGACGAGAACGAGATTGACCTGCCCCATGAGCTTGTCGCGTAAACCGATGTCGAAGGTCTCCGCCGTCATGGCTTCGAGTGGGCCGAATTGAACGTTTCCCGCCGCGCAGGCGACTGCGCCGACGGCTCCGACCTGCTCGTACATTTTGCGAATGCCGGCGACGTCGGCGATGTCTACTCTGACATCGCCGCTCGAGCGCCCGGCCGTTACGATTTCGTGGCGTTGCGAGAGCTCCGCGGCGACGGCTCGGCCGAGCGTTCCGTTCCCTCCAAGAATCAGAATCTTCATCGTGCACGCCTGAACCCAGGCGGCGCTCGCTGAGGTTGCAGGTAGCGCATGGACGCCGACGTTATCGTGGTAGGTGCCGGTGCGGCAGGGCTGGCGGCCGCGCGAACCCTCGCCCGCCGGGCGTTACGCGTACTGCTGATCGAGGCGCGCGATCGCGTCGGCGGCAGGGTCTTGACGCGCGCCACCACGCGGCCGCTGATCCCCGCGGAGCTCGGCGCGGAGTTCATTCACGGCACCGCGAGCGAAACGATTGAGCTGCTGCGGGCCGCCGGCACGGCTGCCGTCGATATCGGCGCCCGCGAGTTTTGGAATCTGCAGGACGGCAGACTCCAGCGCGAAGACGAGGCATTTATCAGCTCGGCGAGCATCTTCGAAGCGACCCGTTCGCTGCGCGAGGATGAAAGCGCCGATCGCTTTTTGCGGCGCTTCGAAAAGGACGCCGCGATGCGCCCGGCCGCTCGGGATGCGCGCGCATTCGTCGAGGGTTTCGAGGCTGCCGATCCCGCGATCGCGAGCGCGTGCGCGATCGGCGACGAGTGGCGCTCGGGCGTCGACTCGCGTAGCGCTCGGCCACTCGGCGGCTACGCCCCAATGTTCGATTGGTTGGAGAACGACTGCACCGCGGCGGGCGTTCGGATCTGTTTTGCGACCGTGGCGCGCGCGATCGCGTGGCGCCGCGGCACGGTGACCGTCGATCTCGGCAGTGAAATGGGACGGCGGCATGCGCGCGCCGCAATCCTGACGCTCCCGGCCGGCGTCTTGCGCCATCGCGGCGACGAGTCGGAGATCGCGTTCGAGCCGCCACTGCCTTTAGCAAAGTCAGAAGCCCTCGCGCACATCGAGATGGGTCACGTCGTGCGCGTCGTGCTTACCTTTCGGACGCCGTTTTGGGAGCGCCTTCGCAACGGACGCTATCGCGATGCGGCGTTCTTCCATGGCGAAGGCCGGCCGTTTCCGTCTTATTGGACCCAGTTGCCGGTACGCGGCGAGCAGATTGTAGCGTGGGCGGGTGGTCCGAAGGCCAGCGCTTTGCAAGGAATAGCGGAAGCGGAGCTCATCGCACTTGCAGTGAAGGGCTTCGGCGAGTTGTTCGACGAGAGCGCGCTCGCACAGGCCGAGTTTGCGGGCGGTATGATGCACGACTGGACCGATGACGCCTTCGCGCGCGGAGCGTATAGCTACATCACCGTCGGCGGCGAGGGTGCGCGTGCCGCGCTCGGAGCGCCGCTTGACGGCGCGCTCTTCTTCGCGGGTGAAGCGACCTCAACCGACGGTCAAGGCGGCACGGTCAACGGCGCGCTTCAGACCGGTGTGCGCGCCGCCAATGAGGTGATGCGAGCTCTTGCTTAGCACGTGGTCGAGCTTCTACATCATGATTGGTTCCTCGGCGGCGGCTTTGACCGGGTTGATGTTCGTCGTGATTACGCTGGTCACGCGCGACGAAGACGCCGCCCGCAGCCGAGACGGCGTCTCGACCTACAGCACCCCGACCGTGGTGCATTTCTGCGCGGTGCTCCTGGTTTCGGCGGTGCTCGTCGCACCGTGGCGCGCGCTCGTCCATCCCGCGATCCTAACCGCCCTGGCGGGACTCGGCGGCATCGTCTACGTCGCGCGCGTGATTGCACGCGCCAGACGCTTGGCGTATACGCCCGACCTCGAAGATTGGGTGTGGTATCACATCTTGCCGCTGCTCACCTACATCGTGCTCTTCGCCGGCTCGATCGCGCTTCCGAACGCTCCGCCGGAGGGAGCGCTGGCGATTGCGGCAACCGTCGTGATCCTGATCTTCATCGGCATCCACAACGCGTGGGACGTCGTTACCTTTCTCGCGCTTCCCCACGATTTATGAAGGCCTCGAGCGCGGCAAGCGCCTCGGGCAGGTCCACGCGTCCGTATCCGAAGCGCACGTGCTCGTCGCCCGCGTCGTAAATCGTACTCGGCAGGAGCAAGACGCCCGCGCGCTCGGCTAAGCGCGCGCAGAACGCCTCGCTGCTGCCGCCGAGATATCTCGGAAAGCCGGTCGTGCCGGCGCGCGGCCGCTGCCACTTGAAGAGCTCGCGGCGGCGCGAGAAGAATTCGTCGAGCCGATCCAGATTCGGCTCGACGATGCGGCGCACGCGCTCGACGAGCGCGTCGTTGTGGCGCAGCGCCAACGCGCCGAGAAACTCACTCGGCCCGCTGTTGCAAATCGTGAGGTAATCCTTATACATCGCGATACGGTCGAGGAGCGCGCGATCGCGCGTTGCAATCCATCCCACGCGCAGCCCGGCCAGACCGTACGCCTTCGACAGGCCGCCGAGCGAAACGCCGCGCTCATACAAATCGCAAACCGCAGGAATAAGTTCGGCTTCGCGTTCGAGTCCGCGATAGATTTCGTCGCTGAAGAGCCAAAGACCGTGCCGGCGGGCGATCGCAACGACCGCTTTGATGAGCGCGCGATCGAAAGGAAAGCCGGTTGGGTTGTTTGGCGTCGTCACGACGATCGCACGCGTCGAGGGCCGAATGAGGCGTTCCAGCTCTTGTGGATCGGGTGCGCCCTCATGCGACAGGTCGGAGTGCCAGCGCGTCACTTCGGCACCGATCGCTTCAGGAATCGAGTATTGCGACTGATAGGCCGGGGACTGCACGACCACGTGATCGCCCGGCGCGAGCACCGCATTCATGAAGATGAAGATGGGCTCTTGGGCGCCGGCGTGCACCAACACGGCGTCGGCGTCGCGATGATCGTAAAGGTTCGCAATCGCCTCGCGCAGTTCGAGCGTTCCGCGTGAGTCAACGTAGCCGATCCGCAACGCCTCGAACCGTGCGGTTGCGTCGGGCTCCAGCGCGAGCAAATCGCGCACCGGCATCGATTCGGCGTCACTCGAGCAGAGGAGATGGCGTGTGGTGAACTCGTACCGCGCAAAGAATCGTTCCAACGAAAACGGCTGCAGGTTCACGCTTCGATTCTACCCAAGACCGGGGAGATGGCAAACGATTGTCATCCTGAGCGCGAAGTCGAAGGACCCTTCGGCCGGCACGTGTGCCGTCTCGCCGAGGCGCACGCTACGCTTTTGCGGACCACCGCAATACTGGCCGTCGCGGTGCTCGGGGCGACGGGTTCGGCAAAATCTGCCGCGGCATTGAGTCAGGACGCGCAAGCGCAGGCGCTTCTGGCGAAGCATCGCGCTTACCTCGGCTGGCAGTTCGGCGACGGCACGTTCAAGAGCATGCGCATTGCCGGCTACGTCACCAACGAGCAAGGTGAGAAGACGCAACGCTTCGTGTTGCTCTCGCAAGGGCTGGTCTACCACGAGGTTTATACGGAGCTTAAGCTCGGCGACATCACCTCGCACGCCGGCTTTACGGGAAATCTCTTCTGGCGCTCCGACTTCAATGGATTCACGACGCCGATCTACGGCGATCGTGCCAAGTTTCTCGCCTCGTTTACGTTGTTGCAGCAAGAGGGAACGACCGAGCTGCCGGCGAGCTTCGTCGAGAACAAAACGGTCGACGGAAAACTCGTCGGCGTGGTGCGGGTTACGCTCAAGAACGGCGACGCGATCGACCTTGCCGTCGATCCGCAGACCGGCGCTTACGTTCAGGCGACGATCGATCCCGGCGGCGCGGCCGAGACGACCTACCACATTCTTTCGTATCGCGACGTGCTGCCGGGCAAAAAAATGATGGCTGCTTACCGCATCGATGACGGCGAGAGCATTCACAACTACGACAACGTCGAGCCGAACGCCGCGGTGACCGACGCCGAGCTTCATCCGCCCGCGCCGACCGCGTCGTGGACCTTTGGAAGTCAGGATTCTTTTCCAATTACGCTGACGCCAAACCGGATATTGATCGATGCGACGGTCAACGGCGTGAAGGGCCGGTTCATCCTCGATACCGGTGCGACCGCGATTGCGCTCGACGAGGCGTTTGCCGACCGCGCGAAGGTCGAGACGCTTGCGGGAAAGAGCGAAGCGGCGACGATGCGCGGTATGGTCCCGACGCGCGCGCGCCGAGCCGGAACCATCGCATTCGGAGGTTCGGCGCTGCATAACGTGCTGGTCTTTTCCGAGGATTTCCGCAGTCACGACTATCGCGGGCTCGACCGGCAAGGGTACGACGGTCTCATCGGCTACGATCTCTTTGCCGGTGCAATCGTCAAGCTCGACGTGTACAGCTCGAAGATGACGCTGCTCGATCCCGCCAGCGATCTCACCGGAACGCGCGGCCTTCCGCTGCTCGTCGACCTTTCTGATGGAATTCCGGCGATACCGATGACGCTCAACAATTCGATTGCCGTCAACGCCTTCCTCGATACCGGCAATCCCGGCGTCGTCTTCTACGGTCCCGAGCTCGTGCGCAAGCGTCATTTAAAGATTTTTGCCGGGTGCGGGAACATCGAGAGCCTCACGATCGGGCCGATCACCTACGCCGCTCAAGAAGCGTGCGAATGGGGATTTGCGGCCAACAACATGCTGCTGGGCTACGATTTTCTCAAACACTTCGATTACGTCTTCGATTATCCGCACGGCGTCATTTACATGGCACCCAACAAGAACTAAAGTTCGTGCCTGCGACTGTCGCGGCCCGCGACGGAGGGTTTTGCCCCACTCGGAAGCGGGACGGCTTGGACAGGTTAGCAGAGCGGGAAAGCAACGAGCTATTGCGAAGCTAAGAAGGCTGGGATGAGTTCCGGCCATTGTACCTTTCTTACAATGCTTAGGAGGTCACCTAATGCGCTGCTTAAGACTAGCGCTATTTACCGTTGCTGTGGGGCTGCTCGCGGCCTGCACCGGCAACACGTCCACGACAAACCCCGCAGTGCCCAACGGCGCCGCCGGACCACAACTCCGGCTCCCGGGCGGCAACATTCCGCTTCTGACGCGTTCCGGCAGCCTGATCCCCCAGGCGCTGCGCCCCGCTGGAAATATGCCGCTTCATGGAAGAGTTGCGCCTCAGGGCGTAAACCCGAATGGCGGCATCTATGCTAGCGAGTTTTACGGCACGGATGTCTTTGGCTATCAGCACCTCAACACCATGAACAATCCCCCCGAGTGCACGACCTCGATCGGCGACGTTAACCCGCAAGACATCGCGACCGACGTCAAGGGCAATCTGATCGTTCCCGAGAGCTACGACAACGTGGTCCGGGAAATTCTCGTCTTCTCCGGACCGAGTATGTGCGGACCGCAGCTCGGAATGCTCGAGGAATCCGACGGGACGCCCGTCGATGCCGCAAGCCGCGACGCGGCGAGCGGAACGATCGCGATCGCCAACCAGTTCGACGGCGGCAACCCGGGCAGCATCTCGGTCTGTACGCTGGCCGGCGGCTGCACCGCTAATCTCACGAATGCTAACATGTACGAAGTAGCCGGCGTCGCCATGGACACCGCCGGGAACTGCTGGGCCTCAGCCGAGACCAGCACCGAAACGGCGACTCTGACCTATTTCAAAAACTGCAAGGGATCGGGTCAGGCCGCGACCGGCTTCCAGAACAAGTATTTCGGCGGTCTTGACGTCGACAAGCACGGCAACCTCGTCTCGATAAGTACCTTCGACGGCAAGGTCTACGTGTATTCGGGTTGCAAGCCTGGCTGCACTCTCGTGGGCGGCCCATTTACGTTGCAGGGCCTCTCCGCTTTCGGGCACCTAAACCACCAGTCAATGACGTTTGCGGCAGCCGACTTCCAGTTCGGTCAGATCGACGTCTACCAGTACAACAGCCCGAGCTCGCTCAACTACTACTACAGCTTTAACAACGGCCTATCGGCCACCAATCTCGTGGAAGGCGTCGCATTTAACCCGCGCGCTCGTTAGAACGACGGCGCAAAAACGCCTAAAAACGCCCTAGTGAGGACAGCAGGATGGGATCGCCCATCCTGCTGTTCAATTCGCCTACTCAAGCTACGTCCCCGCGTCGGCGCCTGCGTGAAAGACGTACTTTACGATTAGCCGATTGAGCGTCGCGCCCGCCGCCGGACTTCCGTAGTCCACGTAGAGCTCGTTGCCGGTCGTGAATCGTTGATGGAATCCGACGGCCAAGTTGTTGCCGATCTGGGTCGCGAAGCCGCCGTAGCCGTTGATGTCGCGCAGCCCGACGCTAAACGTGCTTTCGTTGCTGATGTTATAGCCGAGCGAAATGCGGCGCAACCATTGCGAATCGAGGACGCCGGTGGAGAACGCGCGCTCGTAGGTTCCGTCGTATTCTAAGCCGAGCGTAAAGCGCTGTCCGAGCGGCCGGCTCGTCACGAGCGTGAATAAGTGCACGTAGTTATCGCCGAAGGGCCCCCACTGGTAGCTCGTATCGATCGGCGTCGGCGTGCCGTCTTTGTAGCCGACCGGAATCTGGTAGAGGTTGAACGGTTGGGTGAATCCGTCGCGATAGCAGGGATAACCGGTAAAGCTCGAGGTGAAGAGAATCGGCCCGGTACAGCCCGGCCCTGCGGGGATGCCGTAAGAGCGCAGTTGTCCGACCGCCTCGCCCGCGCCGTCGAGCGAGAACTGGTTCTTGAAGACGGCGGTAATAAAGTATTGGACGTCGGCTTGATGCACCGCGCCCGAGTCGTCCAAGAATCGGTCGGCGGTGAAGAAGAGCGTGTAGTTCTTGATCCCCGGCGTCGCGCCGGCATAATCGGTGAAGAACTGGGGCCCGCGGATGTCCGAGTTCGCGGTATAGCCGTCAATCGGGTTGTAGTTTGGCGAAACGTCGAGATAGCCGCCGTTGATTTCGAAGTTGCCCTTGTGCCGATCGACGAAGAACTGCGCGAGGTCGGCGTGACCCTGCGGAACCCAGGAGCCGTTCTCGAACGAGTAATCGGCGAACTCGATCATGCCGCTTTGTAAGTCACGCGCTTCGAAGCCGTTCTCGATCGTGTTGTCCCATCCGGCGATGCTGTGGTTCGCGAAGACGCCGTCGCTCCAGTAGCTAAAAGCGCCGCCCGGCAGAGAGTGCTGAAAGCCGTAGGCGGAATCGCTGAACGTGTTATTCGTGGTCGCATCGTAACCGTGAAAGGTCAACGCGCCGAACGAATTCTCGTCGAGGGTTCCTTCGACTTTCCCGCCGCTGTCAAACGGTCCGACCGAGGGCGAGTAAAAGACGAGAAAGGGCGCCTGCGTGTACGTGCCGGCCGGCGAGCGGAGGCCCGAGTTAGCATTGATATACGCCGCGCCTTGCGCGAAGAACGGCCGGTACTCGACGAGTTGGCGCTCGAACTCTTGTGGTGCGATCGTCTGTTGATCGATCTCGACATTGGAGAAATCGGGATTGAGCGTTCCAACGAAGCGGATCGTCGGCGTCAGCGGATAGCTGAGATCGCCGCCATACCAGCGCACGTTCATCGGCAAGAACGTGCCGTTGGCTTGCTGCACGAGAGTGCGATCTTGGCCGACGCTCGCCAAGCCGTAGATGTCGGCGCGCGGCTTGGGGCGCGCCGCCGCCGATGCAGCCAGATCGAGATTACCCGCCGGCCAGAACCTCGGGTCCGGCGCGAAGGGCGGCCACGTCCCGCTCGCCGCGTCCTGCATGATCGGATCCCAAACCCACGAGAGATGCTCGCCGCGCGCCGCGACGCCGCGCACGAACGCAAACCGCCACGTCTGCTTTCCGCCGCGGGGCACGCGGATCACGTTGAGCGGAATGACGAGCACGGCGCTCCAAGCGCCGTTGCCGATCGCCGCAGCGGCGTTCCAGCGCGGTCGAAATCGCGCATTTTCGTTCGCCTGTTCGTAGCGAATACCGCGCGGCGTCGTCTCGAAGTAGTAGATCTGGCTGCCGGCGCCGCTCGTGTCGACGCCGATGCCGACAAAATCGTCGACGCCGAACCCCACATCGTTCGTCGTCTGCGTCGCAACGATCGGCACGCCGTCTTGCTGCGCTTGAAACCCGACGTAAAGATTGCGGTCGTCGTAGAGTAAATAGACGGTCGTCGCGAGCCGAGCCGGCGAGCGGGTCGTCACGTTCTGCCAGGGACCGTTCCCGCCGGGTACCTTTCCGGCCGCCCAGGCCGGATCTGTGAGCGCCGGGTCCAGCGGCAACGGGTGCGACGCGCGCGCCACGGTAAAGGAGAAGCTCTCGGCGACCGAGGCAGATGCCGGGGCGCGCTCGAGCGCGAAGGCAAGCGCGAGGGCGAGCACGCCCCAAAGGCAATAAAAAATCCGCGGTCTCACAAGACGCCTGTACGCAAAGTCTAGCACCGGGTCGCGCGCCGCGCGGTCAAACGATCATCAATTTTGTGCCGGATGACGGGGGTTTCACCAATTTCAGTGGTGGTCGGTCCGCACCCGGCGCTTTCGGGCGAGCAACTCGTCGACGAGCTCCACGATGCCGTTAGCGGCCGCATCGAGCAGCGCGCGGCCTTTCTCGGCGGAGGCCTTCGTCGGGTCGCCCATCACGCCGCTTTCGCTCAGCTGACTCCAGTGTTCCATCATCGCCAGCGCTCCGTCGCCTGCGATGAGATCCGTCCAGTAGTTCTTCGACGGACGGTGCGAGCTTTCGTCGACCGCTTTCGTCATGTCGACGAGTTTGGGGCGCAGGGCGAGATAGAGTGAGGTCTCAAACTCACACGCGTGATTCATCCCGCCGACCGGCGACTCTCGGAGCGATTCAGCCACTTCGTGGACGCCCGGGGCGGCCCAGTAGCTCACCGCGGCGGCGAGCGCGCCGGTCTGGACGACGCAGAGGCGCGCGATGACGTCGATGAACGGCGCGTTGCTGCCGTGTCCGTTGACGATGAGGATGCGTTCGAAGCCGTGATGGGCCAGACTCTTGCAGACGTCCAGGCCGTACTCGATGAGCGTGTGCGCCCCGATCGTAATCGCGCCGGGAAAATCCATGTGGTGCGGGCTGTAACCGTGATTGATCGGCGGAACCAAAACGATGCGATCCGGTGCGCGTGAGGCTGCGAGCTCGCAGACGCTCTCGCAGAGCAACAAGTCGGTGTCGATCGGAAGATGAAGGCCGTGATCTTCGAGCGTTGCGATCGGTACGATCGCAACGCAGGGACGCGCGGCGGCCGATTTGACTTCCGGCCAGGTCATCTCCCCATACCGGTACTTTTGCTTCACGGCCGCCCTATTCTTGGCCTCACGCGCCAAAGCATGGTTCCTCAGGGCCGCCGAAGGTACGGCTACCACTTGTTAGGAGGGCCGTGCCAATGAAAACGCAGCGCAGCTGCTCCCTCTTCGGGACGCTGGTTCTGCGCAGCGCGTATGCCTGCGCGTCGGTCATTTCATCGCCGGCCGCCGCACCGGATCCCAGGGCTCCCAGCGCAAGCGCCGTGCAGCGGCCGCAAACGCTCTACGTCGCCAACGCAGGAACCGTTTCCGGCAATGCGATCTACGGCTACTCGTTAAAAAGTTTGGCGTTGACCTATCAGACGAGCTCAAAGCTCGATTTTCCGCAGGGTATTACGACCGATTCGAATGGAGATTTATTCGTCGCCAATACGTTTGGTTATAACGTCTTGAAGTTCGAACCGCCGAAGACCGATCCCACGCTGGTCGTGGAGGATCGGGAATTCCGGCCCGACGATGTCGCAATCGACTCAGACGCCAACATCTGGGTCGCCAATTTCTGCACGCGCGACGAGCATTGTGGACCCGGGAACGTCCGCGAATATAGTTCTGCCGGGACGTTGTTGCAGACCATAAGGTGTCCGAACATTGCGCGCTATTACTTCTTAGCAGTGGACGGTAAAAATGACGTCGTCGTCGCCGGCGAAGGCGCATCCAAAGGGGGCGCCGCAAGTGAGATCGTGGACGGCACGGCGGCGTGCATTCCGCTCCCCAAGGTCTCCATAACGTTTCCCGGCGGCGTGCAGTTCACGGAGAACGGCGATCTCAGCGTCACCGATCAGACCTACGCCATCACGTACACCTATGCAAAGCCGTCGTTCTCGACGATTCTTTACGTAACCGACCTGCTCGGAATACCGGGCCCCGCTGCAGACGCCTTCGAAAAGGGTGATGCGCACCTCTGGTATGCCGTCGCCGGATACAATGGTGTGTTTCAATTTCCGTATCCCGCCGGCGGATATCCCAGCAATAGTCTCACGGGATTCTCGTTTCCCACTGGCGTCGCAATCGGAGTCACGCGCTGATTCCGCCGCTCGACGCCAAGCGCGCGTTGCGCTTCGTCGTCCTCATCGGCATCGTCAATCTGTTCGCCGACCTCACCTACGAAGGCGCCCGCGGCGTTGGTGGGGCCTTTCTCGAGCACCTCGGCGCGAGCGGCGCGGCGATCGGAGCGATTGCGGGTGGCGGAGAGCTCGCCGGTTATGCGATTCGCTCGGTTTCGGGCGCCATCGCCGACCGCACCGGACTCTATTGGATCGAGACGTGGGCCGGTTATGTAATCAACATGCTCTGCGTTCCCGCGCTCGCGCTGGTAGGAAGCTGGCCCGCCGCGGCGGGCCTCATGATCGGCGAGCGAGCCGGTCGCGGCATCCGTAAGCCGGTCGTTTCGGCGATGCTCGCGCAAGCGGGGACGCGACTTGGCAGCGGCCGGGTCTTCGGAGTGAACGAAGCGCTCGATCAGACCGGCGCGACTCTCGGGCCGCTTGTCGTAGCCGTAGCGATCGCGCGCGGCGGTTTCACCGTCGGCTTCGGCGTGCTGATCGTGCCTGCGTTGCTGACGCTTGCGTTTTTGGCGTTTGCAAACGTCGCCGGGCGCGCCATCTTGCCTCGTTACGAAGATGCAACGCAATCCCCGGTGCGCGATTGGCCGGCATTTCGGCGCTACGCGATCGGCGGTGCGCTGGTTGCCGCCGGCTACGTCGATTTTGCATTGATCGCATTCCGTTTTGCGCGCGACCACGTCGTCAGCGTGCCCGCGATCTCGATCTGGTTTGCGGTTGCGATGGCGGTCGGAGCGATCGCGTCGCCGATTCTCGGTCAGCTCTTCGATCGATGGCGTAACTGGGTGATCGTCGTGGCGCTCGTCGTGACGGCGGCAGCGACGCCGCTCGTCTTCTTGGGGCGCGGCGCGATTGCGGGGTTAGGCGTGGTACTCTGGGGACTCGCGGGAGCGGTTCAAAGCACGCCGTTGCTTGCACTGGTCGCCGGCGTCGTCGCGCGCCGCCGAGGCGCGACCGGCTTCGGCCTCTACGATTTGATCTTCGGTTTGGCGTGGTTCGCCGGCAGCGCAATCGCCGGCATATTGCTCGACCATTCCGTTATTGCGCTGGTGATCTTTTCAACGCTGCTGCAGCTTAGCGCTATTCCGTTTTTCGCTCGGGGGCGGGCGGCAGCTCGCGTGTAGCGCGCCGCTCTTTGGGAATCAGGGAGCCATGAAAGCATTCATAACTCTTCTTGCGGCTGCCGGCGGGCTACTCGCTAGCGGCACAATTGCAAACGCTCAAGGCGCACCGCCGCCGCCCGGCGCGCCGCCTGCATATAACGACGGCTACTGTGGAAGCTGGCAGGGTGACACTTGGACCCCGAACGGCAACTGTCCGACCGCTGACTATCGCCACGAAGTCGTTGCCGGAACCATCGTCTTCGTCAAAGGTCACCTCGTCACGCTTCAGCAGACCAATAAGCAGGTCGTAATCGACGACAGCGCCGCGTTGAACGATCGAAGCTCCGGCCGCGTCGCGGTCGGACGGCAAATCGTCGCCCACGGCTACTGGCAAGGTCAGAACTTCTATGCGACGGCGATCACCGGTGGCCAGCCTCCTCCGGCGTAACACGTTCCTGGGCGCGGCGATTGCATGGCGCCGCGCCCAGGATGCTAACGGTGCCGGCTGCGGCTTCCCGAGAGCGTGACGCTGACGGGCTTTGATGCGATGCCATTGGCGACGACGACGAGCGAATACGCACCCGACGGGACGCTATCGGGAACGTCGAAGTGCGTAGAGACGCTAGCCTTGCCGGTCGCTACACCCATCGTGCTGTGATTGTGCGTCCGCAGATAGTAGACGTTACCGCTCGCGTTGCTGGTGATTCGCACCAGCGGATAGTTCGTCGCGTTTTGAAATTCGTCGCCGTACGACATCGCTTGCGATAGACCGTTGAACTGGGTTCCGGAAATCTTATACGTGTGACCGGTCTCCACGGTGCTCGGCGACGAGCTAATCGCCGGCGCCCAGCTCGATTTCGGTGAGCCGGTGGGCGTGTACAGCACGACGTTGGAGTATCCAAAGAAAAGGATCTGCCCGGTCGGCAGCAGGAGCGGCGGTCCGGCCGCCGATCCAACTTGCGAGAAGGTCGTGCCGTTGAACTCATACAGCGCGCCACTCAGCCCGATGACGAGCACGTTGCCGCTGGGCTCGAGCATCGCGAACGAGTCGCCCGCGTTGTCGCCGTTCGGAAAGTCGGGCCCGACGCTCCAAGTTCCCGACTTCGAGTTGTAAATGGCGGTGTGCCCGGCTCCGTAACCGCTCGCATTCGATCCCGTGTAGAAAACCGTTCCGTCCGGACGAAGTATCGCTGGACCGATCTCACCCGGCGGCAAGTAGCAGTCCTTCGGCTTGGGTCCGTACTGGACGCATCCCTTGATCGGCGATGGCGAGTGAAGGTCGACGATCGTGGAGCCTGCGCTCTTCCATTTATTGGTCGCCGGATTGTAAATCTCGGAGTTGGGAGCGTCTTGCACGTCAGCGGTCAAGACCGTTCCGTCTGCAAGCAACGTCCAGCCTTCCTCGGCGTTCCAATCCGCTTTTCCGGTGTGTATGCCGCGGTCGCTCAGCGTGACCCACTTCAAGGTCTTTGGATTGAGATACGCATCCCATTTGTGGAGCTTATCGCCGAGAAGCAACGTTTCATTAGGGAGCACGCTCGACGGCGAATCGCCGATCCATTTCCAGTGATTGGGGTGGCCCAGCGGCGTCCAAGTATTCTTGACCGGATCGTAGACGGCGCCGAGATTGACCAGCTGCAGATCGTAGTTGCCGGGGTAGTTATACTCGCCCCCCGAGATGACTAACCGCCCGTCTGCCAGTACATCGGAGGCGAAGGCGTTCGGATCGTAGCCCGGCTGAAGCGAAGCGACTTGCGACCAGGTGCCGTCGGAGTAGCCGCCGGTGCTATCGGGCACGTAGCGATACCACGTGTTTCCCGCGTAGCTCTGCGCGAGTACGGAACCGTCGGTCATCAACCATCCCATCTGCATGCCGACGGGTGGTTGGCTCGACAGGCGCGTGAAAGCGCCCGGGTGACTTCCTCTGACAGCGTGCGTATTCGAGCGCGCGCTCGGTGCGGCAGGCCCAGTGCCCGGCAGCAGAGCGCGGCTTCCCGAGCATCCGGTGGCTCCGACGCCGATGACCGCGGCGAAAGCAACGAGTCTCCGCTGAAAGCAAAAATCAAACACGCGAACCTCCAAGAACTAAAAGGGCGGGGAAACTCCCCACCCTTTTGAATCTCGTCCGACTTTTCCCGCCGGAGTTCGCGTGCGCGAGTTACCGCCGGCGGCTGCGGCTTCCAACCGTTACGTTCACGGATTTCGAAGCGATCCCGTTCGCAACGACGACGAGCGTGCTCGCACCCGATGCGATCTTCGCCGGCACGTCGAAGTTGGTCGAGACCGTCTTCGAACCGGTGGCGACGCCCATCGTGCTATGGTCGTGCGTGCGCGCGTAGTAGACTTTTCCGCTCGCATTATTCGTGATGCGAACAAGCGGATAGTTCGTCGCGTTTTGATCCTCGTCGCCAAACGACATGGCTTGACCCCACCCATTGAACTGCGTCCCGGAGATCTTATAGGTCGCCCCCGGCGAAATCGTGGTTGGAGAGCTCGAGATCGTCGGCGCCCAGCTCGATTTCGGCGAGCCGGTCGGCGTGTAGAGATCCACTGCCGAGTATCCCAGGATCATGATTTGGCCGGTCGGCAGCAGCAACGGCGGTCCCTGTTCCGAGACGCCGTTGAGCTGAGTGAAGGTCGTCCCGTTCCACTCGTAGGCAGCGCCGCTGTTGCCGAAGACCAAGACGTTTCCACTCGGCTCGAGTGCGGCGAAGTTGTCGCCGGCGTTGTCGCCGTTGGGGAAGTCGGGTCCCTTCGTCCAGCTGCCGTTCTTGCTATCGTAGATTGCGGTGTGTCCCGCTCCGTAGCCGGTCGTGTAGGATCCCGTTGCGAATACCGTACCGTCGGGACGCAGAATCGCGGGCCCGATCTCTCCCGGAGGATAGTAACAGAGACTTGGGCCGTACAAGAGACATCCATACGGTGACGGTGAATGCAAATCCACGATCGTCGAGCCGGCTGTCTTCCAGCGCCCGGTCTTCGGATTGTAGGTCTCGGAGTTCGGCGCGTTCTTCACGTCGGCCGTCAAAATCGTGCCGTTAGGTAGGAGCGTCCAGCCTTCCTCAGCGTTGAAATCGGACTTACCCTTATGGCTGACGATTTTCCAATTCAGCGTTTTGGGATTCAGTTCCGCATCATCTTCCATAAGCTTGTCGCCGAGGAGCAGCTTCCCATTCGGTAATACGCTCGAGGGCGAATCGCCGATGTTGCCCCAACCTTTGGGGTGACCGAGCGGCGTAAATTTATTCGTCGTCGGGTCGAAGCTGGCACCTAAGTTGGTGAGTTGCAAGTCGTAACCATTGCCGGGTTGGTTATATTCACCGCCGCTGATGATGAACGTCCCGCTGGCCAGCAAGTCGGAAGCCGATGCGTCGGGACCGTAGCCCGACTGAAGTGAACCGACCTGCGTCCACGTGCCGTCGGAGTAGTTGCCCTGGGCATCCGGGGTGTAGCGGTAGAAGTTGCTCCAGTTCGATCCACTCTGCGCGAGAACCGAACCGTCGGTCATCAACCACGCCAACTGCATTCCCGTCGGCGGCTGGCTGGTAAGCCGGCTGGATGTACCGCCGGCGTGACTCGAGCGCCACGTAGCGAGCGTTTGTTGCCCAACGCCAGGCAGCATCGACCGGCTTCCGGAACAGCCGGCGGCTGCGACGGCGACAATGGCCGCGAACGCAACGAATCCTGATTTAAGACAGAAGCGAAACACGCGAACCTCCAAGCGACAGAGAGTGCGGGGGAACCAAGCCCCTATTTGAAGTCGGGTCGGCTTTTCCCGCTGAGAAGAGGGAGCGAGCGAGCAAAGGCAAAGCGCCGGCCGTTTCGCGTCCAGCCTGCAACGAGCGGACAGAAAAGCGAGACGACTCTGCCGCTGCGCTCACACGTCTGCTGCTGTCGACCCGGCCCAACTTCAGACTTTCTTTACTCGGTTTAGATAGATTTCGACGAGCAGATGAAGTCTTTTTCGGAGGTCTCATGTTTAGAAAAATTGCGGCGCTCGCGGTCGCACTAACGGCTCTTGCCGTCAGCGCCTGCGGCGGGCGCGCGGTAAACGGCGCCGGTGCAATGAGCGCCGGCAACACCGTGATGCTGCCGCCAATCGAACCCGATCTCGTCATGGAAGCAGTCCTGCCGAAGGACGCAATCGGCGAGGAGCTGCCCGGCGAGGGTGTCGGGTCGATTCACGACGAGCATTGGAAGGCAACGCTCGGTGGATTTACGCAGAAACAGTTCGCCCAAGCACTCGGTTTCCCACCGGGTACCAAGATTACGATTCACAATCTCTCGAAGTCGGTCGAGCATACGCTCGACGCCTTCAAGTTCATCGAGCACGGGCCGATCTTTTGGCCGAAAGCTCCCAAGCTTTCGGTAGCGGCGCACGGTAGTGGCAAACTCGAGGTCGGGTACGCAAGCGGTCCGATCAAGCCGGGCAAAACCGTGACCATGACCCTGGTGAAAGAAGGCACCTATCTCATCGGCTGTGCGTTTCATTACGCGGACGGAATGCGCGACGTGATCGTCGTCAGGAAGGGCGCGACGCCCGGTCCGCAGGCAACGCCGCCGAAGAGGGATCCATCGCCGTCGCCGACTCCGACCTCGCGGTCGAGTTACGACCCCGGCGCCGAGTAAGCGGCAAAAAGTAAACGGGAGAGGAGCGCAGCAGACGCGCCCGCGCGGAGGGTTCCGTCATGCGCGCTGCCACGCTCCTCGCGCGTAATCGCGCGAGGACTCGTCTCTCGCAACGATCCGTAGATAACCGCTCAGCGGTCGGCTACGACGAGCTCTACATCTTTAAAGATCACTCCAGCAGCCGTGAACCATGTCGTGCATAACTTCCGAAAACTGCGCGAAGGTCCGACGCCCGACTCGCGTCGGCTCGACAACGGAATCGGCCCTGAATCGAAGGGGATAATCGCGGCTTAAGAATCGCTTGCTAGCATAAGCGATTGATGATCTTCACTCGGGAGAAGATCGAAGAGCTCATCGCGCGCGCTAACCTGTCGGAAGCCGCGGCAGCGCTAGCAGTTGCACGCGCCGAGCATCAGGAGATGGCGGCGGAGTTGCGCGATGTGAGTGCGGGCGTGTATGCGCTCGCCGGCGACGACCGCGGTCTGGCGCGAGTCATCCCAGCCGCGTTGCTCGCGTGCCGCTCCTCCGCCGCGGTGGCGGCATACTACGCTGCAAGTGGCACCGACCCGGGCATTTCCGCTTATCTGAGCGGCGCGGTTGCACTCGCATGGTCGGGCGACAAAGCCGGCACGTACGAATCGCTCAACCGCGCGCACGACCTCGCCCTTGCGCAGGGGCGCGTTCACTACGGCGTTGGAGCGCGCGAACGGTTGGCGCATCACGCCCTGCTCTTCGGCGACGTCGAACGGGCGAGAACCGCCGTCGACGAAGCAATCGCGCTGGCAGATGCGCACCACTTGTCGGAGTGGTTGATCCGCTGCCTGGCGGCGGCGGCGCACCTCGCGCTGGATGCCGGCGATCTCGATCGCGCCGCGAAGCTGGTCGAACGCGGGCGAGCCGAATCGAGCGATCGCGACACGCTCGCGCTCTTCGCACCAAGCGGCGCGCAACTCGCGGTCGAGCTGCGCGACGATGCCGCGCTCCGTGCGTGGTCGTCGCAGGAGATCATCGACGTCGCGCACCACTCGCAGCTGCCGGCAGCGGCGATGGCAGCGACGATCGCTACGCTGATCGGTGGTGGCGGCGTCGTCAGTGCGGACGCTCCCGCCGCAACCTCCTTGCGCCGGGCGCTGCTGCTGGCCGAGAGCGCCGCAACCGCCGCCGAGCTCTTCACGCTCGCCGCACGTTACGGCAACCCCGAAGAGGTGCGTCTCGGGACGGAATCCTTAGCCGGTGTCATTGCGCCCGATCGCGCCTATTTGAAGGCACACTACTTGCTCGCGCGAGCCTATTGGCTGATGCGGTCGGGCGAGGCAACCGGCTGGGTCGATAGTGCGGGCGACGCCGCCCGTGCCTTTAACGCGATGGGTTTGCGTCGCTGGACGAATGATGCAATGCTCTTACTGGTCGCGCAGGAACCCGTCGCGCAGCGACGGCAGCGCGGTCGCTCGAGCGGCTCGGTATTAACCGGCCGGGAACAACAGGTCGCGCATTTGATCCGCCGGGGCGCGCGTAACCGCGAAGTTGCGCTTGCGCTGCAAATCAGCGAGCATACCGTCGAACGGCACGTGAGCTCTATTCTCGGCAGACTCGGTCTGCGCTCGCGCTGGCAGATCGTGGATCCAAAGCGCGTCAGCGATAATTAAGGTTCGTAAATTTTTCCTACGCAAAACTAAGTTTGCGTTGCGAATGCCTTAACGTTCTCGCGAATTCCAGGATGCTTTAGCTCGTAGCATGGCTTAGCATCAGCCCTGGAACGGGTCGCCATCCCGCCATTGCTCTCGTCGTTGCTGGAGTCGAAGCTTGATAAAGTTGGTGCGCGGCGTCCGGAAGCGCGTCGTTTTCGGATTTTGTTGGTTGGTGACGGCAACTCGACAACTGTGCCACATCGCGCCGCGCCGCGGGCTACCCACCGTTCTCCGAGATGGTACTCCTGCTCGTTGGTTGGCTGACAGACCGTCGTCGTGTCACTGACCATGCAAGTCAGACGCGTCGGTATTTTTGCTCC
Source organism: Candidatus Acidiferrales bacterium (assembly GCA_035484815.1). GTDB lineage: Bacteria > Vulcanimicrobiota > Vulcanimicrobiia > Vulcanimicrobiales > Vulcanimicrobiaceae > Cybelea. Next base: position 41,459 of record DATHOO010000048.1, read on the forward strand.
TGCGGGAGCAGGGGCCCGCGGAAACAGGGCTAAAAGGCGACTCCGGTCATCTTTTTGGCGCTGGCGGCAAACCTTGAACGAGGGAGGAGGAGTGCCGAAGGCACAAGAAGATGACTTTAGTTATTAACCAAAGTCATGTTTTATCGAATTGGAAGGGGTAGCTATGCTCTCTTTTTTCTTGTCCGTTGGGAGAGGAAATTGATCAAACTCCCAAGCCGCGTCAGGAAGCGTCTGTTGTTCCTGGGATTTTGTTGGTGGATAGTGGGTTCTCACGCGCCCGCGGTCGCGGAGACCGCCGGCATCGTCTCCGGCACCGTGACCGACGAGCGAACCCACGCACCGATCGCCGGCGCAACGGTGGTGGCGAAGTCGCCGAGCGCAACCTATCGGACGGTCACCGACGCGCAAGGGCGCTATCGATTCCTCAGCATGCTCCCCGATAACTATTCAATTTCATGCAGTGCCGCGGGCTACCAACCGTTTTCCGAGACGGTGGTCGTACTCAACGGCTCGGAGCAGACCGTCAACATTCCACTTTCAAAGACGCTCAAAGTCATCGCTTCAACGCACGCACGTTCGGCAGGAAGCGCCTTTCAGCGGGGGATGACGATTGACACTTACACGGTGACGGGCTCGCAGATCCTTACGGTGACCGGCAAGGCGTTCAACGCCAACGAGAACGACTTGCTGCGCAGCATTCCCAGCGTCACGATCGACAAGACCGGCACCGTCTCGATTCGCGGCGGATTCGCGTTCGAGGCAGCCTACGAGTTCGAGGGGATCGACTACACCACGCCGCAGGCGAATCTGCAGAACACGCTGCAGAACATCGCCAACTTCAATCTGCTCAACGGCGTGGGCAGCGTGCAGCTGATTCCGGGCGCGGGCGACGCGACGCACGGCGATACCGGCACCGGCTTAGTGCTCTTCACCGCAAAGAACGGCACGTATCCGAGTTACTTTCACGGCGACCTAGAAGCGGGGCTCTTTCCGTATCTCCATCAGCTTGGCATGGAATGGGGCTGGGCCGATCCTTCTCAACGGATCTCCAACTACGCTAGCTTCATCGGCATTCGGCAGGCCTTTCAGTACGGCATTCCCGGCACCGCGGCGAACACGCTCGGCACCCTCGGCACGAACGCGGCGACGTTAGGCAGCACGATCGATCCTAATCTCGTCTACTATTCGCCGCAGTTTTTGGCGTCGAACGATTTCATCGACAACTTTATCTACCGCTTCGGTCACAACAACAGCCAGCGCTTCCAGTTTTTCATTCAAAATCAGGGGATCACGCAAACCCTGGATTACGGCGGCTTTCAGTTTCTGCCGTACATCACCGGAGGTTCGACGGCAGGAAAATGCGCGCCGTTTCCGGTGACGGGTCCGTCGGGTCCGATCAACTCAGCCCAGCAAAACTACGCCTGCGACAACTTGCTTCCGCTCTTTCCGGGTCAACCGAACACGTACGCGTTCGTTTCGCAAGCCGACACTCGTAGGAGCCCGTTCGAGGCGTATAAGTTCGAGTACGGAGCCAATCTCGGCTCCTCATCGCTGCTGACCGCGCGATACTGGCGGACCTTCACCGGCCAATCGCAGGACATGCCGGCCCAAGGAATCTTCGCGGAGCCGTACGGCGGCACGCGGACCGCCGGACAGATCGATGGCACCACGCAGATCGGCAGCAAGAATTTGCTCAAATACGGCGCGATTTACGATTGGGTCGTTCCCTACGGCAATCGCTACGATTTTACGTCGTATACGGCGTTCACGACGCCGGCCTACATTATCACGTATTCGATCTTACATCCGCTACTGCCGCTGCCGGAGCCGTACACGTACACGGGACTGCTGCCCAACAACAACCCGGCGGCACAACAAGGCCTGCTGGAAGATTTCTATTCGCCGGCCTTCTGCCGCCAGATCAATGCCGGTTCAAACTGCGGCTATCTCGCCTCGTGGTTTCCCAGCGGCGTGCGCTTTCCGTTTGAAGAAGACGTCGCGACCGTCGCCCAGCAACAGTACGGAGCGTACCTGCAAGACACGATCGATATGTCGGATCGCTGGAAGGCCGAGGCCGGGCTACGGCTCGACGGCTACAACTTTCAGATTCCGACCCAAGTTGGGGCACCCGCATCGATTCCGGCCGCGGAACATCAACGTCTCTACGAGCCGCACCTCGACGCGTCGTACTTGCCGACGTTGCGCGACACGATTCGCGTCGGCTTCGGTCACACGCTATCGATGCCGCTGCCGAGTCTGCTGGGTGCCGACATTAGCCGCGCACCCTACGTTGCTTTCAACCGGATTCCATCGTACGACAACTCGACCGGCGGACCGGCGACCTACTGTGGGCCGCTCGCGAACCAACACTGCAACAGCTACGCCGATCAGCTCTACTGGTTGACCCGAGACTACCGTTTTGGCGCGTCGACACTGGAGGCGCCGCTGGTCGGAGCCACCTTTACGAACATCGACGTCTCGTGGGCGCATGAATTTCGCGACGGTGCGGCATTCAAGGTGACGCCCTTCTACCGGCGAGGCTACAACGTGATCGAGCAGACCGCGCGAATCGTCGGCTACAACTTCCAGGACGGCACGCCGGTCTTCAGCGACGTGCAATATTCGAACCAGGGAATTCAGAAAGCCACCGGCATCGAGCTGCTTTATACGAAAGACGTTCCGCTCGGAGTGTCGATGCAGGTCGGCGCAACCTACATCAGCCAGTTCGGCAACGAGCCGCCCGGAACGTTCTTGCAGCCGGCGGCGCTCGCAGCCGGTTTGGTCTATCGCTCGCCGGACCTTTCACCGTTTCAACTCAACGCCGCGTTCAATTGGAAAAATAACAAAGGCTGGCGGATCAATCCGGTGATCTACGCCAACGCCGGCTATCCGTACGGCGCCGGCTATTACACGGCGGTCTACTGCAACGGCAAACCGGTCGTCGTTCCGAGCACGGCGCTCTCGGTCATCTACTCGCAAACACCCGGCTACATCGATCCGCTCGATCCCGGTACTTGCACCAAGCCGAACATTGCAGCGACGCGCGGCATCGCGGAACCCGGATTGGCGGGCGGCCTGCTGACGACGCCGCGCGTCGACGCCAACCTCACGGTCGAATACCACCCGCTCACGCGCAGCCTCGCGCAGTCGGTCTTCGGAGTGACGATCGTCAACCTGTTTAACGAAGTCTACAACGTGCCGGTTTTTAATGGATGCTACGGCGCGCCAGTGACCAGCGGTCTGGCAACTGGAAACGCGCCGTGCACGTTCTCCACTCCGCCATACGCGCCGCCGACAATCGGCTCGCATTCGAACGAGGCGTATCTGACCTATCCAAACGAACCGCCGATCTCTTTTCGCTTCTACTACCAGGTGACGCTATGAACTTCGGTCGTTGTTGCAGCATCCTCGCCGGCGCGGTGTTCGCCACCGCCGCACTGGTGGCGTGCGGCAACGGCGGCGCATCGGAGCCGCCGGTCACATCGTTCGATCCTGCTGCCACGAGCAAGCTCCAATTTGCGGTCGGCGTCGCGACGATCGCTTCCAATGGCGGAGCCACGATCGCCTACGGGCTGAACATCGTTGAGACGCTGCGCCAAAAAGACGGCCTCTCCGGAACGCTCTACAACGTGCCGATGATCCTCGGGCCATCGAGCTTTAACGTGCTCACCTCGACGCAAACCGGTCAGGAAGTGTTGGGGGCAGGCTCGGATCTGGGGACCAACCACATTACCTGGGCGACGCTCAACCAGTCGCTATGGGTCCAACCCCCGCGCGGTATAAAGCAGTCGACGTCCGGCGCTTTTGGATATGGGCTTTGCGCGTGCAACTCCGATGCGGGCCCCGGCAACGGCGTTACCCCGCTCTTTCAATCTTACAATCAGCCAATCTACGGCAATAACGACGAGCTGTGGTACGGCGGTCCGCCGGCGTTCCCGCCCGAGGGGCCGTCACTCCGCGCGTTGGGGTGGGAAGGCTACTCGCTGGGCTTCACCGATTTCGCGGTCACACCGGTTATCGGAGCCTACCATCTCTACGCGGCGGTACCGCCTTCCTACAATACGCCGCAGAATCCAACCCCGAGCCCGGATCCAAATGGCTCACCCACCCCACCGCCGGGGATCCTCGCGGCGAGCGCGCAGATTACGAACCTCACGCCATTGCCGGCTTTCGCGCCGGCGATACCGGCTTTTCACCCGGATCGTAAAGGCGGCGGAACGATCGAAGTGACCGTCCCGGCCGGCGTGCGCGAAGCGCTGGCGATCGTTCGCGCGATGGGCGTACCTTCTTCCCCAAGCTCGAACACCTGCGATCTCTCTCACACCACCGATAGCTTCTACACCATCGTGACGCACAAAACCGGAGCGCAGCATCTCGTTTTGGCCGACGAGTTAGGACCGTTGACGCAGTCGGGCAAGAAAACGCCGAGCATTTGTTCGGGCGAGTCGTATGACGTTTACGCCGTCGGCGCCGATTGGCCGGTGTCCGAATCCTCATATCCCGAAAATCTCGCGCAACTTCCGCCGATCACGAGTCCGAGCGGTCGGGCGGACATCACCACTTCCGATTTCGCGGAGGAGAGTTATCCGTGAGGCTTGCAGTATTTGCGGCCGTGGCAATGCTCCTGGCCGCTTGCGGCGGCGGCAGCAATTTGCCCAGCGGCTCAGTCGTTAACTCGCCCGGCAGCGGCGGCTCCGGTAATCCGCCCAAACTGGTGAGCGTTAAGGTCACCGTTAGCGTACCGCGCGGCAACGGTCACATGCGGCCCGATTACGTTTCGGTCAACACCGAGTCGCTGGTTATCGAGCTCACGTCGGTCGACGGCAGTGGCGCCACCGGCGTCAGCGCAACGACGATGAATACCACCGCGCACTCGCACGGCTGTAAAGAAGGAAGCGACGGGCTCGTCTGCAGCGCCACCGCGCAAGGTTCGCCGGGCGAAGACGTCTTTGCGGTGACGACGTATTCGGCGCCCAACGCAACCGGCTCGGTGCTATCGGTCGGCACGGTTCAAGCAAAGATACAAGGTGCGAACGGGAAGGTACCGATCAGTAACGCGCTCTCGCTTACGCTTGACGGCCTGATCGCGTCGCTCAAGCTCGCGCTCGCGCCGAATTGGGGCAAGTACGGCCATGCGATGAAAGCCTCCGTGACACTCACCGCCTTCGACGCCACCGGTGCAGCGATCGTCGGCCCAAGCGATTACGCTTCGCCCGTCGCGTTGACGATTCAAGGCGATTCGCAAAGCGCGTTTGCGTTGAAAGCCAACGGCAAGTCGGGGGCCTCGCTTTCGATCCTCAAACCGACGTCGGATATCACGTTGGCCTACGACGGCAATCCCCAAGCCTCGTCGCCGGTCACGCTTCAAGGGAGCGTCGACGGACCGTCGATCGGCAGCAGCGCGAATTTCTCGCTGCGCGGCAAACAGCCGCCGCCGCCGGTAGGAACCATTTACGCGCTCAACATTGGAGCAAATGACGGTAAATCGGCAACCGTGACGGAGTATGACGGCAAAGCGAACGGTAACGTCGCCCCGAAAAACGTGCTGCATCTCAGTTCGACGCTCTACGCGCGCGGCATCGCCCTCGACGCCGGCGGCAATCTCTACGTCGGTTATTTCGATAGTCCGAGCGGCTGGAGCCCATCGGGCGATCTGCCCGATACAGGAAACGAGATTGCGATCTATCGGCACGGTGCCAGCGGCAACGATGGACCGATGGCGGTGCTCAACTCCGACCCGCAAACCGGTACGACGCTCTATCCAGGTTCCATGAGCTTCGACCCGAGCGGGCGGCTCGTGACGTTCGGCGCTAACACCAGCGAGATTCCGAGCCCTAGGGGCGCCGTCCTCACCTATGCCGCCGGCAGCAAAGGCCGCGCTTCGCCGGAAGATGGGTTCAACTTTGCTTCGCCTTGGATCGAGTATAGTGTGGGCGGCGCGACTGGGCTTGCCGTCGACGCAAGCAATAACGTTTACGTCAGCGGCGGGTTGGCGGTCACTTTCTCGGTCGACTATGGCTTGTTCGTGGCAAATGCTGCCGACATTGACAATCCACAGGCGCCGGTGGCACGAACGGTTTCGTGGAGTGACGAGCAGCCGAACGAACCGATAAGAAACGTTTCACTCGACGAAAATGGTGAGGTTTTCTTCGGCTATGCCGACTCCACGAGCTGCCAAGCAAAAGTCAACGTCTACGCCGGCGGCGTGAAGGGGTCCGACCAGCCGCTGCGCGTGCTGACGCTCGATGGCGTAGCGGCTCAGGGTTGTCAGAATAATCCCTTCTGGCAAAACTTTCCGACGATCGATCTCTACAGCCGTTCGCTGTATGTCGTCGACCCGATCAATAACGCGCTTGACGCGTTTCCAGCGGGCAACGGCGGCACGGTCAAAGCGACCCTTCATATTGCCGGCTCCCTTACCGGGCTCAACGCACCCGTCGGGCTCGTCGTCACTTCACTTTCCGGGTCTGCTGCGGCGGATCCGGTTACCGGCGCATCGCAACGCGCGCCGGTTCGACCCACTCTCCACTAATGTTGCACTAAGCTAAATAAAAGGACAAACCGATGAATAAGTCTCTCGCTGCTCTGGGCTTGGCGGCGACGGCCGCGCTAGCGCTGGGCGCATGTAATGGACCTGCCGGTAGCGGTTCCACAATGGCGGCCTTGCCGAACTCGGCAGGTGCTTCGGCCAGCCGCATGCGTCCCAACGATACCGGCCCCCAAGACCTCCATGCCGGCGGCGCGACCTTCCCTGCGTACGGTTATAATCTCGGCGATCAACCAGTGGGCACATTCAAAGATGTGCAGCCCACGCCCGGCCCGGGCTCGATCCTTGCCTCGGCCGGCACCAAAGGCAACGTCTACTACTGTCTGACCGGCAGCGGTTTTGGCCGGAAAGAGTTCGAAGCTAACAACGGCACCGCCACCGTCGGCTGCGCCGCGCTCGGGGCGACGCCAGTCGGTTTCGGCGCCCGCAAAGATCCTCTCGACTTCGTCGGCAGCGACGTCGCGCTGCCCTCGACGGAGTGCTGCGCGAGCGGCACGCCCTACGCCAACGGCCGTTTGACCGGCAGCAAGACCTGGGGTCAGCCGTTCGAACTGCCGACGTTCGGTGGACCGATCGTCTTCCCGTACAACGCGTCCTCGTTTAGCGGAATCGGGTCGGGTGCATCGCTTCAACTCTCCACCTGGACCTACTGCGCGATTTCCAATGGAACGATTAGCGACTGGAACGACCCCGCGATCACTGCGGACAACGGTGGGAAATCGGTCACCGGTGGTAACAGCGAAACGATCGACTACTATTTCCGTTCCGATAGCAGCGGAACCACGTTTCTCTTTACCAACAAGCTGAACACCTCGTGCAACGTCACGTTCCATGCACCCTATAACAAGGCGCCGTACGCAGGACCGAGCCGCAGCGCGTCTTGGAGCTTCGGCGTGAACATGCTCTGGCCGGGACCCGGTTCCACCGGCGATCCGAACCCGCGCTTCTTCGGCGAGAGCGGTAATCCGGGCCTCATCGGCGGCATCCAGGCCGATCCGTTCGGCACCGGTTACGCCGAGGGCGCCTGGGCGAAAGCTGCAGGCATCGCTCAAGCCAGTGTGTTAGACACGTCAAACGCGGTCTTCGTCAGTCCGACGAACACCACCGCGGTCGCCAACGCGCTAAAGAATGCGCACACCATCACTTTCGGTGAGGGTAGCGACGGCATCTCACTTGGCTCGAGCACCCCGTGGTGCCAGCTCTACATCAACCCCAGCGAGTTCGTTAAACCGCCGGCGAAGGCGTATCCGATCGTCGGCCTCAGCTACTGGCTCTTCTACGGCAACAACAACGGCGTCCACGTCCCCGATAAGAAGAAGCTCATCAACTACGTCACTTCGACGCCTGCAAACGGGCTGCTTACGCCCATCGAATACACCCCGCTTGCGAGCTCCGTCCACATGGCGATCAAAACCGCCCTCAAGGGCACTGCCAGCCAATCGGCTTGCCTCGAATAACGCATCACCCTTAAGTTTGTGCGCGCCGCAATCGCGCGGCGCGCACAAACTTCTCTATAGGTAGTAGCGCTTTTGTCGATAGCTCATTTCTTTCGTTTAATCTTAGCCGGTGAGGTCGCGCTGGCGCTGACGGCGTGCGGCGGGTCGGGCGGCTCGTCGCCGGCGATGCCGGCGCAAGCGAGTTCCGTGCGCGTGCGCTTCATGGAGGGCGCACCGGAACTGGATGCGATTATCGGCAGTCAACCGCAATCGATCGGTAACGCATATCTGCGCGTCGACGGGCAGACGGTCGCATCGTCGTTTAATTACGGCACGCTGACGTCCTACGCGACGATGCCGTCCGTGCTGCATTCGCTCACCGCACGCGACCTGCTGGGGTACGCCGTCGGACCGATAAAAATCCCCGCCCTGACCGCTGGTACCACGTACACGCTGATCGTCGTGGGATCGTATCCGAAGTACAGCGTGCTCGCGTTCCCCGATCCGACGACCGGCAGCGGGGCACAGCTTTCGCTCTACGAAGCCTCGCCCACGGTGCCGCAAGCGGCCTTCGGCACTTTCACTGCGTCGACGAAATCGAATTTCAAACAGCGCGGCAGCGCAAAGTTTGGAAACGTTGCGACCGTGACGATCGGCAAGAGCGTTTCCAACATCGGCGGTTACGTCGGCAGGCCGAGCAACGCGCTTGGTCAATTAACGCTCGCGCAAATCGATCCGCACGATAAGCACAACGTCTTACCGTTTCACGTCGCGACGCGCCTCTCGCTCTTTCTGCTCGATCCGGGAACGGGTAGCCCGTCCGGTCCGGTCTTCGGGAATCTCGACCGATGAGCGTTTCAAGAATCTTTATCGGGCTCATGGCCCTCGCTACGATCGGCATGCTCGCGGCCGGCTGCACCGCGAGTGGTCCGGCGCCCCTCGCCATCTCTCAACCGCCGCTGCCGAGCGCGACACCGGCTGCCGGCCGGATGTACGTGGATCACAACGGAACGCTCTACCAGTACGCGCTGCCCCTGACTCAAGGCTCAAAACCCTATCGCACCCTGCAAGAGTGGCCCGGCCTCGTGAAGCCGCCGCAAATTTCGGTGAATAAGTTCGGCGAGGTTGCGCTCGCGAGCCCATACGAGATCCGTTTGTTTGTGCCGCCGATCGTCTCGTTCGCTGCGTCGCGCGCGCGATTGAAACTCAAGCTCACTCCGGCGATTACCCAGATCGGCCCCTCGGACACGGGGGCGGATTTGGTCGACCTCGAGTACGACCCCAACAACAACCTGTGGCTGTTCAATAACCTCGGCGGTGCGGGGATTTCAGAGCTGCGAGCGCCGATCTCCAGATCGAGCGTTGCCGCGCTCACTATTGCGTTCGGCGCGCCGGGCACCAAGGCCGCGGGCTTTACCACACTCGTCCAGGGACGCTTTGACGTCAATGCTGCGCTGTACGTCTTTGCTACCGAAACGAAGATCAGCCCGCCCCGCTCGCTGCTGTGGAAGCTGAGCTTTCCGTATGCGCGGCCGCCCGGCTCGGTCGGCTTGTACTTAGCACAGGCCGCTTTTGTTGACAGCAGCCAGTGGCCGCCGTCGGCACCGAATACACCGACACTGCTGCTCGGACAATACTACGGTCAGCTTCGTTCGCCGAGCCCCGGATCGCCGCCGTCGCCGCCGGTCACCGTGACCGCGCAATTTCCGCAGCCGTTTAATCCCAGCGTGGGGCGTTTCCCCGATGCCCATGTCAATACGCTGATCGGCGCTCTCGCCGCCGATCCGTACCGGGCCAGCTTTTACACGCTCGACTCGGGCACGGGAAAGCTCGACGTTTACGGGTTGCCGCTCCCGTCGAATGCAAAACCACGGATTACGTTGCCGTGTCTTGGCGGCCCGAACAACTGCAGCCACCAGTTGGAGCACTTGTTTCTAGCGCCATAGCGAATCGCGGCACGAACGCCCTTCTCCGGTAATGTTGTCACCGCATTAACGAGCGTGGCTTATTCCGGGATGCAGCGCCCGATGTTCATACCCTAGCATCGAATGACGGAGCGGCCCTAAAAGCCTCTCTGCGTTGTTACTAGGAGTCAAAGATTGGTTGCCGGCCCACTCGAGGGCGCGCAAGGGAGCCTCATCGCGAGGTTCCTTTTACGCGCAAACCGTGCATGAAGCGACTCGTCGTTCTCCGGCTCGCCGCCGAGCTTACCATGACTGCGTGCGGCGGCGGCAGCAATCCGTTGCTCGGACACTTTCCGACCGTCGAGTTGTGCGCGCGATCGCTCTCTACCGTCGATCCGATCGATATTGCCGTACTAATCGCCTAACAAGGAAAAGATGAATGAATAAGTCTCTCGCGGCACTGGGCTTAGCCGCCACCGCGGCGCTAGCGCTCGGCGCGTGTAACGGAACTGCGGGCGGCGGCTCCGGGGTGTCGGCTCTGCCGAACTCCCCGGGTGCGCCCGCGGTTCGCATCCGTCCCAACGACACTGGCCCGAACGACCTGCATGCCGGCGGTGCGACCTTCCCCGCCTATGGTTACAACCTCGGCGATCAGCCGGTGGGCTCGTATACGAACGTTCAGCCCACCCCGGGCCCGGGCTCGATCCTCGCCTCCGCCGGCACGAAGGGAAACATTTATTACTGCTTGACCGGCAGTGGCTTTGGCCGCAAAGAGTTCGAAGCCAATAACGGCACCGCCACCGTCGCGTGCGCGGCACTCGGTGCGACGCCAACCGGTTTTGGTGCGCGTCAGGATCCACTCGATTTCGCCGGCAGCGATGTTGCGCTGCCTTCTACCGAGTGCTGCGCCTCGGGTACGCCTTACTTCACCGGCCGTCTTACCGGTTCGGTGACGTGGGGCCAGCCGTTCGAGGTACCCACGTTCGGCGGACCAATCGTTTTCCCGTACAACGCCACATCGTTCGTTAAAAGCGTACGGTTCTCGACGTGGACCTACTGCGCGATTTCCAATGGAACGATCGGCGACTGGAACGACGCAGCGATCACCGCGGATAACGGCGGTAAGTCGGTCACCGGCGGTAAGAGCGAAACCATCGACTACTACTTCCGGTCGGACAGCAGTGGCACCAGCTTTCTTTTTACCAACAAGCTGAACTCCAGCTGCAATGCGACGTGGAAAGGGAAGTACGCGAAGGCTCCTTACCAAAGCGGTAGCCGCACCGCTGCATGGACCTTCGGTGTGAACCAGCTCTGGCCGGGACCGGGTTCGAGCAGCGATCCGAACCCGCGGTTCTTCGGTGAGAGCGGTAACCCAGGTCTCATCGGCGGCATCCAGGCCGACCCATTCGGCACCGGCTACGCCGAAGGCGCGTGGGCCAAGGCTGCCGGCATCACCCAAGCCAGCCTCTTGGACACCAGCGGCAAGATCTTCGTGAGCCCGACGAATGCGACCGCGGTCGCAACTGCACTAAAACGGGCGAAGACGATCAGCTTTGGCGAGGGCAGCGATGGCATCTCACTTGGGTCCACCACTCCGTGGTGCCAGCTCTACATCGATCCGAGCGAGTTCGTTAACCCGCCGGCGAAGGCGTACCCGATCGTTGGCCTCAGCTACTGGCTCTTCTACGGCAACAACAACGGCGTCCACGTTACCGATAAGAAAACGCTGATCAAATATGTCGCTTCGAAAGCGGCAAACAGGCTGCTTTCACCGCTGGAGTACACTCCACTGGGTACCTCCGTCCACGACGCAATCAACACCGCGCTCAAGGGCAGCCACACGCACCCGGCTTGCCTCCAATAACCGGCCACCCGTATGTTGTGCGCGCTGCACTCGTGCAGCGCGCACAAATCCTTAGCTGGCTGCTAGGTTTGTTCGCCTGAGAGCAGCGACTCGTTGAGTTGAGCTCGCCGCTGCACGCCGAGTTTGCTGAAGATCGCTTCGACGTGGTGATGCACGGTGCGCACGCTGATCGAGAGCGCGCGCGCGATCTCCCGGTCGGATCGTTCCCGCGCGATGAGGCCTGCAACTTCACGTTCGCGTTGCGTGAGCTGCGCGCCAAACGGCGCTCGCTTGAGCTTTCGACGCTGACCTGACGCGACGCGAGCGGCGTCGGTCTTTGCGTCGCATTCGCGGTAGATGCGCGCTGCGTTGCGGAGATCGCCGGCGTGTTCCAAGGAGAATGCCTCATACAGCCGCCATCCGAGGGTGCCGTATCCGGCGGCAGCCGTCAGTGCGAAGGAGTGCGCGGCGACTAGTTTGCCGCGCCGTCGCGAGACGATCGCTTTCACGAGTGCGGCGTGCGCCGGCGCGATCGGCGTCACCGTGTCCTGCAAGTATGCTTCGATTTGCGGATCTAAGAGATCGAGAAGATCGGCTGAGGCGTAGCGAGCGGCGCAGAGCGCAACCGAAAGGTACCGATCGACGAGGCCACGCTCCAGGCAGGAGCGCAGCGTGCGTTGCAGCACCGAGGTCATGCCGCGAACGTACATTACTTCGGCGAATCCGGGTAGTAAGAGACCGCACAACTCCGCGTCACCTACCGAAGCCGCCGTCGAAAGCAACGCCGGGTCGAAGAACGCGTCGACCATCGGAATATCGCCGGTTCGCATGCCCACGAAGACTCCGATGCCGGCGTGAAACGCCTCATTGTACCTTCCCAAGTCGCGCCAACCGAGGTTGGAGACGAGCAACGCTCGCGCGGCTGCAAGCCTTCCCGCGCAGAGGCAGAGACGCGCACCATTCTTGACGAGCTCTTGACGCAGCTTGACGACGCGCGCGCTTCGTTCCGCAGCCTCCATCGCTCGAGCGTTGTACCTTTCGGCCGCGGCCAAGTCGCCGTGCGCAAGCGCCACTTCCACTCCCTCGGTATACGCGTAAGCAACCGCGGCGACGCCAACTTTGCGTCCGAGCTCGGCAGCGCGATCCACTTGCGCGAGCAGAACGTTGAGCGGTTTGTGTCCGGCATCAAGCGCGATGGCGGCTAAGCAATGTCGCCAGCGCGATTCATCGTCGCTTAGTGCACGCGGCGCGACGCTTCGCATCAAGCGCGCGGCTTCGTTTGGATGCCCGGCGCGGGCATAAGCGTAGGCCAAGACGAGTTGAGCCCGCTTCACGTGATCCGACTGACTCGAATGGTTTAGCGTCGCCATCTGCTCGGTCACGCCGCGCGCCCCATCCCAATCGCTTTCGTTGAGGTAAGCAAAAAAGAGCAGATCGAGCAAACGCGCCGCCCAACGATGCGCGTTAAAACCCTCGCGCGATCGCATTTCCTCCACCAGCGGGATCATCCGCGCGTGGTTGCCGATCTTCTCGTAACACTCGACCAGCGATGCTCCCACCGCGAACCATTCCGGCACGCCGACGTCGAGGTGCTTGAGGGCGCGTTCGTACGAATTGGCTGCGGCGGCGAAGTTCCGCTCCGCCGCGAGATGATCTGCCGCTGCCGTGAGCGCCGCCGCGGCGCGTTGGTGATCCTGCAGCGCATCCCACTGGTAGGCGAGAAAGGCGGCATCGGTAACATTCCCTTTCGAAGCCGAGAGCCGGCGCTGGATCCTCTCGTGCAATAAGCGGCGCTTCGGTGAGATCATCGAAAGATACGTCGCTTTTTGAACGGCGGCGTGGCGGAAGGAGAACACGCCCGGCGCCGTGGTGTCCTCGGCCAGAACGCCTGCATCGCAAGCTTCTTGCAATGCGGCGACGATTGTGGCCATCGAGCGCTGGGACACGTTCTCGAGCAGCCGGTCGTCAAAGCGATCGCCGAGCGTGCTACAGAGCAAGAGCATATCGAATGCAGCCGGCGAGAGCTCACGCTGCGCCTCCTCGACGGTTCTGCGCGCGCTCGGCGGGACGAGTGTTTCCGCTGACGCCACGTGCAGCGCGCATTCGGCGAGCTCGATCGCGTAACGTGGATTACCTTGCGCCAAAGCGACGATCTCGCGAAGCACGTTACCGGCGATCGCGGGATGCGGCCTGACCAGCCCGCGGACGAGCAGCTCGATGGCTTCTTCGGAGAGAGCGCCGACGGCGCGGCAGCACGCACCCCGCGGCGACCACACCAGCCCGTTCCCCTCGTCGATCACCGTCGCGACCAGCGCGAACCGGTGGCGTTGCGTCATGACCGCGAGGGCCTCGAGCGTTTGCAGATCCTCCGATGCCGCGAGATGAACGTCGTCGACGAGCAGCGCGACCGCCTTACGTCTGATCAGCGCCGGCAGTTCTTTGATTTGCGAACGCAGATCCTGTCCCGGCATCGGAGCGGCGGTGCACTGCGCTCGAATCATCTTGACGGGCGAATCGATCTTCGCGCACTCGTGCAGCAAGCGCGATTTGCCGCTCCCATTCCCGCCGGCAAGAATCGTAATCGAGCCCGTGCCGAGGGCCGCATCGTGCAACTGACCGCGAAGATAGGCGAGCTCCTGCTCCCGCCCTATGCAATGTGCCGGGTCGCCGTGCTTTAGATCGGTAGGCAATGCCCATTAGAAGTCCGGACGGGTCAAGTATAATCCTTCTCACTTCGATCGGAGGTAGGCGGTCATGTCGAACTCGTTGCGCGTTCTCGCGGTGGCCCTGCTCGTTGAGGTTCTCGGCGGCTGTGGCGGCGGAACGCCATCGTCGGGCCCCCCGACCCGACAAGCGTTGGGCGACCTTCGCGCGCCTGGCTTGCGCACCGACGTGAGGGCGGCGCTTGGAGGCCGGGCGGCGCCGGCCAGGGTGCGATCGGGCATCTACGTTGCCCAGTTCTTCAGTTCGTACGTCTACGGTTATCCGCTGGACAACAGCAAGAACGGGCCGCCGATTTGCAACGTCTACAATCCCTATCAGTCCGTCAACGACATCGCGGTCGACGGCCACGGCAATCTGCTCGTTCCGCTCGAAGTGCCCAACGAGATCCTGGTCTACAAGGGCACCAAGCTGTGCGGGCCCTGGAGCGCAACGATCGCCGACCCATACGGTCAACCAACCGGTGCCGCCGCTAACGACGCGGTCCACGGAACGATCGCCGTCGCGAACATCTTCGACCTCTCGGGCTCCGGGAGCATCTCGCTCTGCACCGTCAGCGGTGGATGCACGACGAACCTGACCAACCCCGATCTCTATGAAGTCGGCGGCGTCGCGATGGACGAGCGCGGGAACTGTTGGGCATCGGGGCTCAACGTATCATACGTCTCGGTGCTGATCTATTTTGCCGGCTGCACCGGACCGGGCGTCGCCGCGACCGGTGTCGCACAAACGCAAGGCTACGGGGGCCTGGATATCGACAAAGACGGAAATCTGGTCGCCGTCAGCATCCCCAACTCCCTCTACGTCTACCGAGGTTGTCGGCCGAAGTGCAAACTGGTCGGCGGTCCTTTCGCGCTCGAAGGCGGTACGATCTTCGGTCATCTGAACAAAAATTCGACCTTTTTTGCCGCGGGAGACTACCAATACGGCCAGGTCGATATCTATACGTACAAGCCCAAATCGCTAACGTACTTCTACAGTTTTAACAACGGGCTCTCGGCAAGCAACGACGTCGGGGGCGCCGCGTATAGCCCACGCTCCAAGGAGTAACATGCGCACCATTGCAATCACCCTCGCCGCCGCCGTTCTGGCCGCCTGTTCGAGCGTCGCATCGTCGTCGCTCCCCACGACGTCGAACGCCGTCGGCGTTCCGATGCGAATCGCTCCCGCCACGCCAAAGGACGGCATTTACGTGAGTCAGTTCGATGCGTCGTCCGTCTACGGATACGCGGGGACCAATAAGCGCAACGCTCCGCCGATCTGCGGCGAGACCAGCGGTGACTTCGTCGCGGACGTTGCTACCGATTCGAAGGGCGACTTGATCGTGCCGAGCCAGCAGGGAGAAACGATTTACGTCTACCAAGGGCCGCGAATGTGCGGCCCAACCGCCGCGACGCTCCACGATCCGTACGGGCTGCCGGTAGATGTTGCGAGCGCTAATGCGCTGACAGGAGAGATCGCCGTCGCCAATATCGAGGATGACGGACCGATATCGAATCCGCCGCCGGGAAGTATCACGCTCTGCACCGTCGCTTCGGGCTGCACGAAAAATCTTACCAATCCGCAGATGAATAGAGTTGGCGGCGTCGCACTCGACAAACGCGGCGATTGCTGGGCATCGGCAACGAACGCGTCGGGGTCGCCAACGCTCACGTACTTCGCCCATTGTGGCGGAAAGGGTCGCGCTGTGACCGGCTATGAGAACTCCGGCTACGGAGGCCTCGAGCTTGACAAGAAGGGCAATCTGCTCGCTTTAGATTTCAACGGCGCACAGCTTTACGTCTACTCCGGCTGCAAGGCGGCCTGCGCGCTGGTTGCGGGTCCGTTTGCGCTCCAAGGAGAGTCGTTCTACGGTAAGCTCAACCGTGACGGCACGACCTTCGCCGCGGCCGACTACCAAAACGGCAAGGTCGACATTTACAAGTACGACGCGACCTCGCTGACGTACGAGTTTAGCTTCAACCAGGATCTCTCGCAGAGTTCGGACGTTGAGGGAGTCGCGTTTACGTCCGGGCGCTGAAGCGCCTTAGCGAAAAACCATCAGCGCAATGACGACGCCGAGTGCGGCAAGCGATCCAAGGATGGCCGCCGGAACCGCCGCCTCGCGCCGGCGTGCGAAGGCCATCGTATAGACGGCTTTGAGCAGGTTGTTCGAAGACGCTGCGATCAGGATCGCGCTGGCTGCCGTCGTGACGCTGACTCCGGCAACTCCCTGCGCAAGGCTCAAGACGAACGGATCGATGTCGGAGACGCCGACGACACCCGCGAGTGCGAAGATGCCGCCGCGCCCGAGATGCCGCTCCACATAGGTCGCGAGCATCGACGTCGCGACGAAGAGGAAGGCAAAGACCAATGCGGTCGAGAGCTGGAGCGGATTCGAAAAGCTCGTCGGATTGGCCGATGCGCTAGCGAAACGCGCACGCTGCCAGGCGATCGATCCGCTTGCCGCCGCAAGCGCGAGCAATGGAAGCGCGAGGACGCGTCCCAGCGCGAAGTTAAAGAGCGAGGAAACGACGAGCACGCGCAGATACATCATCGCGGTCGCGGCAACGATGCCGGCTTGGAGCTCGGCGGTCATCCCTTCTTGGTGCGACCGTCGCGCGAGGACGACCGTCGTCGCGGTCGATGAATAGAGGCCGCCCAAGATCGAGGCGAGCAGCGTTCCACCACCCTTGAAGACGAAACGCTGCAACAGGTAGCTCGAATATGAAATGGTCGAGACCGCGACGACCGCGAGCCCGACCCCAAACGGCGTCACCGTCGTATACGGAATCGGCGGCAGCCCGGCCAAAAGCGGCAAAACCACGCCGACCAAAATCAAGAACTGGCCGGCGGTCATGACTTCTTGCAGCGAGACTCGCGCAACCCAATCGTGCAACCGGCTCCGCGCACCGATTAGCAAGACGGCCGCAACCGAGATGCCCACGGAAAGCCAAAGCGATTGCGTCAGCGCAAGCGGTCCGAGCGCATATGCGAGCAGGTTGCAGGCGGGAACGATGAACGCGCCGTCGACCGCGCGCGCTTCGTGCTTGGTTTCACGCCATACGTAGGCGTAGAGCCACGAGCCGAGCACGAGCAGGCCGGCGATGAACGCCGCGGCGTAACGCGGCTCGAGCAAATAGAGCGCGCCGCCCGCCAGCGCAAGCAACGGGAAGGTGCGGACGCCGCCGGGCCGCAGCGGCAGGTCCGTATAGAACCCCTCGAAGGCAAAGCCGAAGAAGAGCGAGAGGCCCAGAAGGAGCGCCCAACGCTCGACACCGGGCCCCGCAAAGCTCAACGAACCGAACTCTTACTTGAGGCTCGAATGCGGGTGCGTTCCGCTTCGGCGCCGCGCGTAATCGCGCAAGCGCCGTTTTGCTCGCCGAAACGTATCGCGGATCGTCAACGCGGGATCCTTATAGATCGCATCGATCTCGTCGCTCTTGTGAACGCGCGGCGTTTCGTCGTCAAGCGGCGGCATGCGAAGGCTCGGCTCGGTCACAATAGCGAGATCGGCTCCAGGAACGACGACATTCAAACGAACGTGATACGGCGAGCCGTTGAGATGATGGGCATACTGGCGCTCGACCAGCACGCGACAACTTACAATGCCGTCGAAGAACTTTTCGAGTTTCGCCGCCTCGCCGTGAATCAAGCGGTTGAGCGACTCGGAAGAGTCGAGCCCGCGGTAGGTGATCTGGACGGGAAAGCTCATCATACAGATTGGTACCCAGAGTGGGGAAAAAAGACCTACCCGCAAAGGATAAGCTTATGCGAGCGCTCGTCCTCCCCGCCCCCGGCCCGATTGAAACAGAGCCCTTGCGCCTTGCCGAGCGGCCCAAACCCGTTCCCAGTGCGAGCGAGATCCTCGTGCGAATCGTCGCGTGCGGAGTCTGCCGGACGGACCTTCACCTCTGCGAGGGCGACCTTCCGCCCAAGCAGCGCGGAACCGTTCCAGGACATGAGATCGTCGGCATCGTCGATGCGCTCGGTCCGGACGCCCGGCGTTTTCGCCCGGGCGATCGAGTCGGCGTGGCGTGGTTGCGCGAAACCGACGGCACCTGCGTCTACTGCCGCAAGGGCCGCGAGAACCTCTGCCTGCACGCGCGTTTCACCGGCTGGGATCACGACGGCGGGTATGCCGAGTACGCGGTCGTGCGCGAGGATTTTGCCTACACGCTGCCGGCTGCAATCGACGACGAGCACGCGGCGCCGCTGCTCTGTGCCGGCATCATCGGTTTCCGTGCGATCAAACGGGCCGGCGTGCTTCCCGGAACGACCGTCGGCCTCTACGGATTCGGAGGCTCCGCGCACCTCGCGCTACAGGTGCTCAAGCACTGGCGGTGCCGCGTGTTCGTCATGAGCCGCGGTGGGATTCATCGCGAGCTTGCCGAGGAGCTCGGCGCCGATTGGATCGGCGAGGCTTCCGAACCTCCGCCGGCGCCCCTTGACGCTGCGATTCTCTTCGCGCCCGCGGGAGATCTCGTGCCACCGATTCTTGCGGCGCTCGATCGCGGCGGCGTACTTGCGATCGCGGGCATCTACCTGTCGCCGATGCCACCCCTGGATTACCAACGCGATCTCTTCTACGAGCGCGAGATTCGGAGCGTTACTGCCAACACGCGCGTCGACGGCGAGGAATTTTTGAAAATCGCCGGCGAGATCCCGATTCGAAGCTACACCGTCGGCATGCCGCTGGAAGAAGCAAATCAAGCACTAGCAATGCTGAAACACGACGAGTTGCGCGGTGCGGCGGTTCTCCACGTATGAACCGCCGCACAGGGTTCGGGCGAGAGGTGGGCGCAATCCTACGAAGATAATGCGTCTTGCTGCGACTCTCACTGCCGCCGTCCTCTGCGCTTGTTCCGGATCGTTCGGTGACAGCGCTCGCGAATCGTTCCATCAATCCGTCGTCGTCGGAGCCGGTACGGTCGTGCACGTCGAGAATGTCGCCGGAGCCGTGCAGGTCAACGCGTGGGCGAAGCCGGCGGTCGACGTTGCGGCGACAAAGTACGCGCACGACGCTGAAGCGCTGCGAAATATCAGGATCGGCGTGCGCCAAGAGGGTTCGGTCATTTTCATAAAGACGACCTACGCGGGTGGAATGCATGCCGGTGGCGTGCGCTATCGCCTCTCGGTGCCGGCCGATGCGTCGCTGCAAATCCGTAACGTCGCTGGTGCAGTCGACCTTTCCGGCGTCTCAGGTAACGTCGACGTGGAGACACAAGCCGGTGAGATCACCGCCGCCGTCGGCCGAGTTACCGGCAATCGTTCGATCGATTTGCACGCCACGACCGGAGCGGTGACGCTGACCATCGCTCCCGGCAGTGACGCCACGGTCAGCGCGACAAGCACGGTCGGCGACTTCGCGAGCGACGTGCCCGGGGTTTCGCCACGCCGCGAGAATCTCGTTGGGGCAAGCGGGAGCGGCACGCTCGGCGCGGGCAGCGCCCGCATCCACATCACGACCACGACCGGCGCGATCGCGCTGCGACAGCGCGCCGAATGAATCTGACTGCTCGCGCCTTCTTCGGCGCGTCGATCGTCGCATTCGCGACGGCTTCGTGCGGCGGGAACGCGACGGCGCCGATCCCCAACGCCGTCATGCCGGCACGCGGGGTCGCACCCGCGGGCGAAAGTCTTTCGCACCACATTCACCACGTCGTGATCGTCATTCAAGAGAATCGCACCTTCGACAATCTCTTTGCGACGTTTTCCGGCGCGGACGGCACCCGTTACGGCGAAATGAAGCAGGGATCGAAAGACGTACGCGTTCGCCTGCGGGCGGCCGATCTCGTTGAGGTCTGCGACTACAGTCATAGCTACGGAAACTATCGCAGGGATTACGACGGTGGGAAGATGGACGGCTTTGGTTTGGAGGGTGGCGGCAAGCGATGCCCGGGCGAAGCCGGCACGGCGGTGTATCAATACGTGCGCCCGTCGGAGATCCGTCCGTATTGGGATATCGCCCGCACCTATGTGCTGGGCGACCACATGTTCCAAACGCAGGGCAGCGGGAGCTTCACCGCGCATCAAGATCTCATTGCCGGCGGCACGACGCTCGAGAAGTCAAAGAAAGAAACCGACGTCGATTATCCGTCCCATATGCCCTGGGGATGCGACGCGCCGGCGGGCACGAAGACGTCGCTGCTCGTCCCGGATGGCAGCGATTTTAAGGTGGAACTTACCGGGGGTCCTTTCCCGTGTTTCAAGTACGCCACGCTACGCGATCTGCTCGACGCCAAGTCGATTTCGTGGAAGTACTATTCACCGCCTGAACCGTACGGCACCGGCGAGTTGTGGGACGCCTTCGACGCAATCCACGCCGTGCGCGACGGTCCCGAGTGGAAGACGAAGGTCACGCACCAGCCGACGGTCTTTTTCAGCGACGTCGCGAACGGCACGCTGCCGCAGCTCGCATGGATCGTTCCCGACGACGTTAACTCCGATCATCCGGGACCCGCCTCCGACACCGGCCCCTCGTGGGTCGCCAGCATCATCAACGCTATCGGCGAGAGCAAGTATTGGCCGGATACCGCGATCGTCGTGGTGTGGGACGATTGGGGAGGCTTCTACGATCACGTCCCGCCGCCGTTCTTCGACGAGTGGGGCGGGCTGGGATTTCGCGTGCCGATGTTGGTCGTCTCGGCATATGCGCGCAAAGGTCCCTTAAGTCAAGGCGGGTATGTGTCGCACACGCACTACGAGTTCGGCAGCATCCTGAAATTCGTCGAGAACGTCTGGCTGCTCGGTAGCCTTGGAACGACCGACGCGCGTGCCAAGAGCATCGGCGATGCTTTCGACTTCGCCAAAAAGCCGCGCACCTTCCAGCAGATTCCGTCGAAGTACTCGCGCGCCTATTTCGAACGGCAGCCGCCGTCGTACTTGCCCGTCGACTCCGAATAGGCGACCGGCCGTCGACAAGCGACCGATTGGCGGTTGCGGCAGGTTGATCCGGTTCTTCTTGGAAGTGAGAGCCGGTTTCAAATAACAGCACTTTTCAGGAGTCTGCAGATGCGAGTCGTCTTTCGCACCCTCGCCGTGGCGTCCGTCGCCGCCCTCACCCTTTCGGCCTGCGGCGGCGCGACGAACGCGAGCGGCGGATTGCCGTCCGGTCCTTCGACGGAATCCAGCAGCGGTGGAACCGCATCGAACTACATCCAACACGTCATCGTGGTCATTCAGGAGAACCGCAGCTACGATAATTTATTTTCGACGTTTCCGGGCGCGAACGGTACCGCGTTCGGTTGCATGGAGCCGCCTTCGGGAATGCAGACGCTGCGTCATCGGCATCACGGCACAAGCGGCTGTCCGAACGGCGACACATACGTTGCGTTGAAGAAGACGAACCTGGCCGAGCCCTGCGACTGGAGCCACTCGTATAAGAACGTCGGCATCGATTACGACCTCGGCAACATGGACGGCTTCGGACTGGAAGGCGGCGGGAAGCAGGTCGGCTGCCAGGGCAAAGTCGGCACCAAGGTCTACCAATACGTCGATCCAACGCAGATCGAACCGTATTGGTCGATGGCGCAGCAGTACGTGCTCGGCGATAACATGTTTCAGACGCAGGGCAGCGGCAGTTTTACTGCCCATCAAGATTTGATCGCCGGTGCGACGTTCATTGACCAGGCCAGGACGAAGAGTCTGGTCGACTTCCCGTCGCACATGCCGTGGGGTTGCGACGCGCCGGCGGGAACGAGGACGTCCCAACTGTTGTGGACCGGGACGAAGATCGAAGATCAGTATGATAAAGGGCCGTTCCCGTGCTCGAAAGATTTTCCCAACTATGGCTCAAACGGCTACGAGACGCTGCGCGATCTGCTCGATGCGAAATCGGTCTCTTGGACGTACTACTCACCGCCGGTGATCGGCAATACCGGCAAGCTCTGGAACGCCTTCGACCTCGTCGCACCGGTTCGTTACGGACC
This sequence comes from Candidatus Acidiferrales bacterium, assembly GCA_035484815.1. Classification (GTDB taxonomy): domain Bacteria; phylum Vulcanimicrobiota; class Vulcanimicrobiia; order Vulcanimicrobiales; family Vulcanimicrobiaceae; genus Cybelea. Next base: position 63,820 of record DATHOO010000048.1, read on the forward strand.
GGAATGGAAGACCAACATCAAAGAGCCCAAAGTCTTCTTCAGCAACATCACGGCCGGCAAGCTGCCGGCGGTTTCGTGGATCGTACCCGACAATCCCAACTCCGATCACCCGACGGCTCACGACACCGGTCCATCGTGGGTTGCGAGCATCGTCAACGCCGTCGGCGAGAGCAAGTATTGGGATACAACCGCGATCGTCGTCGTCTGGGACGACTGGGGCGGCTTCTACGATCACGTGAAACCGCCGCTCTTCGACCACTGGGGTGGGCTAGGATTCCGCGTGCCGATGATCCTCATCTCGCCCTACGCGCGCGAGACCTACCCAAGCACGCCCGGTTACGTGTCGCACACCCAGTATGAGTTCGGCAGCATCTTGAAGTTCATCGAAAACACCTGGGGTTTGGGAAGCTTGGGAACCACCGATAAGCGGGCGAACAGCATCGTCGATTGCTTCGATTTCACCCAGCCGCCGCGCGCGTTTACGGAGATCAAGGCGACGTATTCGCGCAGCTACTTTTTGCACCAGCCGTACTCGTATCAGCCGGTCGATAGCGAGTAGCTCCGGAGAGCACGCCATGGAGTTTCGAATCGTCAGTCACGCCTGCCTCGACATCACCGCCCAGGGAAAGCGGCTCATCATCGACCCCTGGCTCAACGAGCCGACCTACTGGTCCTCGTGGTGGCACTGCCCGCCTCCCATTTTTGGTGACGATATCTACGAGGCGGATTACGTCTACATTACCCACTGGCACTTCGATCACTTCGATCCGAAGACGCTCAAGAAGTTCGGCAAACACACGACCGCCGTCGTTGCGAAGTTTCCGATCTCCGGCTTGCGCCAGCAGCTCGAATCGTTGGGATTTGAACGCGTCGTCGAGCTGCGCCACGGCGAGCGGCTGAAGCTCGCCGACGATTTTTGGCTCACCAGCTATCAGGTGACGTTTCAAGATGACAGCGTTGCCGTCGTCGAAGCTGACGGCGCGGTGCTCGTCGATCTCAACGACGCGAAACCGCTTCCGTCGACGTGGCGACACTTTCGGGCAAAGTATCCCAAGGTGGACTTCATGCTGCGCAGCCACTCGCCGGCGTGGTCGTATCCGACGCGTTACACCTTCGAGGATCCGGCCGACCGGCTTCCGGTCGACGCGAGGACGTACATGGAGGCATTCGTCGCGGCGGCGCAGCAACTGCAGCCACGTTATGCCGTTCCCTTCGCAAGCGGCATTTGCCACTTGCACCGCGAGGTTCTCGACGAGAACCGGTATCTGGTCTCGGCGCCGGAGATGAAGACCTACTTCGAAGCGAATGCATCGCGCGTTCCAAAGAGCAGCTTGCAGATCATGGGCGTCGGCAGCCGATGGTCCACCGAATCGGGATTCGAACTCACCGATAATGTGGTTGACGACATTGTCGCTTATGCCGAACAGCGAGCCGCTGCGGAGAGCGAACGGCTCGAAAAGAACTACCGTTCCGAGGCGACGAAGGAAATCAACTTCGACGATTTTGCAAGATATTTCAACAAGTTCTTCGCGGCGATCCGGCTGCTGCGGCCGCTAGTGCGCAACACGCGTTGGGTCTTTCCGATCTCGGCTCCACGCGAGGAGTACTGGTCCGTTGACTTTGGCAAGGGCGCGATCGAGCGAAGCGACCGGATGCCGCAGGAGTACGATAGCGTGGTTACCGTGAGCGCCGCGGTGCTCTCGGGCTCATTGCGCAACGACGTCTTCACGAACGTTGACATCTCGAAGCGCTGGCGCGTGCAGATCAAACGAGGCAGCGCGATGCGGCACTTCGTGCTCGCGAACCTGCTGCTGCTCTACGAGGCTGGGTATCTTTCGCCGAAAGAACTCTTCTCCTGGCGTTTCCTGAGCGGTTACGCTCGACGCCTTCCGGAGGTTATCGACTACGTGCGCTTGGCGTTCCTGACGGCCACCAAAGGAAAAGATTCGCTGGTGACCGCCGTTACGAGCATCGCTGAAGGGTGACGAGGAGCGCGTTCGCGCCCATAGCTGCGACGTTGCTGCTCGCTGCCTGCAGCGGCGCGTCGCCCATGCTGCAGGACACCGGCTCGCCCTCGACGCTCGCATTGCCGGCTCGCGCGATTGCCGCGCAACGGTCCGCTGCGCGCGCCTCGTGGATGTCGCCCGCCGCGGCGTCGGCGAAGTCGTTGCTCTACGTTTCGGACGCCGGAACGTTCGAGGTGTACGCGTATGCTTTTCCGTCGCTCGCGCTGATGGGGACGCTGACCGGATTCAACCGCCCACAGGGCGAGTGCAGCGACAGCGCCGGCAACGTCTGGATTACGAACACGAATTCGCTCAACCTTCTGGAGTACGCGCACGGTGGAACCAATGTCATCGCGGATTTAGCCGATCCCACCGGCTATCCGGTCGGCTGCGCGGTCAATCCGGCGACCGGCGATCTCGCGGTAACCAATCTCTTCGACGTTAGCGGAGGCGGCGAGGTTCTCGTATACAAAAATGCTCGCGGTACCCCCAGACCCTACGGTAATCCCGCGCTGCACTACTGCTATTTTGACGCCTACGACGATAAGGGAAATCTCTACGTCAGCGGATCCGCGAGCGGCGGCGCCTATCTCCTCACGCTGCTCAAGCCCGGCGGCACGGCGCTTTCGCACGTCGCGCTGACGGGCGGCACGATCTACTTTCCCGGCGGCGTCGCATGGGATGGCTCGTCGCTCGTTCTGGGCGATCAGAAGTGTGGCAACCGCGAGGCTTCCTGTCTCTACCGTGCCTCGGTTTCGGGCGCGACCGCCCACATCACCGGAGCGACCGCGCTAAAAAACGCTTGCGACGTGGCTCAAGCTTCGATCGCGGGCAAACAAGTTGCGGGCGGAGATTACGAGTACTGCGGCACGCGACACAGCAGCGTCGACCTCTGGCCATATCCGGCCGGCGGAGCGCCGGACAAGCGGATTACGCGAACAGAGACGCCGGTCGGCACGACGATCAGCGAGAAACCTTAGAGAACTCTCAAGCGGTCCGGTGGGGCGGACTTCGGTCGACGAGGACACGTTCGTCGCGCGACCTCGTGTCGTGCTCCTACTCGCTGCCTCGCGCCTCTCGCCATCCATGGCTCCGGCGCTCGTGCAGACGGTCCTCGTCGACCGAAGTCCGCCCCACCGGACCGCTTGAAAGTTGCTCTCAGTCGTTGCCGATGATGTTGGGAGGTTTGACCTGGCGCCGCGCGGCGCGTTCGAGCTGGAGCCAGTAGGCCGTCGGCTTCGCACCGACGATTTTCGTGAACTTGCGCGGCGACTGCCGATAATCGAAGGCGGCCGGATCGTTCGCAGGGTCGCTGGCGCGGGCATCGCTCTTCGAGAGCTGCGGCAAGCCGAAGTTATCTTCGATATAGCGCAGCACGCTCGAGGTTTCGTACTGCACGTGCGTCACGGAGCCTTGCTTCGCGTACGGTGAGACGATCAACAGCGGCACGCGGAATCCCAATCCGTCGAAATCCTCGTAGATGGGCTTGACGGGATCGAACCATCCGCCCCAATCGTCCCACAGAATGAAGATCGCCGTCGTCGGCCAAAGCTTGCTCTTGCCGATCGCGTTGACGACGCTCGCCACCCACGCCGGCCCACCGTCGGCGTTGAGTCCTCCGTGATCGGACGTTTCGAACGTCGGCGTGATCCAGGTGACGTTTGCTAGCTGGCCCTTTGCGATGTCGGTCAGAAACTGCGCCGGCGGGTTGATGACGTTGGCGCTCCAATCGGGTCCGTAAAAGATTTTACGATCGGCCTGATACGACGACCAAATGCCGCCGTCGTCGTAAATCCCGCCGGCGTAGAAGCGCCAGTTGACCCCCGCTTTGTCAGCGACGTCGCCGAGCGTCGGAAAGTCGAAACAGGTGCGGATCGCTTTGCCGATCGACCGCGCCTGCGTTAGCGTCGGCGTCTTGTCGGGTTTGCCGCCCTCACATCCCCACGGGCCTTCCGGACCGTTTACCGTTGCACTCGCATATGCGGCGACTGCATACTGATGCGCGACGAAACTCGCGTCGAGATTCGACGCGAAGAGATTGTCGGCGAGCACGTACTGCCGTGCCATCTGCCAATAGGGTTTGATTTCACCGCGCGGCACGTAGGCATACGCGGGATTCGGCGGATGGTGCAATCCGGCGACCTCGTTGTTCCATCCGTCCATCTTGCAATCCGTGCCGGGAAGTTTGCTCGGTGGACCGTCGCAGGCCGCAAAGAACCCGTTCGACGAGTGGTCGATGTCCCACTCCGTTTTGAGGCCGATCGGCAGCAGCTTAATCTTTTTGCCGTACGTGTCGTAGCCGTACTTTTGAGTTGTTGCGCCGGGGTACCCCATGAAGAGATTGTTGAACGACCGGTTCTCCTGAATGATGAAGACGACGTGCGCGATTGGGCTGCCCGGGCTCGGACGAGCGGCGCGATGCAAACTGTTTATCGGCAAGGTCGGCGGGGTTGGCTGCGACGAGCATCCCGCGACCGCCAGCGCGGCTACGAGTAAAGCGCCTCTAGTCATCACCGATGATCCCCAACGGTTTACCATGCGGCTGCGGCTCCCGGTCGAGATGCATCCAGTACGTCGCCGGTTTGTCGCCCTTGATCTTCTTGAAGGGTCGCGGGGTCTGGCCGTAATCGAAAGCTGCGGGATCGTTTGCCGGATCGTTCGCGCGCGCGTCGCTCTTCGAAAGCTGCGGCAAACCGAAGTTGTCTTCTATAAATCGAAGGACGCTCGAGGTTTCGTACTGGACGTGCGTTACGGAACCTTGCTTGGCATACGGCGAAACGATGATCAACGGCACGCGGAAGCCTAATCCGTCGTAATCTTCAAAGACGGGTGGCACCGCGTCGAACCAGCCGCCCCAATCATCCCACATGATGAAGATCGCGGTGGAGCTCCAGAATTTGCTGGTGCCGACGGCGTTCACCAGACTCGCCACCCAGGCGGGACCTTCGCCTGCATTCAAACCCGGGTGATCGGACGCCGTGAGCGTCGGCGCGATCCACGTGACGTTCGCGAGCTTTCCGTGCTTAACGTCGGTGAGGAAGTGCGCCGGCGGGCTGATCACGTTGGCCTTCCAATCGGGGCCTTTTTTGACTTGGCCGTCGGCCTGGTACGACGACCAAATCCCGTCGGGATCGCTGATGCGTCCGGCGTAAAAACGCCAGCTCAGTCCGGCTTTATCGGCGTCGATTCCGATCGTCGGGGTGTCGAAGCAGGGGAAGACGGATGCACCGTAGGCGCGCTCTTTCGTGAGCGTGGGGACGGCGTCGCCTGGGATGCCCTCGCAACCCCACTCGACCGTTGGGCTATCCACCGCACGGCTCGCATATGCGGCAACCGCATACTGGTGCGCCACGAAGCTGCCGTCAAGGTTCGAGGCGAACATCGCATCGGCAAGCACGTATTGCCGCGCCAGCGCCCAATACGACGGGATCTGATTCTTCGGAATGTAAGCGTACGCAAAGTTTGCGGGGTGCCCCAGACCGGCTTGCTCGTTGTTCCAGCCATCGTTCTTGCAGTCGGTGCCCGGAAGACTTCCGGTTCCGTCGCAGTCAATGAAGAACGAATGCGAAGAGTGATCGATATCCCAGTTCGACGCCAGGCTCTGCGAGTGCAGTGGAATTTTGTTGCCGTTCGTATCGTAACCGTAGCTCTGGGTATTTGCGCCGGGAAAGCCCATGAAGAGATTATTGAACGAGCGGTTCTCTTGAATGATGAAGACCACGTGTGCGATCGGACTCGCCGTCACGCGCCGTGCTGCAACCGGCGCACGAAGCGGCACGTTCGGCGCGCTGGGCTCACTCGAGCAAGCCGCGACGAACATCGCGGCCGCGGCGAGCGCGAGCCGCGCGCCAATTGACGATGGAAACACGAAATCTCGCTCTTTTAGAATGCGCCGATGCCGTTGGGCGTGCCCCAGCCGGCGGGGCCGCTGTACTGTCCGTACTCTCCGGTTCCGGCTACGCAAAGATAGTTTCCCGAAAGACTCGGCGGACAGCCCATCACGGTGCCGATCGTGATCGCATGCAGATCCTTCTTGAGTTCTTTTTTGCTCAGCTGCCAGAAGTTTCTGCCGCCGTCTTCTTTGGCGGAGTTGTTCGCAAGCCCGAAGACGCCGCCGAGCAACGGCGAGGAGACGCTCGTTCCGCCAGCCGTACCCCAACCGCCGGATGAATAGGTGTCGTAGCTGGCGACGCCCATCGCGACGGCGGAAACATCATTTCCCGTTCGCTTGTTACAATCCGGATCGCGCTGCCACTTGGGCTTATTGACCTTCGAGCAGCCGCAACCGGTATCGGGCCAGGTCCGTTCGGTGTACCCCGAACTGGTCTTTGAGAGCAATGTGCCGCCAACCGAGACGACGTTTTGGAAATCCGCGGGGTCTTGCATGCCGTAGCCGTCGTCGCCGGCACTTGCGAGATAGACGATGCCCGGAGTATTGAAAGCGTCGCGCGTCGGGTTGCCGCCGCCGCCGCCCCAGCTGTTAGAAATAATCGTCGCACCCAGCGTTACCGCTTCTCTTTCGGCATCGTAGAGATTCCGCGAGCTGTTCGTTTTGGCTTCGAGCAGATAGATCGTGCAGTTCGGACAGACGGCCGAAACCATTTGCACGTCGAGATCGATCTCGCCACCCCAACCCGGATCGCCCTTGGGATAGTGTCCCTCTTGTCCGATCTGGTTGTACTTATGGAACTTCGCCTTCGGCAATCCGAAGTACTTACGGTATACTGCCAGATCCGATGCGACGTTGGGGTTGTCGAACGCATCAACGATCGCCACGATCACGCCTTGGCCTTTCTTCGACGACGGCAGATGATAGGCGGCCTGAAGATCGGACGGGCCAAAACCGGCAACGGCTGGACTCATCTTCGTTGCCGCAACGAGCAGGTCGCACTCCTCCCAACCGGGGCGCGCTTGCGGGCACGCGCGGTGCGCGGTGCCGGTCGCCTGCCATTGTGGGATCGAGTGATGGTACTCTGCCGATTGGCCGGCTGCGCTCGGTAGCGTTGACGAGCCTCCGGCATGACATGCTGCGGCCACGACGGCTAAAAGCAGTGGCGGCGCGAGCTTCAAGAAACCATTCACAAGTGCTCCTCTTCGTGGGGCATCCGGAAAGCGCGTAGATTCCCGCTCGAAGGAAGATCGTCCCGCAACGGTATAGCGAATCCGCGTGGCGCGACGATTTTGGTTCCGCGCGGGCATCTTCGCAGCTTTGCTGGCGCCCAGCGCTTGTTCGCCGGGCGCTCGCTTCGCGTTACCTTCCCAGCAAGGCGACCCGTTGCTGCTTACGCCTGACGGCGCAGGCAAGATCAGCCACATCGTTTACATCATTCAAGAGAACCGCAGCTTCAACAACCTCTTTGAAGGTTATCCTGGTGCGTACACGGTTTCGAGCGGCAAAAACAGCCAGGGCCAAAGTATCGAGCTCAAGCCGGTTGGCCTCGCCGATAAGTACGACATCGACCACTCCGCGCGGGCGATGTTCGATGCGTGCAACGGAACCGGAAAACTTCCCGGAACGAAATGCCGCATGAACGGCTTCAACCGCGAGATCCAGTACGATGGTCCGCGCAATGGTCAATACGTCTACGTACCCCACAAAGACTCGAAGCCATATTTCGACATGGCGCACGAATGGGTGCTCGCCGATCGCATGTTCCAGTCGCAGCTTGACGAGAGCTTCGTCGCGCACCAATATGTAATCGCGGCACAGGCACAGTCGAGCGTCGATTTGCCAAACGGCCCGTGGGGATGCGAGCCGGGACCGAGCGACACCGTGAATACGATCACGAAAAACCGAACGTACGGTACGCCGCAGCTGCCCTGCTTCGATTATGAGACGCTCGGCGACGAGCTCGACAAGGCAAGGTTCCCTTGGCGCTTCTACACCAGCAAGTACGACACGCCGTCGAGCGGTTTTGGCGGCGTCTGGTCTGCCTATCAAGCGGTGAGACACATCTATGACGGACCCGACTGGACGAAAGACGTCGTCACGCCGCAGAAGAACTTTCTCGCGGACGTGCCGGCGGGCAAGCTCGCGAGTTTTACTTGGATCACGCCGATCTGCGCGAACTCCGATCACACCAACTGTGGGGGCGGCTTTGGGCCGTCGTGGGTCGCCGCGCTCGTCAACACGATCGGCAAGAGCAAGTTCTGGGATTCCACCGCGATCTTCGTGCAGTGGGACGACTGGGGCGGCTTGTACGATCCGGTTCCGCCGCCATTCGAAGGCTACGACGGCGTCGGCTTTCGGGTTCCGTTGCTGGTGATCTCGCCTTATGCAAAAAAGAACTACGTTTCGCACGTTCACTACGAGACGGCGAGCGTCTTACGATTCGCGGAGGATCTCTTCGACCTCGGTCAGCTCGCCGCCGCCGACCGGCGCGCGGCTTCGCCGGCGGGCGATTGCTTCGACTTTACTCAAAAGCCTCGCGCATTCGTGCCGATCGAGGCACCGAAGGGACGCTGGTTTTTCTTGCATCAACGCGCCGACCTTCGCGTTCCCGATGAGCAATAGCAAGAGGCGGCGTTAAACGCCGCCTCTTGTTTGGTTGGCAGAAGCTTACGACTAGTAAGCGGCGATGCCGTTGGGTGATCCCCAGCCGGTCGGTCCGTCGTAACCCTTGACGGCCGTGCAGAGGTAGCTGCCGCCGCACGAGCCGTTCTGGCCGGTGGTGATGTCGTGAAGATCGTGTTTATATTTCTTTTTCTTCTGGGTCCAGAAGTTCTTCGCGGCATCTTGCGTGCTGGCGTTACCCGCGAGCGCAAAGATGCCCGCGTTCAGCGGCGACGCGGCACTCGTACCGCATTCCTGGATCCATCCCGGACCGCCGTAAGTATCATACTCGGCAACACCGGGCGCACAACCGGCTTCCGACGAGACGTCGGAGTCGGTGCGGAAGGTGCAGCTGGGATCGTGCTGCCACGAGGGCTTGGCGACTCCCGTGCCGCTGCCATTGTCCGAGCATCCGCCGCCGGCGTCGCTCCAAGCGCTCTCGCTGTAGGTCGAGCCGCTCTTGGCGAGTTGTGTGCCGCCGACTGAAACGACGTTTGCGAGCGACTCGGGGTTGCCGTTCTCGTTATAAGCGTCGTCGCCGGAGGCGGCGAGGTAGAGCGTGTGCTTCGCCGCGAAGTCGCTCGGATCGACGCAGCTGTTCGAGCCGTAGCAGATCCAGCTGTTGCTGACGATATGCGCGCCAAGCGTTACGGCCGTTTGCTCGGCCGATTCGAGGTCACTCGAATTGGAGCTGTTGGCCTCGATCAGATAGATCGTGCACTTCGGGCAGACTGCGGAGACCATATCGACGTCAAGGTCTTCCTCGGTGCCCCAACCGGCGCTCCCCGAGGGGTAGCCGCTCTGTTGTCCGTTTTGATTGTACTTTTTGAAGTTCGGCGTGCCGAGACCAAACGCCGAGCGGTAGGCGGCGAGATCCGAGGCGATGTTCGGGTTGTCGTACGCGTCGACGATCCCGACGATCTGGCCCTTGCCGTTTTTCGACGGCGTGTTATAACGCGCTTGCAGGTCCGACGGAAGCCATCCGCTCGGGCTCGCATTTTGGGTAATGCCGTTGACGCGCAGCGCGGTGCACGTCGGGTGGCCGGTGACCATGGGGCACTCTGCGTGTGCCTGATTCCTGATCATCCACTGGGGCAACGGCGAGCGCGCCATCGGCTGTACCGTTGACGAACCGGCGGTTCCGGGCATCGTGGAAGAGGCGCCGCTGCACGCTGCGATGGCTAGCGTTGCTACCAACGGCACCACAAGTTTGATGGGTCCGTTCACTAAAAACTCCTATTTGAGAAGAGGGGAAATTCGGGTGTGGGAGGGTGATGAGTTAGTCCTGCCCCGCTGAGCTACCTGCGCAGGGAAGACCTCCCGATGCAGAGGGACGCGGTAATAGCCAAGAGGCGGGTGCTTGCGCACCCGCCTCTTTCTGTTTGGATCGTTCGTTTCGAAGGTTTAGTAGGCTTTATCCGAGTTGGGCGTTCCCCAGCCTCCCGGACCCGAATACTGACCGAACTGTTTCGTACCGGCCTGGCAGAGATAACTTCCGCCACAGCTGCCGTCCTGACCGCTCGTTATCGCGTGCAGATCCTTCTTTAGCGCTTTTTTCTTGAGCTTCCAGAAGCCCTCGCCGGCGTTGAGTTTGGCGCCGTTACCTTTGAGGGCGATGATAGCGGCGGTGAACGGTGAGGCAACGCTCGTGCCGCAAACGCCGGTCCAGCCGCCGTAGAGGCTGATATAGACTGCAACGCCGGGCGAGCAGCCTGACTCAGCCGAGATGTCCGAGTCGGTACGGTTGCTGCAACTGGGGTCTTTCTGCCACGAGGGCTTTGCAACTCCAGTGCCTACTACGGCCGAGCTGGCGCAGCCGGCGCCTGCGTCGTTCCAGACCGTTTCGGTGAACTTCGAACCGCTAGCCTCAAGCTGCGTACCGCCGACCGCGATGACGGTGTCGAGTACCGACGGGCCGCCGATATTGTTGTAGGCGTCGTCACCCGACGACGCAGTATACACGATTCCCTTCGAGTTGAAGAAGTTCGGGAAGTTTGAGTCTCCGCAATCCCAGCTGCCGTAGCAGATCCAGCTGTTGCTGAGGACCGTCGCGCCGAGCTTGACGGCTTCGGCTTCAGCCGCTTCGAAATCGCTGATGCCGCCCTTGGCTTCCATCAGGTCGATGCTGCAGTTGGGGCATGCTGCCGAAATCATGTCGATGTCGAGATCGGTTTCGAGGCACCAGCCATAATCCTCGCAGGTCGGAGGATAGTTGGACTGCTGTCCCGTTTCGTTGTACTTCTTTAGGTTGGCCGTGCCCAGCCCGTACTGGGTTCGATACGAAGCGATATCGGTCGTGGCAGCGGCGAGATCACCGGCCTCGATCACAGCGACGGTCATCCCTTTTCCGCCGCCGAGTTCTTTCGTAAGGTTGTAGGCCTTCTCGAGCTGTTGCGCGGTGAAGCCGCAACTCGACGACGGTGAGCAAAGCGGCGTAATGCCGTTCTTTTGGACCTGCAGCGCCAAGCACGTCGGCTTGCCGACGACTTGCGGACACATGGTCTTGGCTTCGTGATTTACCATCCACTGTGGCATGGCTTTGTTGAGTGGGCTGCCTTGGGAAACGCCGGACGCGGCCGGCATATTCGACGAGCCGCCTGCATTACAAGCAGCGATTGCAAGCGCCGCAACGAGCGGCCCCACAATTTTCAAGGATACGTTCATAAAGCTCCTTTGTAGCGTGTGAGTCCGTCTGGGAGGGAGTACTTAACAAGCGATAAGCCGGTGGCCTTCTAGGGTCCCCTCCCTGCCCCTTCTAGCGCCCGCCCGCGAATACCGCCAAAAAAGCGGACACTTCAGACAAAAGGTAATAGCTCTGCCGGGTAGGGCAAGCCGCAGCTGCCCAGGTTGGGCCACGAATCGTGGAAGGAAAAGCTCGCACCGCGCCACAGTTGCTCGCCATGAGGCGGCTACATCAGTCCGCGGCGCTCGTTGCATCGCTTGCCGGCGTGGCCTGTTCCTCCACCTCGTCCCCACCGCTCCCTTCGTCCGCCGGCAGCGCCTTCGTGCAATCGTTGGATGCGGGCGGCGCGGGCAAGATCCGGCACGTTGTTTGGGTCGTGCAAGAGAACCGCAGCTTCAACGACATCTTCAAAGGCTATCCCGGCGCAAAGACCGTGTCGAAAGGCAAGGATTCGTACGGCCACACCATCACGCTCCAGCCCATCTCGCTCAAAACGGTTTACGAGATCGATCATTCCGCGTTTGCGATGTTCAGCGCGTGTAATGGGACGGGGAAACTTCCGGGTACGAAGTGTCGGATGAATGGGTTCAATTTGGAGCGTGAGTACAGCGGCCCGCTCGACGGGCAATACGCCTACGTGCCCCGCGCTGAGGCTAAACCTTACTGGGACATGGCACACCAATGGGTGCTGGCAGACAAGTTGTTTGCCTCGCAACTCGATGAGAGCTTCGTTGCGCATCAGTACATCATCGCGGCGCAGGCCAAGTCGAGCGTCGATGTGCCCTTTACGGCACCTTGGGGCTGCGGCGGCAGCAAGAGCAACGTGGTCCAGATCCTCAAATCCGACCGGAAGTACGGCGGCGTGCAGCGGCCCTGCTTCGACTACGAAACCCTCGGAGACGAGTTCGACAAAGCGGGTTTGCAATGGCGCTTCTACACCAGCCACTACCGCAAGCCGTTGAGCGGGCTCTGGTCAGGCTATCAAGCCGTCCGGCACATTTTCCGCGGGCCCGATTGGAAAACGAACATCGTCACGCCCCAGAAGCGATTTCTCACCGACATCGCAGCCGGCAAGCTCGCGAGCATGACGTGGATTACGCCCCTCTGTCCCGACTCCGATCATCTCTTATGCGGTGGCGGATTCGGTCCATCGTGGGTGGCATCGGTCGTGAACGCCGTCGGCGAAAGCAAGTTTTGGGATTCCACCGCGATCTTCGTGCAGTGGGACGATTGGGGCGGCCTTTACGACCCGGTACCACCGCCGTATAAGGACTACGACGGGCTAGGCTTTCGCGTGCCGCTCATCGTGATTTCGCCGTACGCCAGGCAGAACCGCGTCTCTCACGTGCAATATGAAACGGCGAGCGTGCTGCGTTTCGTCGAAGACGTCTTTGGTCTTGCGCAGCTTTCGGCGTCGGATGCGCGCGCCACATCGCCGGCCGCCGACTGCTTCGATTTCTCGCAGCAACCGCGTAAATACGTGCCGATTCAATCGCCGCAAGACGCGTCGTTCTTCCTCAACCAGCCCCTCGATCCGCGGATTCCGGATCAGCAATAATTAACGAAGAAGGCGGCGCCGGAGCGCCGCCTTCTCGTTTGAGTCTCTGAACTTAATCCGCGCTAGAACGCGCCGATGCCGTTCGGCGTTCCCCAACCTGCCGGGCCGGAGTAGGTTCCGAACTGGTTCGTGCCGGCGGTGCAGAGGTAGCTGCCGGGAATGCTCGTGGGGCAGCCGTTGCCGCCAGTGCTGATGTAGTGGAGATCCTTCTTGAGCTTCTTTTTCTTCAGCGTCCAGAAGGGCTTGCCGCTTTGGTGCGTCGATTCATTGGCGGCCAAGGCGAACACGCCGGCGAGCAGCGGCGACGAAACGCTCGTGCCGGACGCTTCACGCCAACCACCGTAGCCATACGAGTCGTACTCTGCGACGTTGACCGAGACTGCAGCAACGTCGTTGCCGGTGCGCTTGGTGCAGCCGGGATCTTTCTGCCACGAAGGCTTGTTCACGACCGAGCAGCCGCCGCCGGTGAGGCGCCACACGGATTCCACGTACGTCGAGCCTTGCTTCGACAAGTTGGTGCCGCCGACCGAGACGACGGTCTGGTAGTCGGCCGGGTCTTGCATGCCGTAGCCGCCGTCGCCGGCGCTAGCGAGATACACGACGCCTTTGCTGTCGAAGGCGCCACCGGAGTTGCTGCCCCCGCCGCCGCCCCAGCTATTGGTGATGACCTTCGCGCCGAGTTTCACGGCTTCTTGCTCGGCCGCATAGAGATCGTTCGTGTTATTGCTGTTCGCTTCGATCAAACTGATGTTGCAATTCGGACAGCTGGCGGAAGCCATCTGGACGTCGAGATCGATCTCGAAGCCCCAGTTTTGATTGCCGCTGGGGTAGTTGCTTTGTTGACCGCTTTGGTTGTACTTTTTGAAATTTACTTTCCCGAGGCCAAAGTTCGTACGATAGGTCACGATGTCCGACGCGACGTCGGGATTGTCGAACGCATCGACGATAAAAACGGTCTGGCCCTTGCCCTTCGTTGACGAGGGCAGGTTGTAGGCCGTCTGAAAGTCGATTGGCGCTAAGCCAATGACGTTGGGCTGCATGCCGCTGTGAGCGTTCATCACGATCGCGTCGCACTGCATTTGCCCGTGCCGGCGGTCGCCCGGGCACGCGGCAACCGCCGAGTGCGAGGCCAGCCATTGAGGTACCGATTGGGACTCGGCCGCGGCCGAGCCGGCGGCGCTTGGCATCGTTGAGGTGCCGCCGTTACATGCGGCGACTGCGAGCGCTGCAACGAGCGGCGCCACGAGTTTCAGGGATCGATTCACAAAAGCTCCTTTTCGCAAGGGGTGATCGAGGATGGAATTGGGATAACGTACGTTCGGTTCGAAGCCAGCTGCTCCCCACCAGGCGCTCGCCCGCCCTGCAGGCCTGGAAGGAACGCGCGGGGGTGCGGGGGGATTTCCCGGATTATGGGACACCGGCTTTTACGCGCCGCTGCATTGTCGGCAGCGGCGTCTATCATTGCAGCTTGTTCGACGACGCCGAGCGCTCCCGCGGTGCCCGGCGTTGCGTTCAGCGCGACGTTGCAGCAGCTCTCCGGTACCGGCGCGGGCAAAATCAAGCACGTCGTCTACATCGTGCAAGAGAACCGAAGTTTCGACGATCTCTTTCATGGCTATCCCGGCGCGGATACCGTGTCGAGCGGTAAGAATACGATGGGCCAAACGATAAAACTGCAACCGATCCCATTGAGCAGGGCCTACGAGATCGATCACTCGGGGCAGGCGATGTTCAACGCGTGCGACGGAACCGGAACGCTGCCGGGCACGCACTGTCGCATGGACGGATTCAATCGCGAGCAGCTCTACGGCGGCCCCATCGATGGACAGTACGGGTACGTACCGCACGACGAGACGAAGCCGTACTTCGACATGGCGCACGAGTGGGTCTTGGCCGACAAGATGTTCGCGTCGCAGCTCGACGAGAGCTTTGTCGCGCATCAATACATCATCGCCGCGCAGGCAAAGTCGAGCGTTGACGTCCCTGACTTCTACTGGGGGTGCCCCGGCGGCCCTACCGATGAAGTCGCGACCATTACCCACAAGCGTACCTTTGGTAAGCCGCAGCGCGCCTGCTTCAACTACGAAACGCTCGGCGACGAGCTCGATAAGGCCGGTCTGCCGTGGCGTTTCTATACGAGCAAATACACCAAGCCGTTCAGCGGGCTTTGGTCGGCGTACCAGGCGATCGAACACATCTATAACGGTCCCGACTGGAAAACCGACATCATCACGCCTCAGAAGCGTTTCATTACCGATGTTGCGTCCGGCAAGCTCGCGAGCATGACCTGGGTTACGCCGCTCTGTCCCGATTCCGATCATCTCGCGTGCGGCGGCGGCTTCGGTCCGTCGTGGGTGACGGCGGTCGTCAATGCCGTCGGCGAGAGCAAGTTCTGGGACTCGACGGTAATTTTCGTACAGTGGGACGACTGGGGCGGCATGTACGACCACGTTCCACCGCCCTTCCGAGGCTACGACGGCCTCGGCTTCCGCGTCCCGCTGATCGTGATTTCGCCGTATGCGAAGAAGAACTACATTTCACACGTCCAGTACGAGACCGCGAGCGTCTTGCACTATACTGAGGATCTCTTCAATCTCCCGCGGCTCTCCGACGCCGACACCCGCGCGACTTCACCGGCCACCGATTGTCTCGACTTCACGCAGAAGCCGCGCAAGTTCGTACCAATCAAAGCGCCGGAGAGTCGCGAGTTCTTCTTGCAGCAACCACTCGACAATCGCATTCCCGACGAGCAGTGACGGGGCCACATAGCTACTCGGTATCGGGCGCGATGCCGGATGGCGGCTGTCGCAGAAAATAATCGCTCCCGTAGGGCGCGGTGATCTTTTTGAACTTACGCGGCGCCATCGTGAAGTCGAAGGCATTGCCGATGCTCGTCGAGCGCGCGTCGTTCTTGCCGAGCGTGCCGAGATTCCACGTCTCCTCGACGAAACGGAGGATGCTGCCGAACTCGTAGACGGTGTGGTCGACGTGCGGCTTGACGTACGGCGAGACGATCAGCATCGGCACGCGGAAACCGGGACCGCCCTGCCAGCCCCGCGGCGTCGGCGGGGCGACGTGATCGTAAAAACCGCCCCAATCGTCCCAGACGACGACGACTGCGGTCGAGTTCCAGTACGAGCTCTTGCCGATGGCGTTGACGATCGAAGCGATCCACGACGGACCGGTATCGATGGGCGGGCCGCCCGTGCCGCACGGCGGATGCTTCGTCGTGCCGGGATGGTCCGAGTTGCGCGCATCCGGAGTGATCCACGCCACGGAGGGTAACCGGTGCTTCGCGATGTCGGGGAAGATATCCAGGCTGCTGCGGGTCACGTTCGTGTGCCACTCCGAGTTGTAGCGCACTGCCTTGA
Source organism: Candidatus Acidiferrales bacterium (assembly GCA_035484815.1). Lineage (GTDB taxonomy): Bacteria > Vulcanimicrobiota > Vulcanimicrobiia > Vulcanimicrobiales > Vulcanimicrobiaceae > Cybelea. The sequence goes on from DATHOO010000048.1 coordinate 79,991, forward strand.
TCGCATCGAACGCACTCCAGAGACCAGCGGTGTTGCCTTGTTCGCACCCCGTCTCTTTTTGCACCGGCATCGCGTAGAACTTCCACGAGACGCTCCCGGCGTCGAGCAGATCGCGCATCGTTGCGTACTTTAAGCACGGAAACGGACCAGCGTAGCGGTAGACCCGATTGCTACCCCGTTTGATGATTGCGGTGCGAACCGGCGGATTCGCATCACAGCCCCACGGAAAGAACGTCGGCGTATCGATCAACGCCTCGTTCGCCGAAATTTGCGTCCCGCCGGCGATGAGATCCTGATGCGCGGTAAAACTCCCGCTGCCCTGAGTTTGAAAGGTGTGATCGGCGAGTACGTATTGGCGCGCAAGCTCCCAATACGGCGCGATTTCTTTCGGATTAACGTACTGATACGGATACCGGCAGGCCGGTGGACCGTCGCCGCCGGCGCCGATGTGGATGAGATCGAAACCATCCATCGCGCCGTGGTTCCAGGATATACCGAAGGCCGCGTGGTTGTGATCCAGATCGTTGCCGTCGCCGACGAGGGAAACTTCCTTCAGCGGAATCGTCGTCGGCTTCGTGATCGGCGCCGAGCAGCTCTGCGCGATGACGGGCGGCATCGCTTCGGCCTTTCCGGTCGTCGTGCCGTCGGCGCCGGGAAATGTGGCAAAGAAGTCGTCGAAGCTGCGGTTTTCTTCAATCGCGATCACGACGTGCCGGATCGGATTCTTCGCGCCGGCAAAGCCGTCGCGGGGAAGCGGTAGCCCGGGCGGTGCGCCGGTCGAGACCGCGCTGCAGGCCACGCCGCAGGCCGCTAGCGTGCAGAGTGCGATCCAGAGCGCGGCCGGGTGCGCGCGCATCTGCAGCTACTCGGTGTCGACCGGCCGATACGACGGCTTTTGGTGGAGGAAATACGATCGCGAGAAGCTTGAGGGAATGGCATGAAACGGGCGCGGCGATTGGCTCAGATTGAACATGTCGGCCATGCTCGCGCAGGTTGAATCGGTGGTTCCCAGGCGGCCCAAGTTCCAGGTGTCTTCGATGAAGCGTATGATGCTGCCGAAGCCGTAGACCGTGTGCGAAACGTAACCGCCTTGGCTTCCGCCACCGTCGATGACGTAGGGCGCGATCACGAGCATCGGAACCCGAAATCCGGGACCGCCTTGATTGTCACGTGGCAGCGGTGGCGCAACGGAATCGTAGAACCCGCCCCAATCGTCCCAGACGACGATGATCGCCGTCGAGTTCCAATACGAACTTGCGCCAATGGCGTTGACGACGCTGGCGATCCACGACGGACCCGTATCCTCCGGCGCATAGCCCGGATGATCGGAGTTCTGCGCGTCGGGAATCACCCAGGACATCGACGGCAGCGCGCCGTTTGAGATGTCGTTGAAGATGCTCGTTTCGGGTGAAGCAATGTGCCCGTCGGTCCATTCCGGCCCATACCGAACCGGCGCGATAACGTCGAACGCGTCCCAGAGCGCGCTCGGCGTGTTGTTCTTCCAGACTGGCGTGTAGTATTTCCACGAGACCGATTTGGCATCGAGCAAGTCGCGCAGCGTGGGGTAGCCGTTTGAGCCGTAATCGGGAAAAACGTTGGAGCATGGGAAGGGACCTTGGTCGACCTCGAGCTGCAGCTTGGTCGTGATCAGCGTCGTCTTGCCGCCCGGGTTCGAGTCGCATCCCCACGCGGCGCTCGTCGTCGGCGGATCGATCAAGCTCTCGTTGGCGTCGATAAACGTGCCGCCGCGGATCAGATCCTGATGCGCGGTGAAACTATCGCTGCCCTGCGTCTGAAACATCTCGTCGGCTAAGCCCCATTGGTGCGCGATGTCCCAATATGGCACGATCTGGGAGTGCTTGACGTATTGGTACGGCGCTTTGCCCTCGGGCTGACCCGAGACGACGTATTTGATGAGGTTGAAGCCGTCCATGTGGCCGTTGTGGTAGCCGACCAGAAACGCTTTATAGAGGTGGGTGACGTTGCCGTGATCGGTGAGATTGGCGGCCGTCAGCTCGATCTTTTTCTTCTTATATCCGTTGCCGTTGGCAACGAGTCCCCAACCGACCTTCGTGCTGGTCGCCCCGGGAAATCCCGCGAAAAGGTTGTTGAACGTGCGGTTCTCCTGAATCATCAGCACGACATGCTGGATTGCGCCGCTTCCGGATCCATGGTGATGGTGGCCGTTGTCTCCGGTCGGCGGCGGCGCGAGCCCGCCGCCTCCGCTACTCCCGGCGCCGCAAGATGCCAGCGCTATGCCGGCGCCGAGCGCGCAGGCTCTCAAGCAGCCTCGATATATCAATGACGCCTCCGATTAGACGGACGTAGGTTCGGGCGGAGGACCTCCGACTTTCGCGGCGATGGCGGCGACGTCGTAACCAAATCGCTGGGCGATGCCGCTGGTAGCGGCAACGATTTCTCCCAGCGTATCGGCGTCGAACGCCGGCTTGTAGTAATCCGGAAACGAGAGCTTCTTGCTGTAGGTTTCTCGCGCGGCCGCAAAGCTCTGCGGCTCGAGACCGGTGTGCGCGAGAATTCGGTCGATGGTGGTAAGCGAGTCACTGCAGAGGTCTTCGTAGCGTACAACGCAGACGCTGCGCGCCAGGTCGGGATCTGAGTCCAGCTGACGAGCGACAAAACCGTACATGTATGCCCAATAGCGCGCACGCGATTGAGCCCACTTACCCGCGTCGAAGAGCCGGCGAATCTCGCGCAGCTCGTCGGGATTCCCGACGTTGGCCATCACCTGGCGCGTGCCGAACTCATGGTGTCCGGTGAGCTCGATGATCTCGATCTGTCGAGGGTCGGAACGCTCCAGCTCGGCCCAGATCCGATCCTGCTTGATCAACGATGCGACGTGATCGATGGGGTTGCGCACGTAGAGCAGAAAACGCGCATCCGGGAAGAGGCGACGCAAATACTGCATGCGCACGACGCACATGATCGCCTTGCTGACGTAGCGCGACCGGCCGCGCACCAGCGCGAGCTTCCGCAAGTGATCGCTGTAGAAGTGCTCGAACGCCGGATTCGAAGTTGTCGTGTCGAGAACGTTATATTTCGTCTCGTCGTGAATCTGCGGGAAAAAGTGTTCCCAGAGGATCTCTTCGCCCATCTCGGCGCTGTCGCGGGTGACCTCGATTCGGTCGCGGTGGATGCGCGGTACCGGCTTGCGCATCGCATCTACGGGGATGCGCGGGAAGACGTTGTTCCAAACCCAAGGCATGTAGGGCATGAGGAAGTCGGCATACTTGTGCGTGACGACGTCCGGATGCTCGCTAAGCATCTGCAGCGTGATCGTCGTTCCAGCACGGGGGAGGCCGCAGATGTAGACGGGGCGGTCGACGCGTTGTGAAGCCAGGCGGCCCGCTAGCAGCTGCGTCTCCAAGTTACCGAGCGCGACGAAAAGCGGCGCGGCCGCGTGCACCCCGCGGACGCCCCAATAGAAGGGCCCCGGCACGGAGAATTTCTGCGGTGACTTAGGATCGGTAGTAGCCATCGCGATTATACTTTCTCGAAGAGTGCCCCGATAACCGTTAAGCCCGGCCCGAACGCCATGCTCATGACCTTCGATCCTACTGGGATGTCGGGCGAATCGACGATCAGCTGCCAGATGTGCGGTGCGGTTGCGGAAGCCATGTTGCCATGTTCGTAGAGTACTTTGCGGCTCAACGCGACCGCGGATTCTTCGATACCGAGTTTGCCGCGAATCTGGTTGAGAATCGCCGGGCCGCCGGGATGAATCGCGAAGATCATCGCATCTTTCTCGCGCTCGAAATCGATCGCTACTTGCGTACAGATCGAACGCACGAAGTCGGCAATGGAATCGCGAATCATAAACGGCACGCGCTTGGATAACGACATGTCGAACTGCAGCGGACCGGGCCGCAGCGTCATCTCCGAAAGCGAGTCAGGCAGAATGTGCTCCTCGATCGCGAGGACCTTCAGCCCAGCGCGGCCGCGTTTGGCAAACTCGGACTCCGGATACGCGGTATACTTGATGAAGCCGTCGGCGAAGAGCGTCGAGGTGATGAGGTTGTCGGGCTCCTCGCCGAGCAGATCGAAGTGCAGTGAGAGAAACTCCGTGTGAACGAGATCCACGCGGCGTTTGCGCACGGGCAGCGATGCGTAGGAAGACCCGACCAGACCGAGCGCCGTCCGCACGGCCGGAAACGCGCCGTAGCAGCCCATGTGATACGAGTGCGTCACGCCGACGTCGAGCCATCTCCGCCGCGAGAGGAAGCTCTGAACGGGGCTTGGCGATACGTACCCCGAGCAGCTCACGTGCACGATATCGTCGGGCGGCGTCTCTTGGTCGCGATAGACGCGTTCGAAAACGTCGCAGGCGATCTCTTCGAAAAGGGTCATGCGTTCGTCCAGCGTCTCGCCGCTGGGATTGCGAAGACCGCCGTAGCGACGGATCGCCTCCAATGCGTTATCGGGATCGTGCTTGACGAATCGCGAATGCAGCACGCTGACTTGCCGCCGCGCGATGTACTCCGATGAGGTGCCGTAGCGCGCCATGCGTTCGTGCAGCGCCTGCGCCGCCTTTGCGCGTTCGGCGGGGTCGGTGATTCCACGCACCGAGCACTGGGCAACCGTCATAAAGTGAGCTTGAATCTGCTTGAGCTCGTCTTGCGCGACCGGAGCCGTGACCTCAACCGTTTCGAAGTCGGAAAGCACGACCGGGACGGCACCTACGCGCGCGTCGCCGGCGATCGTGCGGGCAGCGGTTGCCGTGCGGGTGGAAGTGGAACCTGGAGGCTTCTCTAAGGTACGCATATCGAATTAATACCCAAGTTCGCCGCCCGCTCGCATTTTCCATGCACCGAGCGTACTATTGTCGAAACGTTGATAAACATCACTAATCCAAGTTATTTATTCTTCATCGACCGGATGGTTCGATGGAGTCTCGTGAACGAAATGCGATTTCGAATACTCGGCGTGTAACGGAACGAACTTGCGCGGTGCTTGAGTGAAGTCGAAAAAGTCATTGGCGAAATCGGCGGACGTTTCGTCGGTCGTGCCGAGACGCCCCAATTTCCAGTTATCCTCGACGAACCGAACGATGCTACCGAGCTCGTACACGCCGTGCGAAACGTAACCTTCCTTCGCATACGGTGAGATCGCGAGCAGCGGAACGCGAAAGCCGAGACCGCCGGAACGAAACGGCCCTGGCGGCGCGACGTGATCGTACCATCCGCCCCAATCATCCCAAACGACGAGAATCGCGGTCGTATTCCACGCTTTGCTCTCGCCAATGGCGTTGACGACCTGCGCGACCCACGACGGACCGCTATCGGAGCCGTCGCCGGGATGATCGGAATTCGGATAGTCCGGTATCACCCACGAGACTGCGGGCAGCGTGTTGCGATCGATATCGGTGAAAATCTTCGTCTCGGGTGAAACTTGATTCGTTTGCCACTCGGGTCCGTTGCGAACGGCTGCGATCGCATCGAACGCGTTCCAAAGATCGCCGCCGAAGCTATCACCGACGGTCGGCGCGTAGTAGCGCCACGAAATGCCGTTGGGATCGAGGAGATCGCGCAGCGTCCGGTACGACAGGCACGGAAACGGGCCTTGATAGTGCAGGTACTGATTCGCCGTCGTTATCAGCGTGGTCACCGTTCCCGACGGGGCGTCGCATCCCCATGGCCGGCCGTCCGGAAAATCGATCAGGCTCTGCGAGCCGTTGATATCGGTGCCGCCGCGAATCAAATCCTGATGGGCGGTGAAGCTGCCGCTGCCCTGGGTCTGAAAGACGTGGTCGGCCAAAACGTAACTGCCGGCCAGATCCCAGTATGGCCGGATCTGCGCGGGATTGACGTACTGGTAAACGTACGTGCCGGGCACGCTCCCGATCGGGATAGTGTCGAAGCCGTTCATGCGGCACGCATTGCCGCGACGATTGCAGGCGCGCAGCCAAAACGGATAGCCGTTATTGGGCGAGACGATGCTCTCGAGGTCAGCCTTGCGAAGACGCAGCGTTCCGTTATGCGTCTTGCCGACTGTGGCTCCGTCGGCTCCCGGATAGGTCGCGAAGAGGTTGTCGAACGTGCGGTTCTCCTGAACGAGGATCACGATGTGCGTGAAATGCTTACCCTTCTTGGCCGGAGGTGGCGGCAGAAACGGACCTGCCGGCGAGCTATCGGAACCCCCGCCGCCGCAACCATAAAGCACAACCGGAAGCAACGCCGCGCAGAAAAGCGCGACGAGCGGCAACGGCGCCCGCGTGCGATGGAATCCCCTCATAAGTCTTTGAGCATTATCACCCTGTCACGGGCGCCATCCCTTCTGTTGCAAGCGCCGGCTTGCCGGAGTTTGGCTGCCTGGTGGGCGAAGGTGCGCGCGTGCCCATCTTGGCCGCCGGACCGGCCGGCATCGCGCGCGCGATCGAGGTCCTGCGTGCGGGCGGCACCGTCGCCTTCCCCACCGAAACCGTCTACGGCCTCGGTGGGCTTGCTTTCGATCGCTTAGCGGTCGCGCGAATCTTCGAAATCAAACAACGCCCACGCTTCGATCCGCTCATCGTCCACGTGCTCGATCGTGCGATGCTCGAAGAGGTCGCCCTCGAGCTCTCGCCAATCGCCGAGAGGCTCGCCGAGCGCTTCTGGCCGGGTGGCCTGACGCTCGTGCTCGGCAAGCGCGAAGCCGTTCCCGACTTGGTGACGGCCGGAGCGCCGACCGTCGCCGTACGGATCCCCTCCCATCCGGTCGCGCGCGCGCTCTTGGCCGGGCTCCAAGCGCCGATCGCGGCACCCAGTGCGAATCCCTTCGGCGCGCTCAGCCCGACCCGCGCCGAGCACGTGGCGAAGGCGCTCGGGGCGAGCGTCGACCTCATTCTCGACGCGGGGCGCAGCGATCACGGGCTCGAGTCCACGATCGTCGCCTTCGATCCGGGGCCGGTGCTGCTGCGGCCTGGAGCGATCCCGGTGGAAGCAATCGAGGCGGTCGTCGGTCCGTTGACGCGTCCCCGCGAGGGAGCCGTCCTCGCACCCGGCCGGCTGCCGCAGCACTACGCGCCGCGAACGCGGTTGCAGGTGATCGATCCGTCGCAGGTGCCCAAACACGAGCGCACGCACGCGGCTGCGCTCACCTTGTGCGACGAGTTTCCGGGGTACGCTGCGGCCGAGCGACTCTCGCCCACCGGCGATCTGCGCCAAGCTGCTGCTCGCTTCTTCGAGGCGCTCCACGCCCTTGACGCGATCGGGCTGGAGCGCATCGACGCCCAGCCCCTGCCAGAGACCGGGCTGGGACTGGCCATGATGGACCGGCTTCGTCGCGCGGCCGCGTCGGCTTGAAACGGCTGGCGCCCGCCATGCGTTCTGCCGATAGACAGGGAAGAAAGGGTTCATGATGCCGACTCCTCAGGGTTTTGGGCGCGCCGCACTCGTATCGGCGCTCTTCGTTGCGCTCTGCGTTAACGCAACCGCTGCAGATAGCGTGCTGCCAAATCAAGTCTCCGGCGACGTTGCCGAGAGCTTTCAACTTTTAACCAGCACGTACTACGATCCGGTCGATCCGCAAACGCTGCTTGCGGCCGCCTCCGACGCGCTCGCCGAAGCCGCGCGCAAACACGGCGTTGCGATCCCGCCGCCGGCGCTGCACGTCGAGGACGATCGAGATGCGACGTCGGCCGAGCTGCAAAGCGCGATCGTGTCGGCAGCAAGCGCGGCGCATGCATCCCCGAGCGATTTTGCTTATGCCGCGATCGATGCGATGGCAAAGGCGACGAACGATCGTTACACGCAGTTCTTTACACCGGCGGAGTTCAAGGCGTTCAACGAAGCGCTCGACCCAAGCCGCATCGGCGGCATCGGTGTCATGATCCAGCCCGACGTTGACTCCGGCTTCGTGCGCATCTCGTACGTATTGCCGAGCACGCCCGCCGAACGCGCGGGACTCGCGGTCGGCGATGTCATCACCGCCGTGAGCGGAGTTTCGACGAAAGGTCTTGGCGTCGACGGTGTGAGCCGGCGACTGCGCGGCAAAGCGGGCACCGCCGTGTCCGTTACGTTGCAGCGTCCGCAAGCGCCCGCGGTCGTGTCGATTACGCGGGAAGACGTGCAGCCTCCGACGGTCGTCTACAAAATGCTGCCTGGCGCGATCGGATACGTCTGGGTGATGGAGTTCGGCCGCGAGACCCCCAAGGAGTTCGACACCGCGGTGGCGCGCTTGAACGACCTTGGCGCGAAGGCGCTGATTCTCGATCTGCGCAACGACGGGGGCGGCTACGTCAACTCGGCGCTCGACATCAGTTCGCGCTTTATTGCAAACAAGGCGTTAGTGACGGTCGAGGAACGCGGTCAGCACGCAACCACCATCGACTCAGACAGCGATCCTTCGATTACGGTGCCGACCACCGTGCTGGTGAACCAATACACGGCTTCGGCGTCGGAGATCACCGCGGGCGCGCTGCAGGACGACGGCATTAGCATGCTCGTCGGCTCGCGAACTTTCGGCAAGGGCGTGATGCAGACGCTGACCCCGCTTCCGGACGGCGCGGCGATCAAGATCACCACGGCGCACTACCTTACGCCGAACCGCCGAGACATCAATCTGCGCGGCATCGACCCCGACCTCGCCGTCGTGGAAAACCGCGACGCGCGCTTCGGCGAGGTCGACAGCGACGCCCAACTGCGCGCCGCCGTCACGCTGCTCCAGAAGAAGATCGGCTCGGGTTCCTAGGAGGACCTAAATCCGGCGACGGAGCCGAACGATGGCGCCGTTGCGCGCGAATGAGACTTCGTCCATCAAGCGACGCATCAAGAAGATGCCGAAGCCGCGACCGCGATCGTTGGGCTGGACGCTGACCTGGTCCGAGGGCGCGGGAAAGCCGGGGCCGCCACCGTGGATCGCGACGGTTAGGGCCGAGCCATCGAAACTGCAGTCGACGATGATTCGTCCCGACCGGGTCCTCGTAACGTGCTCGACGGCATTGCTCAAGGCTTCGCCCGCGGCGAGGCGGACGTCGGCAACCGCTTCCTTCGCAAAGCCGCAATCGAGCGCAAAATCGGCTACGCCCTCACGGGCTTTTGCCACATTGCGGATATCGCTCGTAATTGTAGCCCGGTAGTGTTTGTTCAAGATTTCCAGGTCTCAATGAAAAGGTTCCCGATTCTCAGCGTGCGTTAAACATCGCCCGGCGGCTTGCAAGAACGGCAACCGGCGAAGCGAATTCCTCTTGCGCAGGGGCGATTAGCTCAGCTGGGAGAGCGCCTCCCTTACAAGGAGGATGTCGGCGGTTCGAGCCCGTCATCGCCCATTTTACCTGCCGGTCATCTGAGCGGAGGCGCCCTTCGTCCTGCGGCTACGCGCCTCCGGCGCTCCGCTACAGGATGACAAGCTTCGCTCGCTCAGGATAAACTGGGCGCGTAGTCGACGGTCATCGCCCATGAAATAGGATTGTTATGAATACGCTGCAGACATACGCGGACATTAAAATCGAGCGCGAGGGCGTGGTCGCCGTCCTTTCGATGAACCGGCCCGAGAAGCGCAACGCGCTTTCGCTGGCGATGATGCGCGAACTCGACGCCGCGCTCGCGCAGCTCGCGCAAGACCGCTCGATCCGCGTTATCATTCTGCGCGGCGAGGGGCGGGCATTCTCGGCAGGTCACGATCTCCGCGAGCTGCTCGACCGCGATGCCCAAACCTATCGGACGATCTTCGACGCATGCGTTGACCTAATGGCGCGCATGGTGGCGATTCCTCAGCCGATCATCGCCGAGGTCGCGCACGTCGCGACCGCCGCGGGATGTCAGCTGGTCGCCGCTTGCGATCTCGCGGTAGCCTCGACCGACGCGACGTTCGCGACGCCGGGCGTTCGCATCGGGCTCTTCTGCAGCACGCCGATGGTGGCGCTTACGCGAGCGGTCGGGCGGAAACGCGCGATGGAGATGTTGCTCACTGGTGAAACCATCGACGCGCCAACGGCGCTTGCGTGGGGTCTCGTGAATCGCGTCGTCCCGCCCGATCGGCTCCATGCCGAAACGCTCGCGCTCGCCGGCCAAATCGTCTCGGCGAGCCGCGGCATCGTGGAACTCGGTAAAGCGGCATTCTACGCGCAGATCGAGCTCGATCAAGACTCCGCCTACGCGTATGCCAAGGAAGTCATGACCGAAAACGCGTTGGCCGCCGATGCGCGCGAAGGTATCGCCGCATTTCTCGAAAAGCGTTCGCCAAAATGGCCGGATTGAAATCGGCGAAATAATTTGCTACCGTTGAAACCCGGCCGCGTGCGCCGCTCGATCGGTGGGCAGCGAGCGAACGCAGCGAACTCTAGATCGTCGCCCACACCCGGTATGCGCGTCCCCAAAAAAACGGGATCCGCGCATACGCGACGGCAGCGGGGCTCGCCTTTGGCGGGCCCTTCTGTGACTGCCGGCAGAAAAAGCGCCGGCTCGGTCGAATGAGAGGCGCTTCGTGACGCTCTTTACCCCGCGAACGCGCTACGCCGCACTCGTCTTGATCGTTGCCCTGGTCGCGTCGCTTGCCGTGGCCTTCTTCCGGCTGCGCGTCGAGGGAGAGGCTCGGCGGGTCGAGCTGGCGATGGATTTTACGGACTTCGATGCGATGGCGCGGTCGTTCGATTACAACACTCCGGCGTTTCTGGTCGCGCTGCGCCGCGCCGGGCTGACGTCGCTGGCGTTAACTGAAGAGCTCGGCGCGAATGTTGGAAATAACGAAAAGGCTTTCGCGACCACCGGCGCGGCGCTCATTAATCAGGCGCGCCTGGGGCCGATCAGCGATCCCCTGCTGGCAAGGCTGGTTCGGACGGGGCAAATTCGCCCGGGGGCGGTCTATCTGCTGGTCTCCGATCCGTCGACCTACGATCGCTACCTCACCCAGCTGCGCTTGCACTTCATGCCCAGGAGCGTTCGGGTGTTGCGCGCCACGCGGCCATGGCTGATCGAAGTGCGCACGCAGATCGATTTCTTCAATACCACGGCGCTGGGCATACCGACTGACCAAGTCGAACTGGCCCGCCGACTCGCGTTACTGGTCGTTCCGCGTTTTCAGAACGACGAACGCCTCGCTTTTCCGCAGATCAATGCGCTCTTTAACGACGTGCTACGATACGATCCGAAGGTCTCGACCGTAATTTTCTTCGGTCTGACCAATCAGGTCCTCGGCTATCCCGATCACTTAGAAGATACCGCGAACGTTTTCAAACTCCACCGCTTCAACTTCGGCTCGATCGAAACGTACGATCCGAGTCAGGTCCAGAAGGGAAGTGACACGCTTGCGCGGCTCATTCCGGGGCGAACGGTGCGCGTGCAGGCGATCGCCAAGGGAGAGCTCGACAAACTCCGGCTCGACGAGGCGATCGAGCGTTACGTTCTTGGAGTTCGCGAGCGAAACATTCGCGTGGTCTACTTGCGCCCGTGGCCGCACCAAGACGGGACGCTCTCGGTCGAAGCGACGAACGTCGAGATGGTCAAGCAGATCGCCGACGAGCTGCGGGCTAACGGCTTTCGGCTCGGCCGAGCAACCCCGATTCCGCTCTATCGCGGAAATAACCGGGTTCTCGTTGGTCTGGCGGCGCTGGCGGTTCCCTCGATTTTCGTGCTGCTGCTTGACGCCTTCGGTTGGTACCGGCGCCGCTACGCGGTTACGGCGTACGCACTGACGGTCGCGCTCTACGTCGCGGGCGTCGTGGCGCATCACGACGCCTTCGCGCGCTCCGCTATCGCGCTTGCGGGAGGGCTGCTCTTCGCCACGGCGGCGCTGCTCGTCTTGATTCCCGCGTGGACCGAGCAGCCCGCGGCGGCCTCCGGCACGCAGTTGCTTCGCAGTCTTGGTTGGACGCTGGCCGCAACGGGTGTCGCCTTGCTCGGCGCGCTCGTGGTGGTGGGCGTCCTGAGCTCGCCGCTGACGATGGAAGAGATCGAACGCTTCCGCGGCGTTCGGCTCATCCTGGCGCTGCCGCCCTTGATCGCCCTCGCGCTCTATCTCTTCGACCGTCGTTTCGGGTCGGGAGTGCAGCGCCCGGGCGATGTCTTTCTCTCGCCGGTGCTTACCTATCAACTGCTGGCGGGTCTCGCGATCGTCGCGCTCGGCGCGCTCATGATCGCGCGCAGCGGCAACGAGAGCGATATCTCGCCTTCGCAGTTCGAGCTGACGCTGCGCCACGCGCTCACGCACGTGCTGAGCGTACGTCCCCGCTTCAAGGAGTTTCTGATCGGCTTCCCGTGCCTGATGCTTTTGCCGGCACTGCTTCCCGCGCATCGGCGCGTGATTGGATGGCTTCTGGCGCTGGGTATCGGAGTCGGCGTGGGTGACATCATCGACACCTTCTCGCACCTTCACACGCCGCTTGAAATCTCGATATTGCGTATCGTTAACGGGCTGGTCATCGGAGTGATCATCGGCGCGCTGGCGATCTGGATCTACCGCCGCATCCCGGCGTTCCGGCTCGTTACCGGCCGCCATTAATGCGCGCGCTGCTCTCCGGCTACTACGGCTTTGGAAATCTCGGTGACGAAGCGTTGCTCGAAGTGATCGTCGAACGCACGCGCTGCCGCTTTCCGTGGGCGCGTCTGGAGGTGCTTTCGGCCTCCCCGAAGATGACGGCGACACGCTACGGCATCGACGCGGTCCCGCGCTGGGATTGGCGCGCGGTCCGTTCGGCGATCGGGCGGGCCGACGTCGTGATTTCCGGAGGCGGCGGCTTGCTGCAGAATGCGACGAGCTTTCGCAGCCTGCTCTATTATGCTGCAATCTTGCGCGAGGCGATTCGGGCGCGGCGTAAGACGATGGTCTTTGCGCAGTCCGTCGGGCCGCTCGACTTTTGGGGCCGGTTGATCGTGGCGCAGTTCTGCAAAGGGCTCGATCGCGCAACCGTGCGCGACGAACGCTCGCGCCGTCTGATGCAACGGCTCGTACCGAAAACGCCGGTCGAACGAACCTCCGATCCGGTCTTTCTCTACGATCTTCCCCAGGAGCGGGTCGATCTCTCCGAGGAGGGGCTGGGACCTGAGAGCGGAGCGTATGCCGTCGTCAGCGTGCGCAAGATCCCGTCGTTGCGCGATGCGGCGCCCGTCGTGGCACGTGCCGTCGATCGTCTCGCCCAGCGGCACGGCGTCCGAACGGCCTTCCTTCCATTAGGCGGTGCCGGCGATGCGGCGGTCTCGGCCGACGTCATTCGCGCGTGCGCGTCGAGCCCGGTGCTCCTTCCCGAGTGTTCGCTGGAAAAGGCCGCCGCGATCGTGCGAGGCGCACGGGTCGTCATCGGAATGCGATTGCACGCGCTTGTCCTGGCCGCAAGATACGCCGTGCCGTTCCTCGCGATCGCGTACGATCCGAAGGTGACGGCGCTCTGCGAAGATCTGCAGTATCCGCTCGAGCCGATCTGGAGTGTAGGCACTCGCCGTCCGGATGACGGCGCCATCGACGCGGCCGTCGATCGTCTGATCGCGCAACGGGACGCGATCTCGCGTCACTTGCTCGACCGCAGCGAGGCCGTCCGTGCGGCAGCCGAGCGCAACTTCGACGTCCTCGGGGAGCTTCTAGCGCAGAGTGGCCAGTAAGACCGTCGATTACCGGCAGACGCTGAATCTGCCCAAGACCACCTTCCCGATGAAGGCGGAGCTCTCCAAACGCGAGCCCGACCGCGTTGCGTGGTGGCAAGAACGGCAGACCTACCATCGCCGCGTCGAGCGCAACGCTCCCAACGGACCGTGGATCTTTCACGATGGACCGCCCTATGCCAACGGCGACTTGCACGTCGGCCACTTCCTGGGCATGGTGCTCAAAGATATCTTCGTGAAGATCGCCTTGCTCGATGGCAAGTACGCGAAGTTCGTGCCAGGCTGGGACATGCACGGCCTACCGATTGAGTACGAGACGCTGAAGTACTTAGGGATCACGGACTTTCACACGATCGATCCCCTCGAGCTACGCGCCCGCTGCCGCGAACGCGCGATCTTTTGGCTCGATCGCCAGCGCGAGCAGCGCGTGCGAATGGGCAACTTTGGTTACTTCGATCGCCCCTACCGCACGATCGATCCGTCCTTTGAGGCGACGATCGTCAATGCACTTGCCGACCTTGCCGAGCGGCAGCAGATTTATAAGGGATTGCGCTCGACGCTCTGGTGCGTGCACGACGAAACGGCGCTCGCTGAAGCCGAGATCGAGTACGAGACGAAGATCTCGCCCTCGATCTACGTGCGCTTCACCGCGGATGACCAACAGAAGAAGCGGATACTCGAAGCGATGAACGTTTCGTCGTTTGATGGAAAAGTTTCAGTCCTCATTTGGACCACGACGCCGTGGACGCTTCCGGCGAACGTGGCGATCGCGCTGCGTCCGGATGCGTTCTACGCTCTCTACCGCATCGGTGACGAAGCCTTGATCGTCGCCGAGGCGCTCGCGGCGCAATCGCTGGGTTCGCGCTTCGGTGAGGCGGAGCGATTAGGGCGCGCTCGCGGCGCCGATCTTGACGATCTCGCGGTGCGTCATCCGTTCATGGATCGCGATTCGGTAATCGTTCTGGCGGATTACGTCGATCTCGAAACCGGAACGGGCGCCGTGCATACGGCGCCGGGTCACGGTGCCGACGACTTCGACACCGGGATGAAGTACGGCTTGCCGATTCTCAATCCGGTCGATGCGAAGGGACAATTTACCGCCGAAGCGGGACCCTATGCGGGCATGAATATCTTCGCCGCCAACGCGAAGATCGTCGACGACTTACGCGCCTCGGGCGCACTCTGGAGCTTGGCCGAGTACGAGCACTCCTATCCGCATTGCTGGCGATGTCACAATCCGGTGATCTTTCGCGCAACGGCGCAGTGGTTTCTCGCGATGGACCAAAACCTGTTGCGCGAACGCGCGATCGACGCGACCGATGCCGTCGACTACGTGCCCGAGTGGGGACGCGCGCGGCAACGCCAGATGATCGAAACCCATCCGGAGTGGTGCCTATCGCGCCAGCGCACCTGGGGAACGCCAATTCCGTCGTTGGTCTGCCTGGATTGCGGCGAGGCCTTTCTCGATGCGCGCGTCGCGCGCCTCGCAGCGAAGCGGTTCGGGGAGGCCGGCGCCGATGCTTGGTGGAGCGATCCGGTGCAAACGTATCTGCCCGCCGGTTTCGTCTGCCCGAAGTGCGGCGGTACGCACTTTGAAAGAGAGAAAAATATCGTCGACATCTGGTTCGAGTCGGGCGTCACGCATCTCGCCGTGCTCGGCCGCGACGGTATGCCGTGGCCGGCCGATATGGTGCTGGAAGGCGGCGATCAATTTCGCGGCTGGTTCCGCAGCTCGCTGATTACCGCGGTCGCGATCAAGGGACGCGCACCCTATCGCCGCGTTATGAAAAACGGCTGGGTGAACGACGAGGAAGGCCGCCCGATGTCAAAATCGCGCGGAACCGGCATTGATGCACGCGATGCGATGGATCGCTGGGGCGCCGACGTGCTTCGCCTGTGGGCAGCATCGTGCGAACCTATCGACGACGTGCGCTTCGGGCCAAACGTCGTCGACCAGGTCGGACGCGTCTACCGTAACATTCGAAATCGCATGCGCTTCATGCTCTCCAACCTCTACGATCTCGAGCCCCTCAGCATCGTCGCCCGTGATGCCATGGAGCCGATCGACCGGCTCGCCTGCGCCGTCACCGATACGTTCGTCACCGACGTTAAGAACGCGTACGACCGTTGTCAGATTCACGACGCCTACCTGCGCGTCGTCGAGTTCGAGAGCGCGATGTCGAGCCTCTACTTCGATGCGCTCAAAGATCCGCTCTACTCGCGCGCCGCCGGCGATTTTCGCCGGCGCAGCGCTCAATCGGCGCTGTTCTACGTGCTCGCCC
>DATHOO010000049.1:0-4163 GCA_035484815.1 Candidatus Acidiferrales bacterium
CATCAACCTGAAGGGCGGGACCACGGACGTCAAGATCCAAAGCAACGCGGTCACCCAGGGGCACCGCAATGCCGCGGGGATCGCAGCGGGCAACGAGGCATCGGCCGACGTGGGCGGCAAAGTCGAAAATAACACCGTTCATGGATTCGGCGCGGGTGTCGCGCTCGGCGTCCACAGCTCGCATTTCGTCGTTGAGGACAACGACCTCAGCAAGAACGCAACTTGTTACACGAACTCCGGCAGCGGAAACACTATCTCCGGCAACCAGTGCTAGGTTAAGAGAGGCCGTCCTCCTTCCAGAGGGCGGCCTTTTTTGTCGTCAGTTCGTATCCGGTGGGCGAAAGTCGAGTGGCTGATGCAAGAAATAGCTGCCATCGTACTGCGACTTTATCGGTACGAACTGGCGGGGCGGCTGCGAAAAATCGAAGCAATCGCTCTCGGGTGATTTCGCTCGCGAATCGCTTTGCGCCAACCGCGCAAGGCCAAAGCGGTCTTCGATAAACTTTAGAATGCTGCCGTGCTCGTAATGCACGTGCGAGACCCAGCCCTTCTTCGCGTACGGCGAGATGATCACTAGCGGCACGCGCATGCCTAAGCCGTCGTAGTCAACGAGTGCCGGCGGCTCGGGGTCGTAAAACCCGCCGTAGTCGTCCCAGAAGAGAAAGATTGCAGTTGACTTCCAGAATGGAGATTCGCCGACGGCATTGACCACCGAGGCTACCCACGATGGACCCGTGTCGGGTTTGCAACCAGGATGGTCGGAGCTGGCGCAAGTTGGTGTAATCCACGTGACGTGTCGAAGGCTGCCATTTCCAACGTCGGTCAAAAACTGGTTGGGTGGCGTGATGATGTCGTTATTCCAGTCAGGCCCATAGCAAATCTGTTTTACCGCCTGGTAGGAGCTCCAAATACCGCGCTCGACGTACGCCGGTCCGGCTTTAGATCCGCAAGCTTTACCGCCTCCGCCAACACCGAGGGGATTAGCGTAAAATGCCCATGTGAGCCCTTTGGCGTCGAGCTCATCGGCGAGCGTCTTGTAGTTGAAGCACACGCGGACTTGGTCTTTTTGCGGCTTAAAGGTGCGCTCGCGCGAGCCATTCGTCCAAAGCGTCCACAGCTTGTCGGTGACACCCCCCGGACATCCCCAGTTCCCACCAAGTGGATAGTCGACGGTCGAACCGGCTTGACCGGCGATAATGTACTGGTGCGAGACGTAGCTGCTCGTATCGAAGTTGGAAGCAAACATTTCGTCAGCGAGCACGTATTGCTTTGCCATCGAGAAGTAGGGTGCGGTGTCGCTATGCTGCGCGTAGCTGTACTGCGGATATTTGATCGGGCATGGGCCGGTGCTACCGCCGGGACCACAAGTCTTCGATTCCTTATCGAAGCCGTTCATGCGGCAGTCGGTGCCTGGAATGCTGCCGGTACCGTTACAGGCTAGCTCAAACCCCTCATGGTTATGCTCCAGGTCCCAACTCGACGATAGGCCGAGCGGCTTTAGCTCGATCTTCTGATTCTTGGAGTCTAAACCGTACTTCGCCGTCTTCGAACCGGGAAATCCATAGAAAAGATTGTTGAAGCTTCGGTTCTCTTGAACGATTATGACGATGTGGTCGATCTTATCAATCGGATTTTTTAGCTGACCGGTCTCAATGAGCTCCCGCGATGAACTGGCCACTGGAAGGGAGCCTACCGCCGGGCCCCCATTGCACGCGGCAAGCAGACCCGCGAGTAAGGCGATGGCAAGCGAGCGGTTATCAAAGGAAACGCGACGCACGAACTGCCTCCTTGTTGGTTGAGTGAATAGCAGGCGCGCGTAACTTATGTCGGGAGAGCAGTGAATCCCGTTGTCTCTTGTTGCCTTCGTCTGGCGCGATTAAGAAAGATTATCGAGGCTTATGGCTGCATTGAGTAGATCGTCCCACAACCGAACGGACATGGTCCCGACCCGCCCAGATCGGTGACGCCGTAGAGCGTGCCATTCGAGAGAACGAGAGACCCGAGCGGATCGTAGCCGTCGGTAGGCGGCCCGGCGAACGAATGCAGAACGCGCTCTTTCCACGCGCTCCTTCCCTTGGCCGGGCGCGACAACTCGTAGAGCGTTCCACATCCC
Source organism: Candidatus Acidiferrales bacterium (assembly GCA_035484815.1). Classification (GTDB taxonomy): domain Bacteria; phylum Vulcanimicrobiota; class Vulcanimicrobiia; order Vulcanimicrobiales; family Vulcanimicrobiaceae; genus Cybelea. The sequence continues at coordinate 2,114 of DATHOO010000049.1, forward strand.
AAATAACCGTCGCAGTTTCCGCCGCCACCCGCGCCGGTGACGCCATAGAAACCACCGTGCCCATTGGGGGTGAACGAGTCCGGCTGCGCACCGTCGGCGGGCGCTCCTTTAAATGCGTAGAGTATCGACTCGCGCGAGCCGGCTTGGCCCTGAGAACCCGGCACGTACTGATAGAGCGTGCCGCAATAGTTCAGTCCTTTCTCAACGGTGCACGTTCCCATGCCTCCGCCGTAGCCCGTCGTTCCATAAATCGTTCCATCCTTGCCCGCAACCATTCTCCCGTTGGGAATCGAGCCGTCGGATTGCGAGCCGCCGACGTTAAACGAATGCACGACGTGCTCGGTCCAAGCATGTTTGCCACCCGATTTCGCTAGCGTGTATAGTGTGCCGCAGCCTTGAAGGTAGGGGCACTCCGTGGACGTACCGCCGTACTCGGTCGTGCCGTAGACCGTATCGCCGCTCCAAACGAGTCCGTTTGGAGCCGCGCCATCGGGCACCCCCGTGAACGAATGCAGAATCGATTCCTGCCACGTCTTTTGTTTTCCCGATGGCGGCGTTAGCTTAAAGACCGCTCCACAGCCCGAGGCGCCGAAGAAGCACGTCGTCGCGCTGCCTCCCATGAACGTTAGACCGTAGAGCGAGCCGCTCGTATCGGCGTGGAAAATCCCGACGACGTCCGATCCATCGCTTGGCGGTCCTTTGAAACTGTAGATGATCCGCTCAACCCACTTATTCGGATGCTTAGCCGACGGCTCGAGGAGAAAAATCGCGCCAAAGTCCGCAGCGCCTCCAAATTGATTAGCGCCGTACAAGGTGCCGTTGTCGTTAATCACGCCCGTCGGCAGCTCGCCGTCGGGCGGACCATCGAACGTGTAAAGTAAACGATCCTCCGGCGAACCGATCGCCGAGTCATAAACCGTTCCACACTCGACCGAACCGTTGCACTTCTTCGGTGCCCCGCCATAAAACGTCGTTCCAACGTAGCGGCCGTTCTCGCTCGCGATAATTCCACCCGACGGATAGGAGCCGTCGGTCGGTGACGCCTGAAATGAATGCAAAATGGTGAAGCTCACCGCCGAATTGTTGCGCTCGCGCCCGAATGCGTGGTTGCCGCCAGGAACGCTTGGCGCGATCCCGCCGGCGCTGCAGGCAGCGACGATGAGGGTCAGGCTCAGGACTAGAGGTCTACGCATTGCTATTCCTCTCACTCAACGCTGGCGTCCCAAAGCCAAGCAGAAAAACCCTCGTAAAGCTTCTTCTTGCGAGAGCGTTCGAACTGCAGGAGCGCACCGGCTCGCAGTCCAAGCGTCACCTCGGCGGGTGCTTTCTTGGGAAAGGAGCGATGCACATGCGGAACGGTGCTTTTGCGCTATGGATGGCCGTCGGCTTGATAATTCTCGCGGGATGCTCCAACAGTGGCCAACCCCCACAAAGCATTTCCATCCCCGCCTTAGCCCCGAGACCGGAAGGCACGTTGATCCCTGGACTACCGACAGGACCAAGGCCGGCAGGATGGCTCTCAGCTGAAGCACGGAAGGCTATTCCGGGTGCCAATATTTTCGTAACGAGCGGCAGCAAAGTCCTGATCTATCCGGCAAAACCACCCGGTGCTTCCCTGAAAGGGGAGATTACGTCGGGCGTAAGTGCGCCTTGGGCTTTATACATCGATCAACAACATAATCTTTATGTAGCTAATCAGAGCGGCCAAAAAGGCGGCGGTGGCTCCGTGACGGTTTATCCGCGGCTTGCCGTTACCCCGTCCGCTACGTATACTGATGGTCTTGGCCGGCCGCTCTACCCGATTGTTGATCAATACGGCGATCTTTTCGTCGGCAACGGTGAGAATGGTAATAAAAACGCCGGCGCAGTGGTCGAGTACCGTGTCGGAAGCACGAACGCTTACCAGGTGCTGCAAACGCCCGGTGATGAGGTGGACGGCATGGATTTCGACACGCAAGGAAATCTCTACGTCGCCTACCGCGGCAGCCACACGAGCCCCGCGAGCAGCGTTGAGCAGTTCGCGCCCGGCTCGGCGCAGGGTGTGGTCCTT
>DATHOO010000050.1:0-4084 GCA_035484815.1 Candidatus Acidiferrales bacterium
ACAAAGCTCCACTGCGCGACGGTGCCCGCCGGCGCGGCCCAGTTCAGCGCATGCCGAATCGAACCGGATGCCACTTCCTCCCAGCGAACCATTCCGGCGTAGAGTGAAAGGCCCGACGCCATCGCGGAGGGTCTTCCGGGCTCGAGCGGGAGAAATGGAAGGCGCAGATTCCAGTGGGCCCCACTGTATGCCGAGAGCGTGCCGTCGACGAAACTCGTCTGATAGCTCTCGTAGAGATCGCAGGTTTGTGTCTGCACGACGATGGCATGTGCATCGCCAAGCGGCTCGATCCGAAAGTCGGGGCTCCACGGGAAGGGCACCTCGAAGGCGTGGTAGGCGACTTTCGGGCGCACGCGATGGGTCGGCGTGGCCGGGCCCGCGAGATTAATGAGCTCTACCGGATCGTCCGCGATCCAAAATCCCGATGAGTTCCCGGCATCGGCCATCGAGCGAATGTACTCCGCGCTGTGGGGATCGACGGGCGCGTCGACGATCGGACGTGTGTAGTAGGGGCCCGACCCAAAGGTCGGGCAGTTCAACAAACCGGCGAGAAGCGCCAGCATGGCCATCGGCATGCATTGGACTTCGACACTCGCTGACGAGTGCTTGGTCCGAATTGGGGCCAATGGCCCTCACCAGACGCGCACCGCTCGTGGTACCCTTCGCGTAGTCTCAGATCACGAAGAGGTAGTTCAATGATAAATGCTCGCAAGGATCGCGAAAAGGCACTTCAAGACGCGCGCTTTAAGATCAACGACGGCACCCGTGGCGTGGAGCGCGTTTACGCCATCACGGGCGAGTCGCACGGTTACTTCAAGCGCCGGATCGCGGAGCTCGCGGCCGGGAGGCGCGCCCTGGAGTTCGGTTGCGGAAACGGCGCCAATGCGCTCGAGCTCTCTCGATATGCGCGATCCGTCTCCGGCATCGACATCTCCGATGTGGCAGTTCAGATCGGTACGAAACGGGCCGCTGAAGCGGGGATCTCCAACGTGAACTTCCACGCGATGGATGCCGAGGATTTGCGCTTTGACGATAACAGCTTTGAGATGATCTGCGGCGTCGGAATTCTACACCACCTCGACTTGCGGCGCGCCTACGGAGAGCTCGCGCGAACGCTGCAGCCCCTTGGAAGTGCGATTTTCATCGAACCGCTGGGCTACAATCCGTTCATCAACTTGTTTCGCAGCTTGACGCCGAAGATCCGGACGCCCGACGAGCATCCGTTTTTAATGGCAGATCTCGACCTGGCCAAGCGCTTCTTTAGCCGGCTGGACATTCGCTACTATTACCTGACCACGCTCTTGGCCGCGCCCTTTGCCCGCAGCGCCATCGGCCAACGCGCGGTGCGCGCTGCCAACGCCGTCGACCGAGCCCTCTTTGCAGTGCTACCGTGGCTGCGCCGGTATGCGTGGTTCGTCGTTTTGGAGATGAGCGACCCGATCAAACGCGCGGCCTAGCAGGCTGCGCAGCCGGCTAGTGACGTGTGACGGTAAGAACCTTACCGAGCGTCAGGACGTCGAAGTCGCGCAAAGTAATCGCCGATAAGGACAACAAGTCGATGCTGTTCCAGGGATTGCTTCCATCGGGTGCGTTCGCGAAGTAGAGCGCATTCTTCCCAGAACCCGTGTCGGCCAGGTAGACGCCGTAGGTCTTCATCGCATTTGCCACCATTGTCGCTTGCGGTCCCCAGCCCTGCGTGCTAAACGAAGCCTTCAGCCGTAAATGGGCGCCGTACGGCATAACGAACGAACTCTTGCCCTGAAATGGAATCCGGTCGGTATCGCTGGCCGGACGTACGAAATTGTATTGCGCGAGGGTGCCCCGAATGCCATCCCAGTTCAACGCGTGATCGATCGACCCAGCTTGATAATCTTCCCACCGAACGATGCCCGCGTAGAGCGAAAGACCCGAGGCCATCGCCGACGGCATTCCCGGCGCCAACGGAACGAAACGCTTCTTCAAGTCCCAGTTTGCGCCGGAAAAAGCGCTCAGGGTTGGCGGTTGAAACTCGGTGCCGTAGGATTCGAAGAGATGGCAGCTTTGTGTCTGAATGACCATGGCGTGACCGTCGCCGAGCGGCTCGATAAAGAAGTCTTTGCTCCACGGGTACGGCTTTGGGAACTTGTGATACGCGACGCTCGGTTTTACGGTGCGCAGCGGCGTAGCGTCGTTGGCGAGATTCACCTGTTCGACCCCGGTGGATGCAAGGAAGCCGCTACGGTCTCCAGCCTGGATGACGGAGCGGATGTAGTCCGCACTGTTGGGATCCACGGGCGCGTTCGTGACGACCTGCGTATAGGCGCCGTTTTCAAACGCGGGGCAGCGGGATACGGACGCGCGTATAACGGATGCGTCTACCAGGGGGAGTGGGCTCATTTTGACGGTAGGATCCGAGCAACCGGCGGCCACGCCGAGCATGCAATAAGCCATCAGCGGCCGGAGAGCCTTATACTGTTCTTTCACGCGGTCGCCGTACTTCCGTCCGCCCAGGCGCACCTCCCTTGAAGGCAAGCGCGAAAGCACCCCTTTACCTATGAGCATGGTTCCTTTGCCTCATTTGTGGCGCCTATAGGTTTGAGTTATGATGCAAGACATGATACGCCGCGCTCTATTAATCTGCGCTGCGTCGGCCGTGTTAACGGCTTGCAGCAGCACCGCCTTTGGGACGACGGTACTGCCCGGGAAGGCGTCGGCTCAGTCCGGCTCCACCTCAGGCTCGGTTGGAAAATACATCCAACACGTCGTCATTATCGTACAAGAGAATCATAGCTTCGACAATCTCTTCGCGCACTTTCCGGGCGCCGATGGCGCCAGCCGCGGAAAGAACGCCGAAGGGCAATGGGTCAAACTCAAAGAGAGCAATCTCTACTCGAGCAAACTGCTCGATAACAGTCATCTAGCGTTCACGGTCGACTACGACTCGGGGAAGATGGACGGCTTCAGCGCAGTCTACGTCGACTCCAGGCCGTGTCCGACCTGCGCCTATGAGTACGTGAATCCCGATCAGATCAAGCCCTACTGGACGATGGCACAACAGTACGGCCTCGCCGACCACATGTTTACCTCGGAGACGAGCGGAAGCTTCAACGGACACCAAGATCTGATCCGCGGCGACACCAAACTCAGCGCGCAGGAGGCTCTTATCGATTTTCCGTCCCACGGCCCGTGGGGATGCGACGCACCGTATGGTACGACGACCCCGCTGTTAATGAACAACGGACAAATCAACGAAGACGGGCCTGCGCCTTGCCTGACGTATGACACGCTCCGGGATCTCCTCGACGCCAAACAAGTGTCCTGGAAATATTACACTCCGCCGTTGATCGGAACGCTCGCCGGATCGTATTGGGATGCCTACGATGCGATCTCAGCCGTGCGCTACGGCTCCGAGTGGACCACCAACATCTCCTCGCCGCAAACGAACATCCTCAAGGATATCAAGAAAGGCTCGCTGGCGGGCGTGTCGTGGGTTATACCCGATGGCGTCGATTCAGACCACGCCGGCTTCGGAAGCACGGACAAGGGGCCGTCGTGGGTCGCTTCGGTCGTCAACGCCGTCGGCGCGAGCAAATACTGGAACAGCACCGCGATCGTCGTCGTCTGGGATGACTGGGGGGGCTGGTACGATCACGTCGCCCCGCCGCAGCTCGACTTTGCCGGTCTCGGATTCCGCGTCCCGATGATCCTCGTTTCGCCGTATGCGAAGCAAGGCTACGTGTCGCACACGCAATACGAATTCGGCAGCATCGTCAAGTTCGTCGAGCAGGTTTGGAATCTCGGCAGCCTCGGAACGACGGACCAACGGGCTGCGACCATCGACGACATGTTCAACTTCAACCAGGCGCCACGCCAATTCGAGAAGATTCAGGCGAAATACTCGCAGTCATTCTTCGAACGGCAGCCGCCGTCGAACGTACCCGTAGACACTAACTAGCGTCGCGGGAATTGCGCTTTACTTTCCCGCCGGCGGGCTGACCGCTTCGCCCGCGGGGAAGTAGGGTGCGATTTTCGCGGGGACGACGCGTTTGGGATTGCCGCCCTCGGCGTAGTTCCAAAAGTCAACGCGGTGGTGACAGCCGATGTT
>DATHOO010000051.1:0-5413 GCA_035484815.1 Candidatus Acidiferrales bacterium
GATTCGCCGCTGCCGCTACAAGCGGCCAGTAATGCGGTGCCGACCAGCGCGCTCAAGACGCGCATAGATATTGAAATTCTCATTCGAAAAGCTCCTCTTCTTTCATGAAACTGCCTCGAGAGGCGTGGACAACCGGGCTGCCCGGCGATGGCCGGGGCCGCGCTATTGCAACTCTGCTCGAGAAACTACCTGCCTGCTCGGCCTCAATACGAGCAGGAAGGTGGAATAGCTCGAGAGTCAGTGTCGGGCACGCACAGGTGTCTGCGTTCTCGACCCGTGGACGTAACTAAGCGCGAATTGCGCATCGCGCGCGGTCCAGTGGCGTACAGATCCTCGATCTACGCGTGGAAGTCACGGGTGAGGTTGACGTGCGTGGCGCCCTCGCAATTGATCGCTCGGTCAAAGTAGGTTTTCGCTCGATGAATTGCCACGTGTATTTGCGCGTGCCGCAAAGCACCGAGCGACCGCGCCTCGCTGCACTGCGCAAACAGTCCGAAGCGTCATGCGTCAATCTGGACACGCTCCGCTCCGGCGTCCCAGTCGCTGTAGACTTCGCAGTCGAAATCGCCGACGAGAGGTCTTCCTCGTTGTCATCCTGAGCGTGAAACGAGTACGTCCCCAAAAAATCTCGGCAATAACACGATTCGGTAGCGGTCGGGACTCTCCGGAACCCCCGAGAAGTGGTTCGAATCCCGCTGGAGTTAGAATTCTCCTTATTTTACTTGGTTTTTTGCGCCACTTTCAGGCGCCATCTAACCAAAGTGCAACAAGGAGCCCCCGTTTCGTTAGTCCAAAGGCGCTGCTGTTCCCGTGACCACAAGGGGCCGTTGCTCCTCCACCAGCGCCTCCGATCCCGTCAATGCGACATTCGTGATTTATACGTCAGTCCGTTGATCGCGGCCCACGCCGTCCGGACTATTCAGCCTTCTTCGCGGCACGCGCCGAACTCCAGAGCGCCCAACCCGGGTTGATGCGGTTCGGATAGAGTACGAGCATCGCGTCGTAGAGTTCCTGCGCGGTCCGCGTCTGTTGCACGAGCCGGTCAAAGTCGCGAATGTACTGCCGTGTTTCCTCGATGATCCGCGGCATGTCTGCACGCTCCGGACGCTTATGCGATGCAACGACCGCGTTGGGCTGCAGCGAGTCGAGATGATCAAGAGCGGCGATCCATTCTTGACGTGTTTGCGCGTTGGATTCGGCGAGATAGAGATGGACGTCATTGTACGCGACGTCGCCGGCTACAACCAAACCTATCGAGGGAACATGCAGACACGTCGTGTGATCGGTGTCCGTATGGCCAACCTCGACAGCGTGCAGTGTCTCTCCCTCGAGGTCGATCGTGTCGTCTGAGAGCTCTTGCGCGATCACCAGGTTCTTCGGTATCTGCCCTGGGAACGACGCTTCCCAAGCGTTCCGAAGCGCCTCTGGTGAGGAGTTCTGACGCATCACATCTATCGTGCCGCGCGTCGCTACGACACTCGCTTTGGGAAAACGCTCGAGCAGCGTGCCGACGCCAAACCAGTGGTCGCCGTGCCCGTGGGTGATGTATATAGTTGCCAGGTTCTTGCCCTTCGAGGCGATCCAATTCGCGAGCGCGCCGGCCTGCCCGACCGTCATGAAGGCATCCACGAGAACTGCATTCTGTTCACCGTAGATAAGCGTCGATGCCATCGCCTGGAAGAATGTCTCCGTCACGTCGGGGGGTCGATCGGGCGTCACGATCGGAACTGCAGAGGTGACGTAGACGTCGTACTGGAGAGCGGTTGTCTTTAATGCGGCCATCGTCTGTTACACCTTGATCTGCTGGAGTGCAGTCATCCAGTTTTCGACATGATAGCCCCGCGCGAGCTTGCCATTCTGCACGGTAAAGATATCGATTGCCATGGTCTTGAAGCTCTTGCCGGTCGGCTTTGCTCCCCAAAACTCAGCGGCCGGTGTGCCGGTGGCTTCGCCTCGCACGATGACCCGATCGCCTATGACGAGGATGTCCTTCACTTCCCAGTGGAGGTCTGGCGTTGTGACACCCATGCCCATGAATATTTCTGCGAGTTGATCGCGGGTTAGAAACTCTTCGTTTGTATGATACGACTCGTAGTCGGGGTTTGCCGCTTGCGCGAGCAATGAGGCAACATCCTTCTTGGCCGGTTCGTTCAGCGCATCGTACAACGGAGCGACGATTTTTCTGGCATCGTCGAAGGTCAGGACCGGGAGCTCGTTCGACGGCGGAAACGTAGTTCCGAACATCGGAAGGCCGCTCTTTGATTCCTCTTTAGGCGCCTCGTCTTGCAAGACGTCCCAGTGCTCAGCCAGCTTGCCATTTTCCATGCGGACGATATCAGCCGCGACCCAGTTTGAAGCGCCACCGCGCCCGCTAAATCGGCCGTGGAGCATTAGCCTGTCACCTTCCGCCAAAATAAGTTGATTCTCGTAACGCAGCGAAGCCGGCGCCGCGCGAACGAGATTGAACAAACCTTCTCGGCCAGGCTCGATGTGAGCACTGTGCTGCATATAGCGGTCGGACCAAAACGTCTCAGCCTTCGCGTAGTCGCGCTTGTTGAACAACGTGTCGAACGCCTCCAGGACGATCGCCTTGTTTTCCGCAGATGACGTCACGCTAATTGTCCGTACCCTCAATATGGCGCCCACTGCGACGTAGACGCGAGAAACGCAAGGCTCTGGCGCGTAAATGAGTCATGGAACTGGAAGAGAGATCCGTGCCCCGAATCCGGGTACGTCAGGAGCACCGCGTTTGGAAGATTCTCGCTCAGCCAGTATGAGTTGCGCACCGGAATCATTTCATCGTGCTTACCGTTGATCACGAGGACCGGCTGCTTGATGCCGCGCAAATCCGCGAATCGCTCTCCATTTGGCTTCTCCCAATCACGGAACGCTGCCATTTGCGCTTGCGCGACTTCAGGGCCAGATGGCTTGTCGCGATCATCCTTGCGCCACGCGAGCCGTTCGATGAATTCGCCGCCGGCGGCCTGACTCGAATCCGTCTGGTCGAAGAACATTTTCTGAAGCACCTGATAGCCGTGCAACGACGCATCATTGAGCCACTTCGCGAGGTTCGGCTTGTCGAGATGCATGACGTCCTCGCCGCCGCGAGGTGCCGTCCCGACGAGAATCATCTTCCGGAAAACGGATGGTCGACTGCGGACCATGTCCTGCGCTACCATTCCGCCGAGCGAGTATCCCAGCACGTCGCACGTGGCAATGTTCAAAGCATCGAGAAATGCCATTGCGTGTTGCGCCATGGCGCCGACGGTGTCGGGCACGCTGCCATTCGAGCCGCCAATTCCTGCGCTGTCGAACAGAACGACGTCGTGTTCGACCGCGAGGGGATCGGTTACGGCCGGGTCCCAGTTGTCCAGGTTTCCCGTAAAATGCTGCAGGCACAGCAGCGGCAAGCCGCTCGCCTTTCCAAACCGGCGATAGGCGTATTTCGTGCCCTTCGCGTCGACAAATTGCGTGGGTGCGGTGACGTTGCTGGAAGTCGTTAACAAGAATAGATCCTCCGCGCGTCGCTTTACTGCGGCAGTTAAGCGTTTTCGAGAAGCGTGCCAAGACCGGCCGGCCAGTTCTTCTCATACTCGGAATCCGTTTGAAGCCCGCGTTTGAACAAGGCTTGGAATCGCCGCTGCGCTTGCGGCCACATCAGAGCCGTCTCGAAGGAGTTCAGGGCGCTACCTAGCGGCCGGAGCGGACATCACCGAGTTCGCCGCCTTGAGAATGACGTCCGCGACTTCCTGCGGATGAGAGAGCATCGCCACGTGGCTGGACGCGATCTCAATCGTCGCTGCGCCCATCCGTTTTGCGAGAAACCGCTCCAGATCGGGTTGCACCGTGCGATCCTGCGTGGCCACGACGTACCAACTCGGCTTTGACCTCCAAGCGACACCCGGAGCGTTCCTGGCGAACAGATCCGCCGCCGGCGCGTAGTGCGTCGCCCAAACGAGTCGCTGCTCTTGTTCCGGCAGATCTCCCGCGAAACACACGATGCCCTCTGGGCGCATCCAGAGGCGTCCGTCGGCGGCTTCAACGTACTTGAACACATCGGTCACCGGAAACGGCTCTTGCTGGCTCTGCGACGTCTCGTTGGCATCCGGAGCTAATGCGGCGATGTAGACGAGTCCTACGACGCGGTCATCGCTGCCCGCAGCCGTGATGACACTTCCGCCGTAAGAGTGACCGACGAGGAGAGCCGGACTCCCAACTCGTCCTAACGTGCGCTTGACCGTGGCAACATCGCCTTCCGGCGTGTCGAGACCGTACTGGGCGGCGATACATTCGTACCCCTGGGCCTGAAGCAGTGGGATCACCTTGCCAAACGACGATCCGTCTGCCCAAATTCCATGGCAAAAAACGATACTCGGCTTCATCATGCTCCCATTCTGAGCGCTGTCGTTCGCGTGGTGCATCCCCCATTTAGGTGACCTTGCCCGACAGTTTAGTTACAGGTATAATGATTACGTGAAGGTGACCAAAGTGCAGGCTTCAGAGAACCGGCGAGTCCTCGTACGCGCCGCCGGCAAGCTCTTCCGCCAGCACGGCATCAACGGCGTTGGGGTCGCCGACATCGGAAAATCCGCCGGCTTGACGCACGGTGCCATCTACGCCCGATTTCCCTCAAAGCAGGCGCTGGCCGCCGAAGCGCTCGCCGAAGGTACGCGGCAGATCGTAGACGTCATGCGGTCGTGCGTCACGAACCCCACAATCGACGACTATCTCGACTTCTCGCTATCGAAACGCTCGCGCGATAACCTCGTCGGGGGATGCCCGCTGACCGCATCGGGCAGCGAGATCGCGCGGCAAGGCAAGATCGTGAGCCGCGCGTTCGCGGAAGGCTTCGAAGAACTTGCACTGGCCCTCCAAGATGTGCTCGACGAATCGGACGACACGACCGTACGCGAGCGCGCGCTCGCGATCGCTGCGGCAGAAATCGGCACGCTCATTATCGCTCGCGCGGTCGCAAAGGCTAAACCCGCCCTTTCCGACGAGATCCTCGCAGCGAGCCGTCGCGTCCTTGGGGAAATCGCCAAATGAGCGTTACGAGCGCCGCCGATCGAGTCGTACTACACGGAAGAGACCGCGAACTCGCCCTCGCCGAAGATCTTTTGCGGCGCGTCGCCAAGGCGGGTAGTGCCGGCGTTATCGTGATCAAAGGAGATGCCGGCATCGGGAAGACGGCGCTCCTCGATGCGTTGGCCGAACGCGCGATCGACGCAAGTTTCTCAGTTTCCCGGAGCAACGCGAACGAAAGCCACCAGATCGCTCCGCTTGCGTTATTACTGCTTGCGTTGCGATCGGGACCATCGCCGGTGCTATCGCGCAAAGCGTTTGAGTCTCTGGCGCCGTACCGCGATCACCCGCTTTGGCTCGTCGATCGCATCATCGGCGTTATCGAGGATCG
>DATHOO010000052.1:0-38865 GCA_035484815.1 Candidatus Acidiferrales bacterium
CGCGTCGAAGCTGAGTATTTCGCCCCCGCGCTCATGAGCGATTGGATTCGAATGCGGACGCACGTCGAGCACGTCGGCGCGTCAAGCGTTCACTGGAAGACCGTCTTTTTCAACGAGCGTACCGGCGCCGCCGGTGCAGCGATGAAGCTCTTCGTCGCAGCAATTGACGCCGAGACGAAGAAGAGCTGCCCCCTGCCCGAGCCGATCCGGTCCGCGCTGATCGCGTGCGCGTAGCAACGCTCGTCGCGCCGCGACGGATCGAGGTGCGCGAGGAAGCGGTTCCGGTGCCGCAGCCCGGCGGCATCGTCGTGCGAGTTCGCGCGGCCCTTAGCGACGGCACGGACTTGAAGACCTATCGGCGCGGTCATCCGAAAATGCCGATGCCCACCCGCTTTGGACACGAGTTCTCGGGCGACGTCGCCGCCGCCGCCGAAGGCGTGACCGGTTTCGCTCGGGGCGACGCGGTTATGTGCGTCCATACCGCGCCATGCGGTGTCTGCTTCTGGTGCACGCGCGGCGAAGAGGAACTCTGCGAAGAAGTGATGCCAACGATGCTTTTGGGTGCGTACTCGGACTATATCGCCTTGCCGAAACGCATCGTCGAGCGGAACTGTTTCCTTAAGCCGGCCGACGTGAGCTACGCCGAAGCGGCGTTCCTCGAACCGCTGGCGTGCGTCGTGCATTCGATACGAATGCTGGCACCGGCGCGTGGCTCGACTGTCGCGGTGATCGGCAACGGCGGCTTCGGTATCCTCCATGCGCTGCTCTTGCAGCGCGACGGCGTGGAGGCGTTGCTCTTTGGCAGGAACCCCGATCGCGTCGAGCTGGCACGCTCGCTCGGTCTGGAGAGCTCCGACACCCACGACGCGCCCATTCTCGAGGTGGTGCGCGCGCACACGGCCGGTCGCGGCGCCGACGCGGCGATCGAATGCACCGGAACGCCGGAGATGTGGGAGCAGGCGCCGTCATTGGTCCGGCGGGGCGGCCGCGTTTCGTTCTTCGCGGGTCTTCCCGCCGACGCGCGCGTTTCGTTTCTGGCCGCACGGCTGCATTACGACGAAGTGCAACTACTTGCGCCGTTTCACTTCGCACGGGCCGACGTTCGCGTAGCGTACGAGCTGATCGTGGGGCGCACGCTTCCGCTGGCGCGGCTGATTTCGCAGGTCTATTCGCTCGATCAAATCGCCGACGCGTTCGCGAGGCTCGACAACGGTGAGGGAATGAAAGTGTTGATCGAGCCGTGAGCGGGTCAACGATGCGAGCCGCCGTGCTCTACGACGTTGATGACGTGCGGATCGAGGAGCGCCCGCTTCCGCAGCTCAACGATGGCGAGGTGCTGGTGCGAACGATGGCCAGCGGAATTTGCAGCGGCGACGTGATGGCGTGGTATATCCGGCGCAAAGCACCGCTGGTGCTCGGGCACGAGCCGGCCGGCATCGTCGCGGAAACTCGCGGCGACGCGCCGTTTGCGGCGGGTGACCGCGTCTTCGTGCACCACCATGCCCCGTGTTTTGAATGCCGACCCTGCGCGCGAGGTGCGTACGTACAGTGCGCGGCATGGCGCGCCAGCAAGATCGATCCGGGCGGAATGGCGGAGTACTTTCGCGTGCCGGCCGGTAACTTGCGCGACACGCTCGTTCTTCCGGATGCGATTACCTTCGCCGACGCATCCTTAATCGAGCCGTTGGCATGTGTCGTGAAGTCGCTGCGCCGGAGCGGCCTCGCGCAAGGCGACCGCTGCTATGTGATCGGACTCGGCGTGATGGGGCAGTTGCACGTTCTCGCGGCGCGCGAGCTCGGCGCCGAAGTCTTCGGCAGCGACTTTATCGCCGCACGTCGCGCGTTAGCGGAACGCAACGGCGCGATCGCCCTTCATCCCGACGATGTGAAGAAGGCGCTGCCCGAAGGCGCCGACGTCGTGATCTGCGGGCCGGGAAGCGCGTCGGCAATGCAGGGCGCCTTTGAGGCAGTTGCACCGGGCGGAACGGTCGTGATGTTCACGCCGTTTGCCCCCGAGATGAGCCTGGAAGTTCCGCCCGATCGCTTTTATTTCGGCGATCTGCGACTCGTGGCGAGCTACTCGTGCGGCCCCGACGATACGCGCGCCGCGCTTGCGTTGATTGAGAAAGACATCGTCACCGCCGCGAAGGTCGGTGCGACCCTCGTCGCCCTCGACGACGTTCCGCGCGTTTATCGCGATCTCGCGGCGTCCCGAATCGTCAAACCGATCGTCACTTTCGGTTAAGTCACCGTCTACTACTCGTCTCCAGAACCTTGGTGCAAAATGTATCGAATTGCTTTTCTCGGAATGTTGGTCACGCTCAGTGCCTGTCAATCGGGCGCGCTCACGACCGCTCAAGCCGTCCCACCGCAAGTTACGGCATGGCGCGCAACCAGCGAGGGCGGTCACGGCCGGCACCTATACGTTTCGGTCTCGACGTCAACGCATTATCCGTCGATCGAACGCTATCGACTCGTCAATGGCGTCCCCGAAACGAAGCCGGACCGAGTCTACGGCGGATACGGCGGCTTCCTCGCACTCTCGGATAACGGCACCCTTTACGTTAGCGGCAGCGATTTGAGCGGCGATAACCTTATCTTTGCGTTCTCACCGCGTAGCGCGAAGCCGGTGCGCACGATTCGCGTGCCGAATCCGCGGCGGTGCGGAGCATCCAGCGGCGAACAGTGGTCGGTTTCCGCGCTTGCTTCCGATTCCCAGGGCTATGTGTTTGCGGCGATTTACTCGTACGCCGGGGGCGCGCCGCGACGAATGCTGCATGTACCGTGCGAGGGCGTTGCGATATTCGCGCCGGATGCCAACGGGAAGGCAAACCCCGTGCAAACGATTTCGCTGGGGCACGCGGTCGTCATGGGCCTCGCCGTGGATGGAAGCGATAACCTTTACCTCAGTTCCTATCCGTTCAAGGTCATCGAGTACGCCAATGCCGTAACGGCTCCGAAGCGTACGCGGGTTTTCAAAACACATTTGCCGGCTCGCTTCACCAGCCTCGCGACCGACGGCGCCGGCAATCTCTTCATCTCGAACACCGAGTACGGCTATAAAACCGGGTGGATCGACCGCTACGCGCCGACCGCGAAACCGAAGGGACCGCCGACGAGCGAAATTCAACTCGAAGGATCGAATCTGCACATGCTGTTTTCCATCGCCGTTGCGGGACGCGACCTCTATGCCTCCGACACGAGTCAGAGCGTCGATCTCTATCAGGCACGAAAGAACGGCCCGCAAAGTCCTTTCTATTCGTTTGCGGCGTCAAACGTTACGTCGGTCGCCGTGGGACCGTAAGGCGTATCCCGCGGATCGTCAAACGATTGTTGTTTTCGAGCCGCCGAACGGATAGTATTACGGTACGCTAACGAAGGGAACGCTATGAGGCTCGCTCGAATTGGACTCCTGGTTGCGCTCGCAGGCTGCCAATCGGGTGCTCTTTCACCCGGCATACCAAGCGCCTCGTCCGGGGGAACCGCTTGGCTTCATGTGCCGGATGGCGGAGGAGCCGGCCACCTTTACGTTTCGCTTTTTACGACATCGAACCGGCCGGCGGTCGACCGTTTCCGGCTCGTTAACGGCATCCCGCAATCGAAACCGGACCGCGTCTATTCCGGTTACGGCGGCGCGTCCATCGCCGCTTCAAGCGACGGAACGCTCTACGTGAACGACACGTACAGCAGCGATGGATTGGTCTATGCGTTTAACGGCGGCAGCACGAAGCCGGATCGCACCATCCAGATCGCCTATCCGCGGCACTGCGGCGTCTCGAGCGGCGGGCAGACCGTCTTTCCTGGCATCGCGACAGACTCGCAAGGCAACCTTTTCGTAGCGGTTTATACCTATGACGGAGGGGCCGCGCATGCGCACGCGACGCTGTCGCCCAGAACGTCGACGCGCGTACCTTGCAACGGCGTCGCCATCTTTGCCCCCAATGCCAACGGGTCGGCCAATCCCATCCAAAGCATCGGATTTGGCCGAGGAGCATTCATCGACGCAATCGCGGTAGACGCGGCGGATAACCTCTACGTCGGCAACTATCCGCATAACATTCTGCAGTACGCCAACGCCGTTAATTCGCCGAAGCGTACGCGGGTGTTCCATACGCGATCCCCGGCGCACGTTTCATCGCTGGCTATCGATGCCGCCGGCGATATCTTCATTTCAAACACCAACTTCGGGTATCAGACCGCATGGATCGATCGCTACCGCGCGGGTGCCAAAGCGAACGGTCCGCCGACCAGCGAGATTCAGCTTGCCGGCGCGACCCATCTTCACATGCTCTATTCGATTGCGGTACGCGGTCGCGATCTCTACGCCGCCGATGGCGAACCTGGCGTCGATCTCTATCACGCGCGCAAGAACGGTCCGCAGACTCCTTTCCATTCGTCGGCGTTGGATGCCGCACACGTTACGGCGCTTGCCGTAGGACCGTAACCGCCCTCGTTTAACTTTCGGCGTAAATCGGCGGCATGGGTTCGGGCGTTGGGAGCACGACGTCGTCGGCGCGAGAGGTGACGCGCCACGCGATTGCGAGCGAGACGGTATAAAAGAGCGCGGCGAGCAGCCACGGCGCGCCGATGAGCCCCAGCGAACGCCAAGGGCCGGCGAACTGCGCGAACGTTAAAGTGAAGATAGACGGACCGATCAGCATCGAGATGCCCCGCAGCGATCCAAGCGCTCCCTGTAGCTCACCCTGCTCTGCCGCGCCGACGCGGCGCGTCATCAAAGCCTGCGACGAGGCTTGATACATCGGCAGTGCAATGGCGACTGCGCCGATTAAGAAGACGATTCCGTTGTTTGTACCCAGCAAAAGCAGTCCAGCGACCGCGACGAGGAGACTCGCGAGCAGCGTCTTACGTTCGCCGAGCCGTTTGACGACCGGTCCTACCATCGTTGCCTGATTAACGGCGGAAACCGCGCCGACGAGCGCGAGCGTTAGGCCGACGCTTCCGGTGCTCCAGCCAAACGCAGCAATACAGTAGATCACCCAGACGTTTGGGAAGACTTCGTGGGCGACGTACGTGATGAAGTTCACCCACGAGAGTCCCCAGAGTTCCTGATGCGAGCGAAGCAGCTTGAGCGAACCGACCGGGTTCGCGCGTCTCCACTCCAGCTGCGGCGTGCGGCGTTCGCGCGGGAGCGATTCGGGCAAAACGAAGAGGCCGTAGAGAGTGTTGAGCAATGCAAAGCCTGCCGCAGCCCAAAATGTGAACCGCGGATTGATCGTGCCCACGAGGCCCCCGATCGCCGGGCCGAGCATGAAGCCCAGGCCAAACGCGCTGCCGATCATCCCGAATGCAGCGGCGCGTTTCTCCGGCGGCGTCACGTCGGCGATATAGGCGCTGGCGGCGGTCATGTTCGCGGTCGCTATGCCCGAGAGCACGCGTCCCGCAAAAAGCCACCACAAGTTTGGCGCGAGCGCCATGATCGCATAATCGACAGCGGTAACGGCGTTCGACAAGAGGATCACCGGACGCCGGCCGACGCGGTCGGATAGCATCCCAAGTAACGGTGAGCAGAAGAACTGCATCAACGCCCAGGCGGTCGCGAAGAGTCCAATGATCTCGGCAGCGTGGGCATAGTCGTTGCCGACGAAGCCGGCGATCAGCTTCGGTAAGACCGGCCCGATCATGCCGAAGGTCAGCATGTCGATCAGGACGGTCACGAAGATGAAGATCGTCGCGCCGCGACGCGCCGTGTCACTCATCGTAGACTCGCGAAAGCCAGAGATCGACGGCGCGATCGATGCGCGCGCGGTCATGAGTCGCTAGCAGATCGAGCAAAAATCCGCGAAAGCCGGCGATCAAGAGCGTCGCTTCGGTCGTCGTGCAGCCTTTGAGACCCTCCAGCCACTCGTTAACCGAAGCCTCGAGAAAACCGGGGAAACGCGCGGGGTCGGCGAGCGAGAGCGCGTAGACTTCGAAGGAAAGCCGCGTGAGCGGTTCCCACTCGGGTCTGCTGAACTCGCGCCAGAGTTGTCGCGCAACCTCGCGGGGCGGAAGATCGCCGAGCTTGAGATCTGCCATCATCGCGCGTTGCCGCGTGCGCCCGCGTCGAATGATCTCGACAATCAACTCCTCCTTCGATCCGAAGTAGTAGAGCAGTCCCCGCGGGCTCGAACGAACGGCTTTGGCGAGCGGCCGAAGCGAAAGGTCGGCCAAGCCATGCCGGGTTACATAGTCGACAGCCCGGTCGAGCAACTCAGCCCGGCGCGCTTCGTCCGCGGTTCTCGACACGAGCTATCCTAGCATACTTGAAACACTCGTTTCAAGTATGTCTAAAAGGTGCTTCGCCTTTGCTCAAGGCAGGAGGCAGCTTTGGAGGGACGACAAGTGAGCCGTCCCTTGCCCAGCAAGTTCGCCAATACCCAAAAACGAAGCTCGCCTTGAGGAGGGTACAATGTATCGATCGCCTGTGCTACTTGCTATTGTCTTTGTCATAACGGTGGCCACCGCACCCCAACCAACCGCGGCACCAACAAAGAGCTCGCCAACTGTCTTTATACCCCGCGGCACCGTAGTGTACGTTACCGTAGACAAGGACATTCGAGTTGGCGGGGCCGGCACGAACAGTGAAGTCCATAAGGTCAAATTCGAAGTTACGCAAGATGCGGTATTCGACGGCTATGTCATCGCGAAGGCCGGCGATCTCGTAGAGGGTGAGTACTCGAATCAGAGCAACATCACGAAACGAATCTTTTCAACCAATGAGTCGCAAGAGGTTGCCTTAGACATTGATAACATTGTGAATTTCTGTGGTGACACCATTCACCTGCAGTTTGAGCGAACGTTTGTTGGAGGCGCGCGTGGCGGTTTCATGTCCTTCGGCATGCACGCACACGACGCCGTATTCACCAAAGGATCAATTCTGAAAGCTGTCACCGATCGACCTGAGAGAAACATATGTGCCGATGCTACGACGGCGACGCCAGCTCCAGCTCCTTCGGCTCTAATTGTCTCCGATGAAGAGGCACAGGCCGCCGCTGATAAGAGTCCTAGCCCTGCTTCAACTGCGACATCGCATCCATAACGGCGGCAGATAGCAGTCAGCCTAAAGTATTGGTCTCCGATGTTCAATCTGGGCGTTAAATAGTAATCGACTCGAAGCTAAGTCCACGAAATACGAGGCCGCCTGGCGGGTTACTCACCGGGAGCGCGGAAGTCGACGTGTTTTTTCGCGGCCTCGTCGATCTGCTCGGGCGTGAGAAGCGCCGTTGCTCTCGTTCGGATCGTACCGCTCGCCGAGACCGTTAGTGAAATTGCTGCCATGGTTTCCTGATCGGGAACCTCGACGATGAGAACGGCATCGTCGGCACCAAACGCAAAGTAAAATGACTCTACCTTGCCGTTGAACTGGGAGAGCACATCTGCGGCGGCCTTACGGCGTGCTGAACCTCCAGCCTTGAGCACTCCCTTCGCGCCCTCGGGTGTGTACGATAGCTGAATCAGGAATTTGGGCATAGCGGGGTGCTCCTTCCCTTAGTTCGGCAACGCATTCGGGATCGTCGTGAAACGGATTGGATTCCCCGTAGAACCAACCGAGCCATGCCGGAACGTTCCGGACCGCTTCCCGCCGGGATACGTCCGTTGGTCGATGAACCGAGTGGCGGCGCTCCTCAGAGGGACCGGCCGACCAAGCTGGCTTGACAAATGTAAAGTTCGCGCTACGCTGGCGAGGTGAGCCGCTTTGCAGATGTTCTCAACTCGGCGATGGATGCGGCGGGTTTCTCGGCCGCCGAGGTCGCCGAGAGCGCCGGTCTGACCGAATCGGCGATCTCGTTGCTGCGGGCCGGGCGCCGCGAGCCTTCGTACCGCACGCTTCAACGTTTGTCACACGTCTTTCCGTCGCTCGGCGAGCAGTTGGCCGGGCACGAAGGACCGTTTGACTCGATCGAGGGTGCCATCGCCGACGTCCGCGCCGGCAAAATGGTCGTCGTGCTCGACGACGAGGATCGCGAGAACGAAGGCGATCTCGTCATGGCAGCGCAGATGGTCACGCCCGACGCGATCAATTTCATGCGCAAGCATGCCGGCGGATTGATATGCGTGCCGATGGTCGGAGCGCGGCTCGACGAACTGCACATTCCGCCGATGGTCCGCGACAACACCGCGGTTCACGAAACCGCCTTTACCGTTTCGGTCGAAGCGCGCGGCGTCACGACGACCGGGATCTCCGCGCAGGATCGTGCAGCGACCATCAAGCGGCTTCTCGACCCCGAAGCCCGAGCAGGCGATTTCTTACGGCCCGGGCATACTTTTCCACTGCGTGCGCGAGAGGGGGGCGTCCTCGTACGCGCCGGACAAACTGAAGCGGCGATCGACTTGGCGCGCCTCGCCGGGCTCTATCCGGCCGGCGTAATCTGCGAAATCATGGCCGAAGACGGAACGATGGAACGCTTAGACGGCTTACGCGCGTACGCCGATCGTCACGCGCTCAAGCTGATCACGGTCAAAGATCTGATCGCACATCGGATGCGTACCGAAAAGCTGGTCACGAAGATTGCCGAGTTCGACCTGCCGACGGCGCTGGGCAACTGGAAGGGCGCCGCCTACGACACCGCGATTGATACGAACACGCATGTCGCACTGGTGATGGGTGAGATCGGCAACGGCAAGGAGTTGCTCGTGCGCGTTCACTCAGAGTGCATGACCGGCGATGCGCTGCACTCCACGCGCTGCGATTGCGCCGCGCAACGCGACGCCGCGATGGAGCGGATCGCACAAGAGGGGCGCGGCGTCTTCCTCTACCTGCGCCAAGAAGGCCGCGGGATTGGGTTAGCCGATAAGTTGCGAGCCTACGAATTGCAAGACCGCGGCGCCGACACGGTTGAAGCGAATCTCGCGCTAGGGTTGCCGGCCGACAAACGCGACTATGGCATTGGCTCGCAAATTCTCGTCGATCTGGGCGTGCGTGAGATGCGCCTGATGAGCAACAATCCAAAGAAAATCTTCGGCCTCGAAGGCTACGGCCTGAAGATCGTTGGGCGCGTACCGCTGCAGACTGCGCCGACCGCCCACAATGAGCGCTATATGAGCACGAAACGCTCGAAGCTGGGCCACATTTTAGACGAAGTCGCGGCTTCGTGAAGCGCGACGACGCGCGACCGCGCGCATTGCCGGATTGCGCGGGCAGGCGTTTTGCCATCGTCGCGGCGCGCTTCCATGCCGATCTGGCCGAAGATTTGGTCGATGGCGCCCGGCGCGCGCTGCGCGACTGCGGCGTCGCCGACGATGACGTTGCCGTCTTCGACGTCCCGGGTTGTTTTGAGTTGCCGCTCGCGTGCCGTAATCTCATCAAGACGGAACGGTTCGATGCGGTCGTCGCGGTCGGCGCCGTGATTCGCGGCGAGACGCCGCACTTCGATTTCGTCGCGGGCCAATGCGCTCGCGGCATCATGGACGTCCAAATCGCGACCGGCAGGCCGATCGGCTTTGGGGTGCTCACGACGGATACGCTCGATCAAGCACGGGAACGCGCCGATCCCGAGCAGGGCGACAAAGGCTACGCGGCGGGGCTCGCCGCTGCAACGCTGCTCCGGTTGACCGCTTCACTGCCCGACGCCGGCGCTCGCAGGAACTGACCGAGGTTAGTCGCATCTAGGCCACCCCAGCCACCACGGAGAGCGCAACCTTGGAAGATAAAATTTTGACCTGTAAGGATTGCGGCAGTCAGTTTGTCTTTTCAGGTCGAGAGCAGCAGTTTTTCGCCGAGAAGGGCTTCTCGAATCAGCCACAACGCTGCCGCGAATGCCGCCAGACCCGACGATCGCAGGGCCCCGAAGGCGGCTCCGCACGGCCCCGGCCAAGCTTCGACGCGGTTTGCGCTGCGTGTGGGGTGGAAACGACGGTGCCGTTCCGACCGCGTGGCGACCGGCCCGTCTATTGTCGCACGTGTTACACCGCGCAGGTGCCGGCGGGCGTTTGACCGTCGTTGCCTGGGACGGCGACGCGGTCATTTATCTCGACCAGCGTCTGCTTCCGCATGAGACACGCCACGAACGCGCGCGCACCGTTGACGATATCGTCGACGCCATCAAGAGCCTCGCGGTGCGCGGCGCGCCTTGCATCGGCGTCTTCGCTGCCTACGGCGTCGCGCTGCTTCGCCGTACGATCGCCGACGACGCGGTCTTTGCCGATGGGGCGCGGCGCGTGCGTGACGCGCGTCCAACGGCAGTTAACCTCGCCTGGGCGGTAGACCGCGTTCTCGCCGCCGGCGATCCGCTGGAAGAAGCGCGTGCGATCCATGACGAGCAGATCGCCGTCGATGCGGCGATCGCCGAAAACGGCCTGGCGCTCATCCCCAAAGGGGCGCGCGTGCTCACGCACTGCAATACTGGTTCGCTTGCGACCGCCGGCGGCGGTACGGCGCTGGGCGTGATCATCGGTGCGCAGCGGGGCGGAAAGAAACCGCGCGTCTTCGTCGACGAAACCCGTCCGCTGCTGCAAGGCGCGCGGCTGAACTACCTCGAGCTGCGCGATGCGGGTGTCGACGCGGTGCTCATCGTCGATTCCGCGGCCGCGCTGACAATGAAAGAGCAAAGCGTCGATCTCGTGATCGTCGGCGCCGATCGCATCGCCCGCAACGGCGATACCGCCAACAAAATCGGCACTTACGCGCTCGCGATTCTTGCCGCGCACCACGGCGTGCCATTCTACGTCGCGGCGCCGCGTTCGACGTTCGATCTCTCGGCCCCAAGCGGCGCCGCGATTCCGATCGAAGAGCGGGCTGCCGGCGAAGTGGCCTCGTTCGCGAACATACGCGTTGCTCCCGACGATGCGGCCGCGTACAACCCGGCCTTCGACATTACGCCGGGCCATCTCATTACTGCGTTCGTCACCGAGTTCGGCGTCATTCGTCCGCCCTACGCTGAGTCGATCCCCGATCTCGAACTCCGTCCGAAACTCTTTTAATGAAGTTCTATGACTTTCTCGACAAGCAGCCGGCGATCGGCAAGCTTGTCGTCATCGAAGGCACGGAGCGCGTGCTGGCCGAGCGCGCGCTCGAGGTCGTGCTCGACCGGCTGCTGCCGCTCGAGGTGCGCGAGCTCAATCTCGCGCGCTTTACCGCCGACGATGCGGGCGAGAGCGCGCGGCTGCGCGAGGCGCTACAGGCGATGCCGTTCTTGGCGGAGCGCCGCGTGGTTGTCGTTACCGATACGCAGACGATGCGAGCCGATCCACGTCGCGCGCTTTGGGCGGTTGCGCAAGATGCACCCGACGGGAACACGTTGGTGTTGCTCGATCTGCTCTCGCCGCGTGCGAAACAGCCCCAGCCGTTCGGCGTCTTGGCCGGACGCACGGCGTTGCGCATTGATACGACGGCCAGCGAAGAGACGCGCGCGCGCTTCGTCGAGGAGACGCTGGAGCGTTTGAACGCGACGGCCGAGCCGCGGGTGATCCACGAGCTGACCCGCAGTGCGGCCGAGCTCGCTGCGGTGCGCAACGACCTAGAAAAGCTGGCGCTGACCGGCGAGAAGATCACCTTAAAGGATCTCGAGCGCGAAGCGCTGGTGATCGAAGATCCAAAGAATTACGAGTATGCACGCGCGCTCACCGAAGGCAACGCTGCGAAGGCACTTGCGATCGCCGAGGAGTTGTTCGCCAACGATCCGCGCAACGCAGCGGTGCCGCTGCTTTCGGCACTCGCCACCGAGTGCAACTTTGTCTGGGAGCTGACGCGTCCGCAAGGCCATCTGCCCGAGCGCTGGCGCTGGCGCGAACCGTACATTCGTCCCGTGGCGAAGCGCGTCGGCGAACGCCGGGCGCGCGCCGCCTACGAGCGCGCGGTTCACGGCATCGAGGCGATTGTGACCGGTCGGGCCGGCAACGACCCCGCCGACCACCGCGCGCTCGTTGACCGGCTCACGGTCGAGCTCTCCGCACTCACGCGCCGATAACGCGCGATGAACGGCGCGGCCCCGGCGCCGAGCGTTTTCGCTTCGCGCACCTTCAGGCTCTATTTTGCCGGTCAGTCGCTAAGCTTCATCGGCGACGGATTGCGGCTGCTCTCCGTGCCGTTGCTCGCCTTCCATCTCACGCACTCGGCGCTCTCGACCGGCACCGCGCTGATTTGCGAAGTTGCACCATACTCGCTCTTCGCGCTGATCGGCGGCTCGCTCGCCGATCGAGTCGATCGGCGCAGACTCATGATCGGTTGCGATTTTGTCCGCTTCATCGTCATGAGCTTTTTTGCGATCGCCTACGTGCTGCACGAGTTGACGCTTTTGATGATCTACATCGGCCTGATCGTCATCTCGATCTGCGCCGCCGGCTTCGTAGGCGGTCAAATGTCGAGCATTCCATATCTACTCGGCCGCGATCAGGCGACCAAAGGGAACGCCGTGCTGATCGCGGCGGAGAGTACGTCGAACCTCATCACCCCGGCAATCGGGGGCGCGCTCTTTGCCACGCTCGGCCCGCTGCCGGCGCTCGTCGTCAACGCGCTTACCTATCTTGGGTCGCAGATCTCGCTGGTGCTGATTCCTTCGATGGGTCCGGATCAAGTCACGGGCCTGCCCACGCTGCGGCACTTGCTCGACGACGTGGCGCTCGGCTTTCGCCAGCTGTGGGGCGATCTCGGCATGCGCGCGCAAGCCTTGACCGCGTTTTCGTTCAACGTTTTCGGCTTCGGTGGCTACGCGATCTTGATTCCCTTTCTAAAAAAGGGGTTCGGCGCGTCCGACCAGCAGGTCGGCATCTTTTTTGGCGTCTCGGCACTTGGCGCAATTGCCGGCGCGTCGCTCGCCGCGCGCTATCCCGACCGTTGGCCATTCGGGCGCGCGCTCGTCATTGCTTACCTTTGCGATGCGTTGTTCTTTCTACCGGTCGTGCTGGTCTCGAACATTTGGGTCGCCGCTTTTTTTTGGGCGACGTCGAACGCAATCGGGAACTTCGAGCTCGCGCAGATTCTCGGCTTTCGCATGCGCGTAACGCCCGGAGACATGGTCGGGCGCGTGATGGGATCCGTACGGTTGTTGGTGCTCGCCGGCATCGCGCCGGCCGTGATCCTCTTCGGCTGGGTTGCCGACCATCGCTCGCCCCACGCGGCGATGGCCATCTCGGCCGCCGGCTACATCGTCATCGCGCTCGTCGCGATCTTCACCCCCGCAATCCGCAACGAAACCCGGTAACTCTTTCCCTGTCAGGATGACAAACGCTTCAGATACTCCACTGCCAGGCGTTCCAGGATTCGATGACTGGGTTGGGAGTGAAGCCGTGGAAGTCGACCGAGATTGCTTCTTGCTGGCGCTGCCACCAGAAGTAGATCACCGGATTGTCGAGCGAGAGCAGGTGCTCGACCGTCGAGTACGCGCGCTTGCGGGTCGCGCGGTCGTAGTGCGTCAGTGCGATTGATTGGGCGGCATCCATCGCCGCGCTGCAGTAGTGCGGATCGTTATAGCCGTGCGGCGGAAAATTATCGCAGGTCATTTGCGACGAGTTGTCGGGATCGACGCCGGCGTACCAACCGTACGCGAGCAGATCGAACTTTCCGCCGTGCTGGATGCCGCCCATTCCTTGGGGCGCGTAGAGGATGTCGGGCTGATAGTACTTGACGGCGACCGCGATACCGATGCGGCGCAGCGCAGCCTGGATCAGTAAGCTATCCGAGCGTTCCGTCGCCAATGTAGAATTCGTGGCTAGCATCAACTCCAAGGGACGGCCTTGCTTTCGCGCGATGCCGTCGGCGCCGGCGATCCATCCGGCCTGCGCGAGCAGCGCCTTGGCGGCGACCGGATTGAACGGTACCGATCGCACGGCGGGATCGAACGCCCACATCCAATTCGGCAGATCTTCGGTTGCCGTCGTCACTTGACCGTAGGTGAGCTGCCGCGTCAACGCCGCTTTGTCGAGCGCGGCGGCGATCGCCGTGCGCACCCTCCGATCGGCGAGCGCCGGATGCGAAAGGTTCAGCTCCACGCCCTCATACCCGTTGACGCTCACCCAAACGATTCGCGCGTCGGGAAGCGCGTGCAGCGAGGGAAAGGTCTGGATCGAGGGTTGAAAGATGTAGTCGACCGCATGCGTGCGCAGCAGATTGACCGCAGAATTTTCATTCGGAACGAACTGGAGCTCGATCTGGCGCAGCCGCGGCTTTCCCTCGAAAAACCCCGGGTTGGCGCCAAGCACGATGCGGTCGCCCCGCTCCCATCGCTCGAAGCGGAAGGGTCCGTCGGAGACTAGCGGCGCGGCGTCGAACGGCACGTGGTTGAGGTCGGCGTACCGCGCAAGCGCGTGCGCGGGCAGAATGTCGTACGGCTGATCGCTCTCGGCGAAGAACGTGTTGACGAAGGGCGAGAAACGTCGTTTCAGGCGAACGACCAAGCTATAAGCGTCGGGCGTGTCGATCGAACGTACATCGTCGTAACCATGCCGAGAGACGACGTCGTTATTTCCGTTTTCGATCGCCTGCCACGACCAGGCAACGTCGCGCGACGTCACTGGGACGCCGTCGGTCCAGTGGGCGTCGCGGCGAAGGTCATAGCGAATCGTTAACCCGTCAGCACTGATACCGCCGTTGGCCTGCGTTGGGACGTTCGTCGCAAGCATCGGCACCGTGTTGCCGTGCGGGTCGGCCGAGAGCAGCGGCTCGAACATCAAGCGGTCGATGAAGATCTCGTAGGTCGTTCCGGCAAGCAGCGGATTGAGGTTCTTGGGTTCTTCACCGATCGCCACGCGTAGAACGCCCGCTTGCGTCCAGGGGTGGCGCTGCCCCGCGACGCCGCCGGATTTCGTGCATCCGGCAAGGCCAATCGCGGCGGCAATGACGCACGCCACCGTAGCTCTCACGCTCCGGTGAGTACGCGGACGAGGCGGTGGCTTCCCGCGAGGCGAAGGGCACCGCCGTTCATGGACTATGAAACGTACGCTTCGTCGTTCTCCTGGAGATACGGGCGCAGCGCATTGCGCAAGCTCTTTTCGGAAGCGATGCGCCGCCGGCTCTGGAGAGCGGTGTGGGTTGCGCTCGCCGAAGCGCAGGCGGCGCAGGGACTGATCGAAGAAGCGGAAGTCGCCGACTTGCGCGCGCACGCCGGCGACGTCGACGTCGAGGCTGCAGTTGCGATCGAGCGTGAGATTCACCACGATCTCATGGCCGAGATACGCGTCTTTGCGGGGCAGGCGAAGCGCGGCGGCGGAAAGCTGCACCTCGGCGCGACCTCGATGGACGTCGAAGATACGGTAGAGACGTATCGGCTGCGAGTCGCGCTTGCGGCCGTCGGCGAGAATCTCGACGCGCTGCTCGCGACGTTCGGCATGAAGATTCGCCAGCACGCCGATCTCGTTTCCATGGGGTATACGCATCTGCAGCCGGCGGAGCCGACGACGCTTGGATATCGTCTCGCTTCATACGCGCAAGACTTGCTCATCGACGAGGGAAACCTGCGCTTCGTCTTTGAAAACTTGACGGCGAAAGGCCTGCGCGGCGCGGTCGGTACCGCGGCCTCGTACGAGCGCCTCAGCGGACAATCGGCGGAAATCGAGGCCTACGTGCTCGAGCAGTTCGGTTTGCGCGCGCGGGAGATCAGCACGCAGACGTATCCTCGCAAACTCGACTACTTGCTGCTCTCGGGGCTCGCCGGCCTCGGCGCTTCGCTTTCAAAGTTTGCCGCCGACGTGCGGATTCTCGCCAGCCCCGGCTTTGGCGAGATCGCCGAGCCATTCGGGCAAGCGCAGGTGGGGAGTTCCGTCATGCCTTTTAAGCAAAATCCGATTCTCTCCGAGCGGATCGGCTCGCTTGCGCGGCTGCTTCCCGCCTACGCCGACGTGACGTGGCAGAATGCGGCGACGAACTTCTTGGAGCGCACGCTGGACGACAGCGCAAACCGGCGGACGGTGCTCCCCGAAGCGTTGCTCTGCGCCGACGAGATCATAACGCTGGCACGCACCGTGGTCGAAGGCTTGCGGGTAGACGAGCGCCGGATCGCTGCGAATTTGCGCACCTACGCGGCCTTTGCCGGAACGCAAGCCGTCATGCTCGAGGCGGCGCGAGCCGGCGGAGACCGCCAGCATCTGCACGAAATACTGCGCAGTGCATCGATGGAAGCGTGGTCCGCGGTTGGGCGTGGCGAGGACAATCCGCTCTCACGTCTCCTCACCGAGGATCGCGAGTTGACTGCGCTCGTTGATCCCGCCGAAATTCGCCAGCTGCTCGATCCGAGCAGCTACGTCGGCACCGCGCCGCAGCGCGCGCGCCTGCTCGCCGATCGCATTGACGAACTTGCGCCGTTCCCACGTCAAGCCGAGGTGCGTTTAAATTGAACAAAGGGGTCGAAATCGCGCGTGGTAAGACGAAGGTCCTGTACGAAAATCCGGGCCAGCCGCATCAGCTTGTTGTCGCGCAGACCGACTCTATCTCCGCAGGTGACGGCGCGCGGCGGCATGAGATCGCCGGTAAGGCTCGGCTAGCCGCCCAGACCACCGCACGGGTCTTCCGCCTGCTCAACCTCTGCGGGCTCCCGACGCATTACCTCAACGGCGGCGAGGACGACGACAACAACGAGATGGCCGTACGGCGCTGCAACATGATTCCGCTCGAAGTCGTTACGCGCGGCGTCGCGGCCGGGTCGTTCGTGAAACGCAATCCGAATATTCCGCGCGGAACGCTGCTCGCGCCGCGCGTAATCGAGTTCTTTTTTAAGGACGATGCGGCGCACGATCCGCTGATCAACCCAGACCAGATCGTCGCGCGCAACATCGCGACACCGCAAGAGGTCGGCGTGATGAACGAGCTGGCACGCCTCACCTTCGACATTCTCTCGCACGCTTGGCGCAAGCGCGACGTGCTGCTCGTCGATTTGAAGGTCGAGTTCGGGCGGCTGGCCGGTGGCGAGAACCAGGGCCAGCTCGTCATCGCCGACGTCATCGACAACGACTCGTGGCGCATCTGGCCGCAGGGCCGCGAAGAGCTCATGCTCGACAAGCAGATGTATCGCAATCTGGAGTCGGTTGACGACGCCGCGCTCGATCGCGTCAAGCGCGCCTACGAGCACGTGGCGGACCTGGTTGGAACCTTTCCGGTGATGCGCCCGGGGATGGCCGCGGTTATCGCCGACGCGCCCTCGCAGATCGAGCGAGCGAATGAGATCGTCAAGATGCTCGGACAGCTCGGGCTACCGACGGTTCGGCACGTGGCAAGCCCCGCCTCGACGCCCGGTTACGTTCTGCAGCTCATCGCGCAACTCGAGGCGAGCTTTGCCCGTCTCATCCTGATCGCCGTCGGTGAGACCGACGTGTTGCGCAATATGCTCGACGCGGTCTCCTCGGCGCCGGTGCTCGACAGCGAGCTCGAGCCCGAACGGTTGGCGCTGGTCTGCGCGAAGCTGTTGGGACTCGAAGACACCGTGCTCTACGGGCGGACGCTGTTGATGCAAGCCAACGCGCGCTCGAACGTGCTGCACGCGGATGCCTCGCTGCAACAGCAGCAGCCGGTCGCGCAGGGAGCGGCGCTTGGGTAATGGGCTCACCGGAGCTCCCGACGTCGCACTGCGCGACGATGAGCTGCAACGAATCCGCGAGCGGCTCGGACGCGAACCTACGACGGTCGAGTTGCACGCCTTCGACGCGCAATGGAGCGAGCATTGCAGTTATAAGTCCAGCCGCCATCATCTGAAACGGCTGCCGGCCGACGGTTCGACCGTCGTGATCGGGCCGGGCGAAGATGCCGGCGCGCTTCATCTCGGCGTGCACGACGGCGTACGCTACGCCGTGGTCATCGCGCACGAATCGCATAATCACCCGTCGCAGATCGTGCCGTTCGAGGGTGCCGCAACGGGCATCGGCGGCATCGTTCGCGACGTGCTCTGCATGGGTGCCGAAGTCATCGGCGTCGCGGATCCGCTGCGCCTGGGGACGAACGATGCAAAGGGTCATCCGGGTTACGTGGCGCGCGGCGTCGTCGACGGGATCGGCGGGTACGGCAATGCGATCGGCGTTCCAAACATCGCCGGCGACGCGTATTTCGAGCGTGGGTTCAACGAAAATTGCCTGGTGAACGTGGTTGCACTCGGCATCGTCCGCGAGGACGATCTAATACACTCCTACGCGCCCAAAGGCGCCGAGGATTGGGAGATCGTGCTCGTTGGAAAAGCCACGGATCCCAGCGGATTCGGCGGCGCCTCGTTCTCGTCGCTCACGCTCGATGCGCAGGAATCCGAGGTCAACAAAGGCGCCGTCCAAGTTCCCGATCCGTTCTTGAAAAACGTCCTGATGCGCGCGAGCTATCGCGTCTTTGGACTGCTGCGTGAGCGGAAGATCGTGGCCGCCTTCAAAGATCTCGGCGCAGGCGGCATCATGGGGTGTTCCGCGGAGATCACGGCGCAAGGCGGATACGGCGCGGAGATCGACCTCGATAAGGTTAACGTTGCGATCGAAGGCATGCCGCCGGAGGTCATTGCGGTCGGCGAGACCCAAGAGCGCCTGCTCTGGCTGCTGCCGGCTGACGTCGCGACCGACGTGTTGCGCATTTATAACGAAGAGTTCACGCTTCCACAGGTGGCGCATAACGCCCGCGCGGCGGTGATCGGGCGCGTCACCGCGCAACGGCGCTACGTCCTGCGCTATCGCGGCGCCACGGTCATGGACGTTGAGAGCGATTTTTTGACCGGCTCGATTCGCGACGAGTTGCCATATACCGAAGTGATTCGTCATCAGGGCGCCGTCCAAGAGCTGCCCGCGGTCGATATCGAGACGCTTTTCCCGGCGGTGCTGGCGCACCGCGACGTGGCATCGCGCGAGCCGATCTACCGTCGTTACGATGCGGTCGTGCGCGGCTGCACCGTCTTGCCGCGGGGCACGGCGGACGCGGGCGTGCTCGCACCGATACCGGGGTCGCGGCTGGGCGTTGCGCTTGCCGTCGCCGGTAATCCGCGCTACGGCCGAATTGACTCAGGATTCGCCGCGGAGTTCGCGGTGCTCGAGGCGATGCGTGCCGTTGTTGCGGTAGGTGCCCGGCCGCTCGGCTTAAGCGACTGCTTGAACTTCGGCAACCCGCGCAAGCCCGACCAGTATGGCGAATTCGTCGCGGCGGTTGATGGACTCGGCCGCGCGGCGACGCGTCTCGATCTCCCGATCGTCTCCGGCAACGTGAGCCTCTATAATGAAAGCGCCGACGGCTCCGCGGTACCGGCTTCGACCATCGTGGCGTGCGTCGGCGTGCTCGAAGACGTCGCGCAGGTTGTCACCCCGGGGCTGAAGGAGACGCGTTCGGCGCTGCTCTGGATCGGCAGTCGGGAGTTGGTCGTTGGCGGCTCGGTGCTCGCCGAAGTGCTCGGCATCGAGGGTCCGCTTCCCTCGATTTCGTACGGCGCCGAACGCACGGCGGTCGGCATCGTACGGGATGCGATCGCGCGCGGCGTTGTCCGCTCCTGCCGGGCGATCCGCGACGGCGGGGTGTTGACGGCGGTAGCGCGGCTCGCCTTTGACGCGCATCTGCGCGGGCGAGCGATTGGCGCGGAGATCGACTTCGGCAATCCGCTCTGCGAAGCGGGCGGCTTTCTCTGCGAAGTGAGCGACGACAGCGAGATCGATCTCACCGGAACGCTGCGCATCGGCGAAACGATCGGCGGTTCCGAACTCGTGGTCAACGGCATTCGTTTCAGCATTCCGCAACTTTACGCGGTCTGGTCGCAGCCGCTCGCCGAGCTCTATCCGTGAGCGGCAAGATCGCGGTTCCCGTCTTTCCCGGCACGAACTCGGAGGACGAAACCGTGCGCCTGCTGGGCGATTGCGGCGGCGATGCGGAGCTCGTGCATTGGTCGGACGCGGAGCGGCTGGGCACGTACGACGCGTACGTGCTCTCAGGCGGCTTTGCTTACGAAGATCGCATTCGCGCGGGAGCGATCGCCGCCCACGATCGCATCATGGATTTCGTCGCCCACGCCGCCGAGCGAGGAAAACTCGTCTTGGGCATCTGCAACGGTGCGCAGATACTGCTCGAAGCCGGGCTCGTTCCGGGCACCAGCGTCGGGCGCAAGCCGACGGCGGCGTTTGCCAAAAATGCGCCGGAGCCGCACTTCGTCTGCCGCCACGTGTACATGCGGCTCGCCGTCGAACCGTCGCGAAGCGCGATTACGGCGGCGCTTCCAAAAGACGCGCTCGTTCCTGCCTGGGCGGCGCATGCCGAAGGGCGCTTAGCGGCGACGCCGCAGCGGTTGGACGAGATCGTTGCCGGCGATCACCTCGCTTTCGTTTATGCGCACAACGACGGAACCGTCGATGCCGCTGCCGTACCGAACGGCTCTGCGCTCGGATGCGCGGGGTTGGTGAATCGCGCCGGCAACGTCCTTGCGATCATGCCGCATCCCGAGCGCGACGGCTGGAACTTCAATCATCCCGATCGTTGCGAAGGCACCGACGTGCTCGCGCCCTCGGGGGGCGCCGCACTATTCCGCAGCTTCGTCGTAGCGGTAGCATGACGATGCGGGTGGTTGCGATAAGCCTAAAGATTCCCGACAATGCGGCGTACACAGCGCTCGTCGCGCTGCGCAAACTGGGCGTGCACGTCGAGCGCGTGGAGCGCGCGGAAATTCGATTCTTCGAGGATGATGCCGACGTTGCCACGCTCACCGTGCGGATCGAGAGCGATGAGACGATCTTCAATCCCAACAAGCATAAGCTCGCCGTGCTCGATGCCGGCGCTCCGCGTTCCGGCGAAGTCTGGATCGAGTCCCTCGGGCCTGCGCCACCGGCCGCGCCCAACGCGATCGGGTGGCGTCTCATCGACGCGCGCGGCGGACCGGTGAGCCGCCGCGAGCTCGATGCCGCAATCGACCGGCTTTTGTGCAACCCGGCGATCGAGCGCGCCGTCGTCGCGGTCGGCGAAAGCGACCGGGACATTTCCGTCGCGACCGAGTAGTACCAGCGCGAATGGACCGGCCGTACACCATCGCCACGTTGGGCTCGCATTCTGCGCTGCAGATTCTCAAAGGGGCCCACGACGAGGGATTTCGTACGCTCGCCATCTCGAACCGCGATACGGAGCGCCTCTACCGCTCGTTTGCGTTTATCGACGAAATCATCACCCTCGAGCGATATTCGGAGTTCATGTCGCGGATCGAAGAACTGCAACAGCGCAAAGTTATCATCGTGCCCCACGGCTCGTTCGTCGCCTACCTCTCGCTCGACGAGCATAAGAAGATGACGATTCCGTATTTTGGAAACAAGGCGGTGCTCGACTGGGAGGCGAGCCGCGAGCTGCAGCGCCAGTGGCTCTCGCGGGCGGGGCTCAAGCTGCCGCGGCAGTTTCGCAGCGGCGCCGAAATCGACCGGCCGGTCATCGTAAAGCTCTACGGGGCGGCAGGCGGCAAGGGTTACATGTTCATTAGGGATGCCCACGATTTCGAGGCTCGAGCGGCGCATCTCAAGGAAGCCTACATCATCCAGGAATATATCATCGGAGTACCGCTCTACATTCACTATTTCTACTCGCCGCTGCAGCGGAAGCTCGAGATTATGTCGATGGACCGCCGCTATGAAACAAACGTCGATTCGCTGGGCCGCATCCCGGCGGCCGCGCAGGAAGGGATGGACGTGAGCCCTTCGTATGTCGTCGTCGGAAATCAGCCGGTCTCGCTGCGTGAATCGATGCTCGCCGAGGCGTTGCGCATGGCTGACGACGTCGTCGCAGTGAGCAAGGAGATCGCCGGGCCGAAGGGGCTCTTCGGTGCGTTCTGCATCGAGACGATCATTACGCCGGACATGCAGTTCTACGTCATGGAGATCTCGGCCCGGATCGTCGCCGGGACGAACCTTTTTATCGACGGATCGCCGTATTCGTACCTTAACTACTCCGAATCGATGTCGACGGGCCGGCGAATCGCTAGGGAGATCAAGAACGCGTTGCTGACAAATAACCTTCATTTGGTATTGGATGACTCGAGCGTGGTATAAAGCGGCGGCCCTGGCGGTCGCGGTTCTCGCTCCAATTGCCGCGGGCGCGACGGTCGAGGTCGATCCGACGGTGCTCTACGGGCAGATGAAGGATGCTTTCGCGAAGGGTACGGCGCAAGGCTGGGACTTTCGAGCCCAGGCGACCTATCTGTCGACGATCTTTAACGCCGGCCGTGCTTACTCGCTGCAGTACCCCACGGATCCGGCGTACGGCGAACTCGCTACGCTGACCGTCGCGATCGGCACAGGGCTGCACTACAATCCGCTGACGAACCACGACGGGGCGGTCTGGTGGGTTCGCGAGGCGGCCGATTGGGTGACCAAACACTCCGAGGATCCGCAGCTGATCGCGCAGGCGCAGGGCCTGCTGCAGCGGGTGAACTCGGAGGGCGATACGGCGCTGCTTGCGCGACTCGCGGACGCCGACGCAACCGCAAACGTCAAGACCTACCCGGGCGATGTGGATGCGTTGCTAATTCAAGTCGAGGCGGATTGGCGTGCCTGGCTTCTGACGCACGACCGTGCCTGGCTTGGTCTCGCGCTCCAGCGTGCCGCCGCGCCGAACTTCCCCGTCGCGCATCTGCCGACGAACTGGGGGAACGAGTTCGTGAACGTCGCGAGCTCGACCTCAACGGCCCAGGGATATACGGCCGCCGACGTGGCGAACGCGCAGCGTTTCATCGCCCGGCTGAAAGCGGTCGATCCGATTCGCGTTATTGCAACGGTCAACGCCGTGCCGCACGATGTCTACCTCACGACCCTCGCGCCGGCCGACGAATATTTCGGTCCTTTGGGCATGTCGATCCTCGAGATCGAGAATCGGCTCAAGCACGTCAACTTCATGCTCGACTACAACTATGGAAACGCCGAGAGCGACGAGGGGACGAACGTCGCCCATGCCATCGTTGACATGCAGAAGGTCTACCCGCGCGATCGCGATTTGCCGATGCTGCTGTATTGGTCCTACACCACGTTGGAGCGGATGACCGACGAGCAATCGCGGCAGTCGGCCCGCGCGATCAAAGCGATTCTCACGGTCGAATACCAGGATAGCCCCCAAGCTCGGAAGCTTCTCGGTACGTAAGCGCCACCGCACGTGGATCCGGTACTCGCCGACCGCCTGCAGTTCGCGTTTACGATCATGTTCCATTACCTCTTCCCGATCGGGACGATGGGGCTGGCGCCGTTTGTTGCCGCCTACACGTGGAAGGCGGCGCGCAATCGCGATGAGGAGACGGCGCGCATCGCCCGGTTTTGGACGAGAATTTTCGCGATCAACTTCGCGGCGGGCGTCGTTACCGGGATTCCGATGGAGTTTCAGTTTGGAACGAACTGGGCGGCGTTTTCGCGACGCAGCGGGGCGGTGGTCGGGCAGCCGCTGGCGATGGAGAGCATGTTTGCGTTCTTTCTCGAGTCGGTCTTTCTCGCCGTGCTCTTGTACCGGCGTCGCGAGCTGCCCACGATGTTTACGGCCTGGTCGGCGGTGCTGGTCTGTGCCGGCTCGTGGCTCTCGGGCTTCTTCATCGTTGCAACCGACGCATGGATGCAGCATCCCGTCGGCTATGCAATCGACCCTGATGGCACGATCCGACTCGAAAGCATCTGGGCCGTGCTCTCCTCACCGTTTTTGATCTGGCAGTTTCTGCACGTGCTCAATGGAGCGCTGCTCGCCGGCGGATTCATCGTCATGGGCGTCGGCGCATACTACCTGTTGTCGCGCCGCGAAGAAGCGATCGGGCGGCGTTTCGTCCGAGCCGGCGTCATTGTCGGCTTGATCTTTTCGCTGTTGGCGATCTTCCCGACCGGCGACCGCAACGGTAGGAACGTAACGACCTTTCAGCCGATCAAACTTGCCGCGATGGAGGGGCTCTTCGCGACCGAACGCGAGGCGCCGCTCGCGATCATCGGGATGCCCGACGCCAGGCACCAGCAGCTGATCGATCCGATCTTCGTTCCCGAGTTCTTGAGCTTCCTTGCCTATGGAAACTTCAGGGCCAACGTCAGCGGTTTGAGTGCCTACGCGCGGGAACTTTGGCCGCCCGTCGAGTTGACGTACTACGCGTACCACGTGATGGTGGGGCTCGGGACCATCTTCGCCGCTGTGACCGGAATCGCGGTGCTGCTGCTGCTGGCAGCGCAGCTGTGGCGAGCGCACTGGATGCTCTGGCTCTTGATGCTCTTGATGCCGTTTCCATACATCGCCAACGAGGCAGGCTGGGTCGTCGCCGAAGTCGGGCGCCAGCCTTGGATCATTTACGGTCTGATGCGAACCTCTCAAGGCACGTCCCCGACGGTAGCGAGCGGCGAAACCATCTTTACTTTGATCGGCTTTGCGGGAATGTACTTTCTGCTTGGCGTCCTCTACTTGTTTATGGTGCTGCGCGAGATCGAGTTAGGTCCGTCCGCCGCGGACAAGACATGAGCGTCGCCGGCTTCGCGGTTATCGCGTTTCTGCTGACCGGATACGTCCTGCTCGATGGCTACGACCTTGGCGTTGCAGCGATCGCGCCGCTGATCGGCCGCAGCGACCACGAGCGAGCCAGCGCGATGGCGAGCATCGGACCATTTTGGAATGGCAACGAAGTCTGGCTCATTGCCGCCGGCGCGGCGCTCTTTGCGCTCTTTCCCGCAGCCTACGCGTCTTCGTTTTCCGGATTCTATTTGCCGTTTATCGACGCGCTTTGGCTGCTGATGTTTCGCGGCATTGCGCTCGAGGTGCGCGAGCGCCGCGCCTCGGAGCTGTGGCATCAATTCT
Source organism: Candidatus Acidiferrales bacterium (assembly GCA_035484815.1). GTDB lineage: Bacteria > Vulcanimicrobiota > Vulcanimicrobiia > Vulcanimicrobiales > Vulcanimicrobiaceae > Cybelea. The sequence continues at coordinate 24,650 of DATHOO010000052.1, forward strand.
GGGATGCGGCCTTCTCGCTCGCGAGCGGGCTACTCATCGTTCTCTTCGGCGTGGCGCTGGGAAATCTGCTGCGCGGCGTACCGCTCGATTCCGCCGGGTATTTTCAAGGAACGTTTGCGTTCCTGCTCAATCCTTACGCACTGCTGGTGGGCGTCTTCGCGCTCGTGACACTGGGTGCGCATGGCGCTGCCTTTGCGGCGATGCGGATCGACGGTGAGCCGGGGGCTCGCGCGACGCGTCTCGTGCGCCGCGCGGTGTGGTTGATGCTCGTGCTCTACGTAGCGGTGACCGCCTCGACCTTTGCGATGCACGTGCCGATTCGCGCGTCTTGGCTCTTTGTGATGCCGCTGCTTTCGCTGGCTGCGCTGGCCGGTTTGTGGCAAGCCGCGCGCAAAGGGCGCGAGGTCGGCGCCTTTGCAATGTCTTCCTGCTTCATCGTAGCGCTTCTGGTAACGGCGGCTGGAACGCTCTTCCCATATCTGCTCCCGGCGTTTCCGGCGGGCAGCGGTGGCATTTCGATCTTCGAGGCGGCGCCGTCGGCTACGGCGCTGAGCTGCGCGCTCACCGTGACGCTGCTCGGCATCGTCCTGCTGGCGATCTACGCTCCCGCCGTGTGGCAGCGCATGGGCGGAAAGATTCGCGTCGAATGACGCGGCCGTGACCTCGGAGTACGTTGCCCGCGCGCTCGAGCGCTACGATCGGGGGCGCTTAACCCTCTGTTCGATCGGAAGCCACTCAGCACTCGAGGTGGCATATGGCGCGCGCCTGCAGGGTCTGCGGAACCTCGTCGTCACCGCGAAAGGTCGCGAGCGCACGTACGTCGAGCACTTTGCGGCCAAAGAGCAGCCCGTGCGCCGCGGCTGCGTCGACGCCGTCATCGAGCTCGCGTCGTTCGCGGAAATTCTGCGCGACGATGTGCAGCAGCGGCTGCTCGCGGAGAACGTGCTCTTCGTTGCCAACCGCTCCTTCGAGGTTTACCTGCGCCAGCAACATAGTTACGACGAAATCGAAACCCGCATGCTGGTCCCGTTCTTCGGCAACCGCCACTTGTTGCGAGCGGAAGAGCGTGAGGGCGGCGCGGACCAGTACGCGCTCCTGCGTGCGGCCGGCATTCGGCATCCCGAGCAGTTCGCGTTGCCGGAGGAGATCGACCGGCTCGCGATCGTGAAGGCGCCGCACGCAAGGGTCGGCTTCGAGCGCGCGTTCTTTCTTGCGTCGTCGGCGCAGGAGTATGTCGCAGTGAGCGAACGGCTGATCGCCGAGGGCGCGCTTACCGGAGACGGACTCGCGAAGGCGGTTATCGAGGAGTACGCGCTCGGACCATCGGTAAATCTCAACTTTTTCTACTCGCCGCTGCTCGGAGAGCTCGAACTCAGCGGTACCGACACGCGCCGCCAGACCAACCTCGAAGGCTTTCGCAACGTTCACCCGGCCGCGCTCGAGAGCGTTCGCGGTGTGACCATGCGTCTCGAGGAGGCCGGGCACATTGCGGCGACGATTCTCGAATCGATGCTCGAACCAGCCTTCGAGATGGGCGAGCGCTTCGTTGCGGCTGCGCGGGAGCTCTACCCGCCGGGTGTGATTGGTCCATTTGCGTTGCAGTGCGTCATCGCCGCTGGGCCGCCGAAGGAGCTGATCTGTTACGACGTCTCCCTGCGCATCCCGGGCTCGCCCGGAACCCGCTATACACCGTACTCGTCGTACCGCTGGGGACGCGACGTCTCCGTCGGCGAGCGCATCGCAATGGAGATCGTGATGGCCCGCGGCACCGATCGCCTCGAAGACGTGTTGACATAGAACATTCAAACTTGCTTTTGGGAGGTGCTCCAATGACCGTCGATCGCGTGCAAGACCGTGCCGGAGTGATTACTTTTAAAGGAAGCCCGATGACGCTGCTCGGCCCCGAGCCGCGCGTCGGTGCGCCGGCGCCCGAGTTCGCACTCACCGCCGAAGATCTTTCAACCGTTACCCTGGAAACGTTGACCGACGAGGGCGAACGCGCCGCGATGTTGATCGTCGTGCCGTCGCTCGATACGAGCGTCTGCTCGCTCGAATCCACGAAGTTCAATGCGCGACTCGAAGAGCTCCCCGCCAACGTCGTCGCGGCGGTCGTGAGCATGGACTTGCCCTTCGCCCAAGCACGCTGGGCTGCGGCGCAGGGCGATGTCAAACTGCAAATGCTATCGGATTACCGCGACCGCAGCTTCGGCACGAACTACGGTCTCTTGATCGCCGAACTTGGCCTGCTGGCGCGCGCGATCGTCGTCATCGGAAAGGATCGGACGATTACCTACGTGCAAATCGTGCCGGACGTCGCTAACGAACCCGAGTATGACGCGGCGCTCGCGGCCGCGGCTGCCGCCGCGCGCTAGCGAGCCTCGTGCCGGCAACTGCATTCGTCCTTGATTTCGGCGCTCAATACAGCCAGCTGATCGCCCGGCGGACGCGTGAGCTCGGCGTCTACTGCGAGATCGTGCCCTACGATACTCCCTGGAGCATGCTCTCGCTGCGCCGGCCGGCGGCACTGATTCTCTCCGGCGGTCCAGAGAGCGCCCTCGTCGATGGCGCACCGGAAATGGATTCGGCGATCCTCGAGTCGGGGGTGCCGATCCTCGGCATCTGTTACGGTATGCAGTTGCTGGCGCGCGAAATCGGCGCGGAGATCGTCAAACTCGATCACGCCGAGTACGGCCCCGCGACCCTGCTCGTTGCCAATCGTGAAACGCCGCTCTTCGATGGCGTGCCCGAAGAGTCGCGCGTCTGGATGTCGCACGGCGACACCGTTGTCGCGCTGCCGAGCGGATATCACGCGCTGGCCTCCACCGCGCGTTGTCGCGTTGCCGCGATGGGCGACGCGAAGCAGCGGATTTACGGCGTCCAGTTCCATCCCGAAGTCGTACACACCGAATACGGACGTACGGTTCTCGAGAACTTCCTCGGGGAAATCGCCGGTCTGGAGCGCGATTGGAAGATGGAGTCGTTTCTCGATCGCTCGATCGAGGAAATTCACGCACGGGTCGGCGACGACAAGGTTATTTGCGCGCTCTCGGGCGGCGTCGACTCCGCCGTTGCCGCGACGCTCGTCGCACGCGCGATCGGACGGCAGTTAACCTGCATCTTCGTCGATCACGGACTCTTGCGCCAGGGTGAAGTCGAGCACGTGCTTGCGGCTTTTCGCGACGTGCTCGATCTCAACGTGGTGGCCGTCGATGCGCGCGAGGAGTTTCTCGGCAGGCTCAAGGGCATCGACGACCCCGAACGCAAGCGCATCACGATCGGGCATACGTTTATCGAGATCTTCGAACGCGAAGCGGCAAAAATTCCAGGCGTCAAATACCTCGTTCAGGGCACGCTCTATCCAGATGTGATTGAATCGAAGACGCCCGAGAGCAAGGCGGGTCACAAGATCAAGTCGCATCACAACGTCGGTGGCCTGCCCGAAAAAATGGACCTGGCGTTGATCGAACCGCTGCGCTCGCTCTTCAAGGACGAAGTGCGCGCGCTCGGGCGCGTTTTGGGACTCCCTGAAGCGATCGTGGCGCGCCAGCCGTTTCCGGGACCCGGCTTGGCGGTGCGGATCATCGGCGATGTGACGCCGGAGCGCCTGGCAATCGTTCGCGGGGCGGACGCGATCGTACGTGAAGAGATCGATGCGGCAGATCTCGACCCGCGTCCCTGGCAGTACTTCGCCGTACTTACGCCGGTGAAGAGCGTCGGCGTCATGGGCGACGGCCGCACCTATGCGAACCTCGTTGCAGTACGCGCCATTACCAGCGAGGATGGAATGACCGCCGATTGGGCGCGCTTGCCGCACGCGCTGCTCGAGCGAATCTCCGCGCGGATCGTCAACGAAGTGCCGGACGTGAATCGCGTCGCCTACGATGTGACGACGAAGCCGCCGGCGACGGTCGAGTGGGAGTAAACGATGCGCGTACTCGTCGTTGGTAACGGCGCGCGTGAAGACGCGCTTTCCTGGCGGCTGGCGGCGTCGCCATCGTGCGAAGCAGTTTTCGCGGCGCCAGGGAATGCAGGCACGGCGTCGCGCGGCGAAAACTGGGAGATCGCGGCGACCAACGGTAAGGCGCTCACCGACCGTTGTCTGGCCGAAGCAATCGATTTGGTCGTGCTGGGGCCGGAAACGGCGATCGCCGCCGGAGTCGGCGATCGCTTGCGCGATGCGGGCATCGCCGTCTTCGGACCGAATCGCGCGAGCGGGCGGCTTGAATCGAGCAAAGTCTTCGCGAAGCGCTTTATGGAACGCCACGGCATTCCTACGGCGCGCGCGGTCGTGGTGCATTCGCTCGACGCGGCGAAGAAAGTGCTCGAAGAGTGGAACGGCGCCGTGGTCGTCAAAGCCGACGGCCTCGCTGCCGGGAAGGGCGTCGTCGTGACGGCCAACGTCGAGGCGGCTCACGCGGTTCTCTCCGACTGGTATACGCGCGGAAGAATTCCCGGCGGCGGTTCCGACGTGCTGCTGGAAGAGCGTCTCGAGGGACGTGAGGTGAGCGTCTTCGCGCTCTGCGATGGGCGTGCGATCTTGCCGATCGGCGGAGCCTGCGACTATAAACGCGCCGGCGACGGCGACACGGGGCCGAATACCGGCGGCATGGGGGCCTACTCGCCCCCCGCCGGATTTCCTGGAGATCTTTACGATCGCGTGCGGGTACAGATCCTAGCACCGCTGCTGCGCGGGCTTCTCGCCGAGGGCGAAGAGTATCTGGGTGTGCTGTACTGCGGACTGATGTGGAACGAGACTGGTCCGAAGGTTATTGAGTTTAACGTCCGCTTTGGCGATCCGGAAGCACAGGTGCTCTTGCCGCGCGTCGGCGGCGATTTCGCGCTGCTACTCGACTCCGTGGCCCGTGGCGCGATGGACCTTTCCGTCGCCACCAGCTCACAGCAACACTGCGTGGGCGTCGTGCTCGCCACGGGCGAATATCCGCGTAGCAATACACCGCTGCAGGGCCTGAGTGCCGATCTCTCGCTCGACGAGGGATGCCGGGCATTCTGGGGTTCGTCGCAGCGCGTTAATGGAACGGTCAATACGGGCGGCGGACGCGTCCTCACCGTCACCGCGCTCGGCGACGATCTCGCGCAAGCCCGCGCGCGCGCTTACGACTCCGTGAACCGGCTCGCGGAGCGTCTCGGCACCAAGTCGCTGACCTATCGCACCGACATCGCCGTCCGTTAAGTAGTCGCAGATGGTCGATGCTACGGCGATCTTTTTGCGCGCACAGCAGGCGTGGGTCGCGCGCGCCGTTCCGCCCTACGAATCGTTCCACATCGCCTGCGAGCAGACGTTTCTCGCGGATAAATGCGGCGCCGGCGAAGTCGTCGCGTTTACGGTGCGAATGCGCGACGGTCGTAGCTTCGCCCAGGCACTTCCCTCGGATGGCGCTGCTCCAAGAGTTCTCCTGCGCGGCGCGTTCATCAGCGGGCCTGCGGGGACGCCGCTGGGCTTCTATCGCGTGCTCCCCAACGGTGGCTCGCCGCTACCCTCGCCGCCGCCGAATCTCGCACCGGATCCGCTGCAAACGATTACAACGGTGACCGCAAACTCGCACGTGTATGAGATTCATCTGTTGGGTGAGGAAAGCATTGGAAATCGCCGCTGTTACCATCTGGCGCTCCATCCTCGCCTCGACCCGGATCGCTACCCGCTGCGCGAGCTATGGGTAGAAGAAGCCACGTTCGAGATCGTGCAGTTGCTCTACGAACGGCCGTACGACGAGCGCCAGACCAGGGCGTTCGTGCGTTATCGCTTTGCACCGGTCGGCGTGGCGCACGTTTGGAGTATCGTTCACATTGATGCCGAAGCCACAACGCACGGCTTCCTGTCGAGCAAGACTGAGCGCGTCACCGACGACTTAAGCGACATCACTTTTCCGGCAAGCGTGCCCGACTGGTACTTCGAGCCGGAGCCCGGCGGATAAGCGGCAAACGCTCGCTTGCATGTAACTATCGCGTCGTCCGGAGGTTAATATAGAGCGTCATGGCTTTCCGCTTCCAACCACAGCGTCAATTGGGCGCCCCGCTTGCGCCGGCGATTCCGACGAGCTCGCTTCTCGCGCAGGTCCTCGGGCTGACGGCCCTTGGGCTCTGCGTCACCGCCTTAGCGGCCTGGCTTTTCCAAGGCGTTTCACACGGCCTCGGGGTGGTTGCGATGATCGGCGGGTTCGTCCTATTGATCTCGATGAACGCCGTCCGCCGCAACGAAGCGCTGACGCTGTTGCTCTTCTACGCGTTCACGTTCTGCATGGGAATCGGCATCGCGCCGGTGATCGAGCAGTATGTCCGTGCCTTCGGTCCCGACATCGTCGTAAATGCGGCGCTGACAACGGGCCTTGGGATGTTTGCGCTTGGCGCGATCGTCTATGCGACGGGACTCGATTTGCGGCGTTTCCAAGGCATTTTCTTCCTCGCACTGCTCGGCTTGGTCGTGATTGGAATCATCTCGATCTTCGTGCGCTTCATCCACCCGGAAACCTACGCTTGGCTTACGCTGATTATTTTTTCCGGCTTAGTGCTCATCGATTTCGCGAGGATTCGGGCGGGCGGCGACGGGTTAACGCCGGTCATGATGGCGACGAGCATCTACCTCGACGCGCTCAATATCTTCCTTGCGTTGCTGCAGATCTTCGGGGGCCGGCGTTCGCGTTAGGACAAGCTCTTATAGGTTATAATAGAAGAAGATGTGCGGGATAACGGGGGTCTTTGCGCCGGGTCGCGACGCAGCCCGCCTCGCGTTCTTTGCGCTTTACGCGCTCCAGCACCGTGGCCAGGAGTCCGCGGGCATTGCCGCAGCCGACGGCGGAACGATCCGGTCGCACAAGGAGATGGGCTTGCTTGGTGCGATCTTCGACGAGGACATCCTCGGCGAGCTCACCGGGCACATCGCTATCGGCCACACGCGCTACTCGACCACCGGCTCCTCGATGGTCGTCAACGCGCAGCCTCTCCTCGAACGTACCGAGCTCGGCGACTTTGCTTTCGCGCATAACGGCAATCTTACCAACACCGACGAGCTGCGCGAAACGCTAGCGCCGACGACGGTTTTGCAAGCGACTTCGGATTCCGAAGTCCTGGCGAAGCTCATTGTTGAGGCGAAGGGTTCGATGGTCGACCGGATTACGTCGGTGCTCAAAAGAGCGCGCGGCGCGTATTCGATCGTTCTCTCTACGGAGAGCGAACTCTACGCCTTTCGCGATCCATGGGGTGTGCGCCCGCTCTGCCTGGGTCAGCTCAACGACAACGGTTATGTGGTCGCGTCGGAGTCGTGTGCGCTTGGAACGATTGGCGCACAATATGTGCGCGAGATCGATCGCGGTGAAATCATTCGCATCACGGCCGATGGACTGGAATCGTACCACGTCGAGGTCGACCAGGCCCAACCCGCGCTTTGCATGTTCGAATACATCTATTTCGCTCGGCCGGATTCAAAGTTCAACGATCGCTCGGTCTACATGGCGCGCTACGAAATGGGCCGCCGGCTGGCGCGCGAGCATCCGGTCGACGCCGACGTCGTCATGGCCGTACCCGACTCAGCCGTAGCCGGCGGCATCGGCTATGCGACGGAGAGCGGCCTGCCCTATATCGAGGGATTGATCAAGAACCGCTACATCGGGCGCACGTTCATCAGCCCCGATCAGCGGATGCGCGCGCGCGGTGTGCACTTGAAGTTCAATCCCGTTGTCGAGAACCTGCAAGGACAGCGCGTTATCGTCGTCGACGACTCGATCGTGCGCGGCACGACGACGCCCCGAATCGTGGCGCTGTTGCGTGAAGCCGGCGCCGCGGAGGTTCACTTGCGCATCACCTCGCCGCCGATCAAACATCCCTGTTATCTCGGCGTCGACATGGCGACCTACGACGAGCTAATCGCCGCCAACTATACCGTCGAGGAGATTCGGCAGAAGACCGACGCCGATTCGCTCGGCTACCTAAGTCTTGAAGGTCTGATCGAATCGGTTGGGCGCAAACGCGAAACGATGTGTTTGGGCTGCCTGATCGGCGAATATCCGAACGTTCCCGCCGCGCACCAGCTACACGCAGCGCGAGCATAGCAGGCTGCCGGCAGAACCATTCGGCAATACCGAATGGTTCAAGGGCCACGGTTGCCGGTTGCTACAGTCCCGATGGGTGACGCTGGGAAAGAGAATCGCCGCCCGACGCCGTGCCTTGGGCCTATCTCAGAACGAGCTCGCTCGGCGGGCCGAAGTCAATCATCCGACGCTCTATAAGATCGAAGCGGACCAGCGGCGCAATCCCTCGATCGGCATCGTTGTCCGGCTCGCGCGGGCGCTTGAGACTAGTGCCGAGGTGCTCTACTTCGGTGAAGCGTCAGAGGAACGACGTTCAGCGGCCGAAGCGAGCCGCTTGGCCACCGGAGGGTTGGCGCTGATCGAAGAGATGCAGGCGATTCGCCGGCGTCTCGATGCGCTGGAGGCGTGGCGTCACACGCAAGAAGGACGCGCTCGAAAGCGCGCATCGCGATAATCAAGGGGTCGGACCAATCGTCATGTTCTAACATGCCGCGATGTTCGCATTTCAGAGTGCCAGCAGGCCGGCACTGCAGTCTTAGCCTGGAAAAATCTTTTCGCGAACTTCTTGAGCGTACGCTTGCAGCGCTTCGGTCGCAAGATTTCCCACCTCGGCATAGCGCTTCGCGAAGCTGGGCGAATGCGGATACATGCCCAGGATGTCGTGCAGCACCAGCACCTGTGCGTCGCAGTGCGGGCCCGAGCCAATTCCGACGGTCGGAATCGAGAGTATTTCGGTGATCTCGCGGGAGATCTCATAATCGACCACTTCGAGCACGATCGCGTACGCGCCGGCGCCTTCCACCGAGCGCGCATCGTCGATCAAGCGATCGCGATGCGTTCGCATTTTAAAGCCCGGCCCGAGTCCCGCCGTTTGCGGCGTGACGCCGATGTGCCCGACGACAGGGATTCCCGCACCCGTAATGGCGCGGATGCGATCGGCTTGGTCGCGCCCGCCCTCGAGCTTGACCGAACACGCGCCACCCTCTTTCACGAGGCGAATCGCCGCGCGGGTTGCCTCCTCGTTGCTCACCTGGTAGGAGCCGAAGGGCATATCGGCCATGATGTGCGCGCGCGTCGTGCCGCGCTCGACGGCCTGCGTGTGATAGATGATGCTGTCGAGCGTGACCGGTGTCGTCTCGTCGTAGCCGAGGACGACGTTGCCCACGCTGTCGCCGACCAAGATGACGTCGATGCCCGCCGCCTCGACGAACTGACCGAAGGGCGCGTCGTAGGCGGTAGCAATCGGGAAGATCGTCTTGCCTTTACGCCGTTTAATCGCGCCCGCCGTTAGGCGGCGGATCGCCTGATTTTTATGCGGCTCGTACGGTCGAGCCGTCTCGATCCCATTACGGGATTTCAGAGTCACACCGCAAGCTCTTTCCGGGCGCCGTTCGGGCGAGCTTCCTGAGCGTCGGCCGATTCCGCGCGCCCTTCGCGATGCGACAGAGAATCGACAAGCGCTAAAAATGCGCGAACCGGCGTTCCGGTCGGACCCTTCGCCTGCCACGCCGACTCGTTATCGAGATACGCCGTTCCGGCGATGTCGAGATGGATCCACGGCGTGCCATCCACGAACTCACGCAGGAACGCCGCGGCCGTCAGCGTGCCGGCGGCGCGGCCGCCGGTATTTTTGAGGTCGGCGATGTCGCTCTTCATCTGAATCGTGTAATCTTCGTAATAGGGCATCTGCCAATAGCGCTCGCCGGTCGGCTTTGCTGCGGCGAGAAACTCCGCCACGAACGCGTCGTTGTTCGTGACAGCGGCAGAGGACGCATGCCCGAGCGCGATGACGCAAGCGCCGGTCAGCGTCGCCGCATCGACGATCTTGGTCGCGCCAAGCTTGCGTGCGTAACAGAGCCCGTCGGCGAGAATGAGACGTCCCTCGGCGTCGGTGTTGATCACCTCGATCGTCTTGCCGTTCATCGCCTTAACGATGTCGCCCGGTTTGGTGGCTTTACCGCCCGGCATGTTTTCGGTAGCCGGAACGATGCCGATGACGTTGAGCTTCGGCTTCAACTTGCCGATCGCGCTCATTGCCGCAATCACGCTCGCACCGCCCGACATGTCGTATTTCATCTCTTCCATTCGCTCGGCCGGCTTGATCGAAATGCCACCCGTGTCGAACGTAATGCCCTTGCCGACGAGAGCGAGCACCTCTTTGCTCGATGGATCGCCGTTGTAGCGCAGCACGATCATCTTCGGGGGCTGCACGCTGCCTTGCGCTACCGAGAGAAACGAACCCATCCCCTCGGCGCGCGCGCGGGCTTCATCGAGCACGTCGATCTCGAGTCCGTTGCTTTCCGCGACTTTCTTAGCCGCTTCGGCCATGTGCGTGGGCGTCATATCGTTCGCCGGCGTTACCGCCAAGCGCCGCGCGAGGTTCACCGCTTCGCCGATCGCGCTGCCGCGAGCGATCCCGCGTTCAATCTCGGCTGCATCCAAGCCGGCGCCCGGGATAACGACCTCGTTGGTCGCGAGCGGACGTTCCGGGCGATCTTGATAGATCGTCGTTTCGAACGTTCCGGTGATCGCGCCCTCGGCAACGAACGAGGCGCAGATGGACTCGCGCCCCGCGGCTTGCGGCGGTAAGGCCACCGCAATCTTTTCCACGTTACGCCGGCCGAGGTAACGTACTGCGCTTCCGGCGTAACGCGCCAGAAGATACGGCTCAAAGCTGGATTGGTCGCCGAGCGAAATTGCTAAAACGCGGCGGTACGGCTGATCTTTGGCGTGGACCAGCACGTGTTCGCCGAGCTTTCCGCGGATCTCGCCGGCCGCGAGCGCATCGGCGATTGCGCCGTCGAGCGCCGCGTCGACGTCTTTGGTGACGCCCTCGAGCGGGCTTCCCGAGAAGAAGGGAACGACGAGCGCGCCGGCACTGACGCCAAGCGGCTCATTGGCGTAGAGATGAACTTGCATGGTGGACCTTTCGGACGGTGAACTACTGCCAGCCTATGGCGGAAAGCTGGGAGAATCCTCGTGGAGAGCAAAAAACACCGGCAGTCGGGCGTTATGCCCGCGCCGGTGTCGACATCGCCGCCGGCAACGAAGCCGTGGCGCATTACCGCCGGTTGCTCGGCCAATGGCGGCATGCCGACCAGCTCGACGCCGTAGGCGGCTTCGCCGGCCTCTTTCGGCTTCCGGGCGATACCGATCGCGTCCTCGTCGCCTCAACGGACGGCGTCGGCACGAAGGTATTGATCGCATCGGAGCTGGGCCGTTTCGGTAGCGTTGGGGCAGACCTCGTCAACCATTGTGTCAACGACATCCTCGTCTGTAACGCCACGCCGCTCTTCTTTTTAGATTACCTTGCGGTCGGGAAACTCGACGCCGCCGTGGCTGCTGAGATCGTTGGGGGCTGCGCCGAAGCCTGCCGAGCACACGACTGCGCGTTGCTTGGGGGCGAAACGGCCGAGATGCCCGGACTCTACCGGCGGGATCATTTCGACCTCGCGGGGACCATCGTCGGCACCGTCGAGCGTCAAGCGCTGCCCAATCCAGAGAGCGTAGCGCCCGGCGATGTGATCGTCGGATTGCCGGCGGTCGGCCTGCACACCAATGGCTACTCGCTCGCGCGCGATCTCATTCCACCGACCCAGTGGAACGCGCCCTTCGGTGAGGGTACCTATGCCGATGCGCTGCTCGCGGAACATCCCTCATACTACCGGGCGGTGCGCGCGATTCAAGCCGTCGCCGGCGTGAAAACGATGGCCCATATCACCGGCGGCGGATTGCTCGAGAACGTCTCCCGGACGTTGCCGCAAACGTGCAAGGCGATCTTCGAACAAGCGCGCTGGAGCGTGCCGCCGATCGAGCGCGAGCTGGTCTGGCGGGGAGATCTTGGAATCGAGGAGCGCTATCGCGTCTTCAATATGGGCATCGGCTACACGTTGATCGTTTCACTCCAAGACGCGCCGGCAGCGGTTGCCGCCGTGCCGGGCGCTAAAGTCGTCGGCTGGATCGAGGCACGCAGCGGGGACGAGCCACAGGTCGTCATTCATCCGGGCCAACATGAATGAGACGATCGCTCGCGCGCTCCTGGCAGCGATTGATGCGGAGACCCCGCGCGAAGATCGGGCGCAAGCCGCGGCCCGACTCGTGCGTGATGCCGGCGGCTATCGCTGGGTCGGCATTTATGACGTCGGCGACGAGGAGGTCGGACTCATCGGGCACTCCGGATCAACGCCGCCGGCCCATACGCGCTTCAGCATAACGCTCGGGTTGAGCGGCGCGGCGATCAGCGCGCGATCGACCGTCGTCAGCGATGACGGCCCCGGGTCGGAGGCGATCGTCCCGATTCTCGGCGCCGAGAGCGGCATTGTCATCGGAACGCTCGACGCCCAGAGCGACCGCACCGGTGCGTTTTCCGCCGGCGACGTGGCGTTCCTCGAAGAGTGCGCTGAAGTGCTGCGACCGCTCTACGATTAAGTGTCGCAGCTTCTCAATCTCGTCGTCGAGCTCGATGGTGAACTTCCGATTGCTTGGCAGCCAGCAATCCAGATCGCCCGCCCGGCGCCGGCCGACGAACAAACGCTCGCGTGGATCGATGAAGTCTTCGGCGGCGCGTGGAGTTCCGAAGCCCATGCCGGTACGTCGATCGTTGCGCGTCGCGCCGGCAAGCCGGTGGGTTTCGCCAGCTTCGATCCGCACGGGCTGACGTACGCGTGGCTGCAGGGAGTGGCGCGCGAGGCCGGCGTCGGCATTTTCGGACCGGTCGGCGTTACGCCCGACGAGCGCGCGCAGGGTTTGGGAGCGCTGTTGCTGCGGCTTGCATTAAACGCGTTGCGCGAACGCGGCTATTCGCGGGCATTGATTCCCGCGGTTGGTGACGAAGGGCTGGTCAAGTTTTACGCCGATGCCGTTGGCGCGCGGGTTGCCGAGCGCTTCGAGCGCGCATCGCTCTTTCGCCCCGAACGGCGCGTGCTGGTGATGGCATCGGGTAACGGCAGCAACTTTCAAGCCGTAATCGATGCAGTACGCGATGGTAGGTTGCCAATCGACGTCGTCGCGCTCTTCAGCAACGACCTGCATGCCCACGTGCTCGTGCGCGCTCGCGACGGAGGAATCCCCTCCCACGCGGTCGTGTGGAATCGCGATAAAGCATCGCGCGACGAGTACGATGAATGGCTGCTCGCGGCTGCAACCGCAGAAGAGCCCGATCTCGTGCTTTTGCTCGGATGGATGCATCTGCTTTCCGATGCATTCGTTCACGCTTTTCCGCAGTTGCTTAATCTCCATCCGGCGTTTCTGCCGCTCGATCCGGCGCGCGACGCGGTTGGGCTGCCCGACGGTACGCAGATGCCGGCGTTTCGTGGATCGCGCGCCGTTCGCGATGCGCTCGCCGCGTCGAGCCGCTGGGTCGGCGCGACGCTCCATCGCGTCACGACTGCGACGGATCGTGGTCCCGTCATGACGCGTAAGCCATTGCGCGTCGAGCCCGGAGAAGAAGAAGATCACCTCATGGAGCGCGTGCACGACGTCGAGCACGGCATCGTCCGATCCGGGATAATGCGGTGGCTGTACGAACGATAGATCGCAGCTTTCTCCCCAGTTAAACCGTTAGTGCCGAGGAGCCAGTGTTCAGCACTGCCCGCGCGTGTGAGCCGCCGTCGTAGCGCTCCGTAACGTTGAAGTCTTCGGCTAGCGACCATACGATGTAGAGTCCACGCCCCTGTTCACTCAGCAGGTCTGAGGGCAGTTTGGGTGCGAGCCTGAAGCCTGAGCCCCGATCGAGCACGTGAAGAACTGGTGCGCCCTCACCCCAGTCGAAAATGATTTCGATGGGTCCGGGTGCGTAGCGCGCGACGTTACCCAGCAGCTCTCCAAATACGAGCTCTGCGGCGTCCACATATTGTCCGCATACTCCGCGTTTACGCAGCGCGGCAACGAAGGAGTGTCGCGAGTCGTGAGCGGCGCCAACGTCATTGGTGTTGAAAATCCACCTACCAGGGGGACCCTTACCGCTCGAACGCCGGCCCACTTTGGGCGTTGTGCCGAGTTGCAACGTTAAAACCACCACGTCGTCGCTATTCCCGCGTTTTAAGATTGCGCGATAAAGTGTATCGGCGGGGTTCGGACTTTTGACGATCTCGGGGCGCGCGATTGCCGCAATCAGTCGGTCGTAATTGCCGACAATGTCCCGGCCTCCTTCGATGAGACCGTTGCTGTAAAACA
>DATHOO010000053.1:0-42691 GCA_035484815.1 Candidatus Acidiferrales bacterium
CGGTCGACGTGGCGAACTAGCCGGAAGAGCGCGTGGTGATTCTGCCACATGAGTCCGATCACTGAAAAGCTCAAGAGGTAGGCGATGAGGTTAGGCCAGAGCCGCAGCAGCGCGGCGGCAAGCTCGCGATTCGACGGCGCATGCATTTCCGGCAGCACAAAGCCGAGCGCGAGGAGCGTAATAGCGAAGGCAAAGACCCCGTCAGAAAAAGCTTCGAAGCGCGCCTTGTTCATAGCCTGGGCTGCCCTTCGGCGCCTCAGACGAGGCTACTGCCTCCGAGCACATCAGTTGGCACGGTCTTTTCGATAAGCCCGTCAGGAGAGGAGCGCGTAGTCTACAGCTTGGCCGGCGGACGTGACGGCGAACACCCTGGTGCTGCACCGCTAACTTCAAGGGCGGCACCGACGATGAGGCGCCCGACGCGCTGTTTGTATTGAGTGGCAACTTCTCAGACTGCCTCGTCTTTGAAGTAGCGTGCGGAACGTTCTTCCGAATACGCCCGTAACTTCAAAAGAGCGCAGCAGGGACCTTCGAGTCCAGCTTCCACCGGCCGCCGCTCGGCAAGAGCGCGAGCGGAGTGATCCGAGGCCGCACTCTGAGCATCGTCCTATTTGTGGGTGCTAAATGTGGATACGTGGGTGGTTGAGGCAGTCCGGCTCCGCTATGTTGAGGCGAGCGATGCGCATCGCGTTCTCATCTGCAAGAAATGGAGCACACAATGAAAATCTCAACCGCGGCCCCTTCCGCCGTAGGCGTACTGGTTGCCGCTTCGATACTCGCGGGCTGCGGCAGCGGGTCACAAGTCGCCCCCGGTCCAGCCGCTCCAGCCGCGCATCGCCGGGGCAGCCTCATGCAACGATGGTCGCGTCTCGCAAGCGTGATTCCGCCGGAGTTGCGTGCTCGACGCTCGAGTGCTTCTCTAAAGCAAACGCTAAGCCGATCTGGAGCCGGGCCAGGACTCGACGTCAGCGATGAATCCGGCAAAGGCAAAGGCGGCAAAGGCAAAGGCAAGAGCGGGTTCTACGCAAGCGAATTCGATGGTTCGGCGATCTTCGGGTACGCCGATCCAAATTCGGCAAATCATCCACCGACTTGCACCGTTGCTCCTGTTTCGTACCTAAACGACGTTGACGTCGATCCCACGGGCAACCTGATTCAGCCTGATGGGGGCACCGGAGCGGTTGTCGTGTATAAGGGTTCACGTCGATGCGGGCCGTTGCTGGGTAGCTTCGTCGATCCCTATGGACAGCCGTCCGACGCTTCTAGCCTCGATGCCTCCACCGGCACGATCGCCGTTGGCAACATCTTCGACAGCAGCGGAGGACCGGGCAGCATCTCGGTTTGTACCCTCAGCGCACAGGTTAATTGCCCGACGAACCTTACGAACTCAGCCATCTACGAGCTGTTTGGCGTTGCAATGGACGGAAGTGGGAATTGCTATGCCTCGGCCTACGACGGTTCAGGTAATCCGACGCTCACGTATTTCGCGGGCTGCGCTGGAGCAGGGGTCGCCGCAACCGGCTACCAAAATGCCGCTCCCGGCGGCCTGGAGTTCGACTCCGCAGGTAACCTTCTTGCGATCGACTCGTCTGGCCAACTCGACATCTACACCGGCTGTCCGAATTGCGAGTTGGTCGGCGGCCCATTCCCGCTGCACGGCCCAGCCGTTTTTGGGCACCTGGGACCTACCAGTGCGAGCGGATCGGGACTGCAGTTTGCAACCGCCGATTACGCAAACGGCACAGTCGATGTCTACAACCTTGGCATCCATGGTTCAGGTTACAGCCTGACGTATCTTTACAGCTTTAACAATAGCCTTTCGGTGAGCGACGACGTGATCGGCGCAGCGATTATGTCACCGCCGACGCCCCCCAATCCGAGCGAAGCCAACGGCTACCCGACTACAATAATCAACTTCTGGGCGTACAACCCGGCGACGACACCAACCGACATCGATCTGGTCTTCAACGGAAACGTAACGACGGCGCTCAACGAGGCGCTACCACTTTATGGCATCTGGGATGCCTTTTGCCCCTCAGGCAACGGACCGTGCACGACGGGCTCGACTTCCATCATGTACGATCCCACCAGCAATAAAACGACGTTCACGCTTTCAGGCACGAACGGCTTGAGCCCGAACTCGTATTACACCAACCAGTCGCACTTCGGGCTACTGTACGGAGCGGCGTCCCTTGCAAGCCTCCCGTGCCCGCAGCCTGGCTCCGAATGGAGCTTTGCTTCAATACCCGACCAACCGGTGGCGTGGGACACGATCCAATACGAAGGCTGCATTCCGCCGGCGCTCTCAATGAAGTCCCCAGTCCGTTTTCACAAGGGGCGGGCTTCTACCAACCAGTGGAAATACGCCGTGGTCTATTCCGAGTCGTCGTTTGCTCCGATCACTTCAAGCAGCCCCGCGACCACCGGCCAATGGTTCATGCTCGCGTACCATCCGAACGGCCGGGTGCAACCGAAGTTTACGTTTGCGAATTACGGAACAAAAACGATCTACACCGCGGATTCCGGGATCGTCCTAAATCTGAATCTGCCAACCAGTCCCGATTGCCAGCAAAATCAAGCCTGCCCCGAAAATCTCAACCTGCTGACGCAACTGAGTTATACGGGCTTCCCACCCCCAGGGTTTAAGGGCTCGAAATTCAAGAAAATGCAGTACGCGCCGCCTAAGGAGATCCCGCCGGCATACACATCGCAACGATAGATCCACTGACATGAGGTTTCACGGCCGGCTGGACGTAGTGTGCCAACCGGCCGTGAGCCTCTTCTACGCTTTGTGCGGGATCGGCGATCGCCTTGTACAGCATCGCTGTGCAGACAGACGACTGAGGTTGAGGCGAGCGCACGCGGATGAAACGCGATGGCATCATATCGAGCGGGCGAAGATGCGAGGTAGCGCCCTCTAGGGTTGCGTACAAAAGGGACATTGCTAGTTACTTTTCCCCGCCTCGCGTTCGTGCTATTCTTTGAGGATAAACACGCGGGCACGCGGCTCGCACAAACATGCGTATCGACCACGGCTAAGGCCGTATGCGCCGGTAAGCTAGTCACTCACCCTCTTGCGATCAGTGGAGAATTTCATTTAATGCCTATTCCATCACGGCTCGAGTACGTCTTAAGCCGAACCATGGCTCTCGCGCTTCTGGCGGGTTGCTCGAACGGCGCCGGAGCTCCCCCGGTAAGCTCCGGCGCGCAGAGCACGTCGGTCGGCCACCAAGTTTCAGCGAGCACTAGCGTCCTGCGTCCGGGCGTTCGGGAACTGCACTCGAACCTTCCGGCTGCTGCTTTCGTTAGCAGCGAAATCAATGCTAAGGGCGGTGCGTCGGTCATCGTTTCCGATGCCTCGGACAACGTGGTCGATATTTTCAACGCCGCGGGCAAGCAGACGGCGCAACTGACCGGCTTCTCGCAGCCACAAGGTCTCGCGCTCGATACGGCAGGGAACCTTTACGTCGCCGATACGGGTAATCGCCGCATTCAGGTGTACGCCGCGGGCTACAACGGTACGCCGACGACTATTAACGATCCGGGCGAGTCTCCCGTCAGCGTCGCCATCGATAGCAAGGGTAATCTCGGAGTGGCGAACATCCTCACGACGAGCGACGGACCTGGAACCGTCAGCTTCTTTAATAACGGCGGCACGCTGCTGGCGACGCTTTCGAACCCCAACTTCGCTAAAGTTTTTTTCGACGCGTTCGACGCCAAGGGCAACCTCTACATCGACGGCACGAACGCGTCCGGCGCCTTCGTCGCCGGAGAAGTCGTCGGCGGTGTCAGCGGGAAAGCGATCTCCATGCTGACCACCGGCAACTCCGTGGGGTTTCCGGGTGGCATCGCAGTTTCGTCAAAGCACAAAATCGCAATTGACGACCAAGAAAACCTTACGATCTTCGCGTACAACGCACCTCTGAAGGGCTCGCTCGGCATGCCGATTGCGACGACGCCGCTCACGGGCGCCGGCGATCCGATAAGCTTCGCCTTCACCCAGACGAGCAAGGGCATTTGGGTGGCGGACGCGGCCCGCGGGCTTTCGAACGCGTCAACGTCATCCGCGCCAGGCGTGCCGCCGCCTAAGGTCCTCGTAAGTTCGGCCGATAGGTATCGGTATCCAAAGGGCGGCGAATCGAGCAAGGATATACTCTTCCAACATGGGGCCCAGCCGGACGGCATCGTGCTGACCCGAGACGCGCAGCCCTAAAGACAGACGGGGACAAGCGAGGCGATCGATAGAGTACGATCGTCTCGCTCATCCGCTCGATCGCTTTTGCTCTACCAGGTAATCACGATCAAGCCATTGCCAAAGTTCACTCCCTGCCGGTTAACGACGTGGGTTGCCGTCGGCTCGGCGAACGAAGACGCGCCGCCGCCGCCTCCGCCACCGCAAACGCCACTCGTGCGTTGTGCTCCGGAGCCGCCGCCGCCGCCGCCGTAGAGGCCGCCGCCACCACCGCCGCCGCCGCTGCCACCATCAGGATTGCTGTTGCCGCCAGCCCCGCCGGTACTGATTCGGCCGGACCTGCCGTTAGATCCGTGATAGCCAGATATACCGCTACCGGCGCCGCCGCCGGCTCCGCCCACGCTCTGGGTGCCGCCCGATCCCCCGCAACCGTAGCAAAAATAGGAATAGCATGGGTTGCCGCCGTTCCCGCCGGTCATGCCGCCGCCGAGACCGCCGTTGCCGCCGCCTTCGTAGAAGCCGTAGTGCGTACCGCCGGCACCACCGCCGCCGGCGGCGATCACGACGCGGCGCGACAACCTCACGCCGCCCTGACGCACGTCTGAGGCGCCACCGCCTCCCGCGCCTTCACCGCCGTAGGACGCTCCGCCGCCCGGCGCTCCGCCGTTGTAGCCGCCGGTGCTCCCAGTGCCGCTGCTGCCGCCGGTGCCACCCGCGCCGCCGACGAAAATACCGAGCCTCTGTCCTGGCGTCACAGGAATTGTCGCCTTTATCTCCCCGCCGGCGCCGGCGGTTACTTTTGAGCCCTGACTGCCGTTGGAGCCGCCGCCGCTCGCGCCGAGGGCATCAATTTTTATGCTCGACACGCCAGGCGGAACCGTGAAAATCTGCTCTATTCCCGAAAACGCAAATTCTTGACGGTGCCTGACGTCGTTTCCGGTTGTCGTTAGCGGAACTGCCGAGTCGCCGCCTGTGCGACCGCCGCAGCCAGCTAGAGCGCAAATGGCGGCGCAAATGCCTATCGCATAGCGACCGGAATTTAAAGTACTCATTTGCTGTACCTTCCTGAAGCGGAGATGCTTCAATACAGGCGGAATTTCGACGTAAGGCCGGGTTCACCCATTGACCGCACGACCGGCAAAGAAGTCGAAATTTACAGCTGCAAAGGTCGGCTGACGGTGAAACTCTCTCCGGCGCCGCTAACGTGGGCCGTAACGGAAAAGAGACGCGGGATTACGCGAAATCAGCGGCGGCGCGGGCGGGAGCGGTAGACGACCCGCGGCTTGGGCGGTTCCGTGCTGGCTTCGGGAAAGAGCGGATTTTTGCCGCGTTCGAGACGTTTTCCGAGTGTGTGTTCGATTTGTCTGATCAGCGGCTCTTCGTCGGAGGAGACGAAGGTGATTGCATCGCCCGAAGCTTTGGCGCGCGCGGTTCGCCCGACTCGGTGAAAGTAGTCGGCGGCGACCAGCGGAACGTCATAGTTGATGACGTGCCCGAGAGCCGAGATGTCGATGCCACGAGCCGCAATATCGGTTGCGACGAGCACGCGATACTGACCCTGCTTAAACTTCTCGAGCGCATGCGTCCGTTGCGATTGCGAGCGATCGCCGTGAATCAGGTTAACGGGAACGCGATGCTTTTCGAGGGCGGCGGCCAGCCGGTTGGCGCGAGCCTTGGTTCGCGTGAAAGCGATTGCCGAATAGATGTTGT
Organism: Candidatus Acidiferrales bacterium; assembly: GCA_035484815.1. GTDB lineage: Bacteria > Vulcanimicrobiota > Vulcanimicrobiia > Vulcanimicrobiales > Vulcanimicrobiaceae > Cybelea. The sequence continues at coordinate 5,903 of DATHOO010000053.1, forward strand.
TGTCTTTGAGCAGCTCCACAAGGAGATCGGTTTTCTTCTCTTGGGGGACGGCATAGAGGGTTTGGCTCAGCGTCTTAACCGGAGCGATCTTCGCGGCGAGCTCTACCCGTACCGGATCGCGGAGAATCTCGCGCACGAGGCCGGAGATCTGCGCCGATAGCGTTGCGGAGAAGAAGAACGTTTGACGCTTTGTCGGCACCTGCGCAATAAGGCGTCGAACGTCAGGGAGAAATCCCATGTCGAGCATGCGGTCGGCTTCGTCGAGCACAAGCATCTCGATATCGTCGAGCCGCGCAGTTCTTTGTTTTAGATGGTCGAGGAGGCGCCCGGGCGTCGCGACCAAGATGTCGGCGCCGCGCTTGAGCGCGTTGAGTTGCGGTCGAAAGCCGACGCCGCCATAGATCGCCGCAACCTTGACGTTCGTATGTTTAGCGAGCGACATGAGATGCTTGGCGATTTGATCGGCAAGTTCGCGGGTTGGAGCGAGCACGAGTGCGCGCGTCTTCCCGCGTGGCCTGTCCATGAGACGTTGCAGTATCGGCAGGCCAAATGCGGCCGTCTTGCCGCTGCCGGTCTCGGCGCTGCCGAGGACGTCGCGGCCTTCGAGGGCCGGTGGAATCGCGAGGACTTGGATTGGAGTGGGCTCGGTGAAACCGAGGTCGAGCAGGGCAGCCTGCAACGGCGGCCGCAAGCCGAGTTTTTCGAAGGTGGAAATAACTGACGATCTTTCAAGGGTGTGCGCGGCTCGATCGCGTTCATCCGAAAGATCGCGCGGGGTTGCCCTCACTATGTCATGGAGGCCCCGCCGGTGTCAAATGCTAGAGTAGCAGGCTCTCGGTGCCGCTAGCCCCTCGCCGCACGGACTTCGCAATACTCAGGCGAGTGCGGCGGCTTGACCTTGTGACTCCAGAGCACGATAATTGTGTTGCGACGCAGCCGCTGTTAAAGAGAGATATTCTCATGATTTCGCGTAAAATACGCCGCCGCCCCAACGCCGCAAGTGTGGTTGCGGTTGCCCTGTTAGCCGCGTGCGGCGGAGGTGGAGGGGGCACGCCACAGGGCGGCGTGGTACCGTCCGCGCGAAGCGTATCGTCGATTCGAACAGCCTCGCCGCCGAAGTGGCAAGAAACCGTCATTCATAGTTTTGGCGGCTCCGACGGCGCTGGTCCCGTCAGCAACTTGATTCCCGGCGATAAGGGATCGTTCATTGGTACGACGTTATTTGGTGGAATCGGCGCCGGAACCGTTTTCGAGTTAACGCCCAGCGGATCGAGTTACAGCGAGAAGGTTCTCTACAACTTCAAAGGCGGTCTCGATGGTGAGTCACCGTGGGGAATCGTTGCAGACGCCGGCGGCACAATCTACGGCATTACTTTTTTGGGCGGCAGCTCGGGCAACGGGGGAAACGGGTGGGGAACGGTTTTCAAGTTGACGCCTGAAGGATCGGGCTACACGGAAAGCGTGCTCTACCGGTTCACTGGAGGTACGGACGCGTGGGAGCCGGTGGGCCCGCCGGTGCTCGATGCAAACGGGGCGATCTACGGCGTTTCGTCGTTTGGCGGTGCTCGCAACGACGGGGCTGTCTTCAAACTAGCGCCGAATGAGTCGGGTTACGTCGAGAGCGTTATCTATAGCTTTCCAGGTGGCTCCGGGGGCCAGTTGCCGCAAGCGGGTCTGACTATCGATAAACACGCCTCGATATACGGCACGACAATGTATGGTGGCAGCACTCAAGGATACTGCGGCAGCGATGGTGGATGCGGCACCGTTTTCAAGCTCACCCGCAAAGGGTCCGGCTATTCGGAGAGCATCATCCACGCGTTCAATGGTTCAGACGGCAATCTTCCCTTTGGAGTCGTTACCTCAAGCGAACGCACGGGCGCGATCTACGGCACGACATATTGGGGTGGGGTTAAAGGCGTCGGAGTGGTCTTTAAGCTGACGCCACATGGCTCGACGTATGCGGAAAGCGTCCTTCACAACTTTAAGGGCAACGCCGACGGTTTTTTACCCGAAGGTACGCTGCTGCTAGGATCCGGCGGCGTGCTGTATGGCACGGCTGCGCTTGGCGGCGGGGGCTGCCACGGTATCGGCTGCGGGACCGTGTTCGAGCTAATGCCTTCACACCCAGGCTATGCGTTTCGGGTTGCGTACGACTTCAAGAAGCCCATCCATGGCGCCGAACCTCAACAAACCAATCTCCTCTCCGATGCGAGTGGAGCGATCTACGGGGTTACACGATCCGGCGGCTCGCAGACGAGTTGCTCCGACGGCGGCCCGGGTGGCGCACTGGGCTGCGGAACCGTGTTCAAAATAGTTCCGTAGCCCGTCGGGCGCAGCCCAACTTAATCGACCTACGCCTGCGGGCGATAAGTGCCGAAGCTCCAAACGTGTCCCTCCGGATCGCGCACGCTGAATTCGTGCGAGCCATACTCCGTATCTTCGAGCTCGCGAATGACTTCGGCGCCTGCGGCTTTGGCGCGGGCGTAGCCGGCGTCGACATCGGCGGCGCTATCGAGCGCGATATAAATTCCGCCCGTAACGCCCCCCAAGTTCTTGGGGCTGGTCGCGTATCCATCGTCCTTGACGCTTCCCAACATGATCAAGTTGCCGGCGAGTCGCAGCTGCGCGTGCGCGATCGTGTCGCCATCGCCGGCATAGACCTCCTGCTCCTCGAACCCCAAGACCGATTTGAGCCATGCGATCGCGGCTTTTGCGTCGTTGTAGCGAAGGGCCGAATAGATGGTTTGCATTGCAGTCCTTATTTGTGTCGTACTCATGGCACCGAGTATAAGCTATCGCTGTAGCCGGGTCTTGGAAAATTGTTCAGGGTTCGGCCAGGCTGGGTGACTCCGGATACCGCGTGGCCGAGACGAATTCACCCGGCGTGAGGTGCGCGAACTCCGCAAAATCGCGGTACATGTGTGCCTGGTCGTAGTAGGCGAGCTCGACTGCTACGGCCGCGATCTTCTCGCTGCGATGGAGGAGCGAAAGTGCGTTATAAAAACGAACGATCCGTGCGAAGCGTTTGGGCGTCAACCCCGTGCGGTCCCGAAAGCGCCGCGCAAATTCGTGGCGCGACACACCCAGCTGAGCGCCCAGCCGGTCGAGTGACACCGCGCCTCGCGCTTCACGAATCTTCGTTGAAGTCCATTGCACTAAGTCGTCGCGATCGCGCCTTGCGAGCGGCACCAGCCAATCCACCGCGGCGAAAACGGCAGAAGCAGCATTTCGTCGTTCATTTAGTGAGATCTGCGCAGCGGTGGCGCAGCGCTCCCCGAGTTCGTCTGCGGCTCGCCCGATGACGTCGCGGACGTCGACGGTTACGTCGAGGAGATGCTGCATATTGGAACGCAAGAGCGCGCAGGCGCCGGCCGGTGCGAACCGAATGCCGAGTACGCGGCAGCGCCCACGTGGACTCACGACAACCGAGGGTTGCGTCCGGCATCCGTTGATGCAGACGGCCGGAAACGCTGCAAGTGCAGGGTTGTCTCCATCACGATGCCGCTCGTCGAGCATCACGATCAATTCGGCCGTTCCATCGGGAAATACGCGCTCCTTTGCATGTGTCAGTTGGCCGTCGAAATACCAAATGCGCTCGACGATTTCGTGCAGCACCGAGTCCGCGGGAGGTGTCCAGCGCGCCATGGTCCAGCGTCCCAGCGGTGAGTCTTGGCTTTCGACCCTCAGGCCTTGCATGTCAAGAGCTTCTAAATCAATCGCCGGCATCTCCCAAAGAGAGTAGCAGCTTTCGCAGCAGTTCGCCGAGTTGCAGCTGTTCTCGCGCGTTCAAGCCGGCGAGCAGACGCCCCTCGTTGGCTACGTGTTCGCTGGTTGCGGCATCGATAAGCGCCTTTCCCTTTGGCGTAAGCCGGACGAGCGTGCCACGACGGTCCTGCGGATCGGGACGTCGCGACACCAGGCCGGCCGCTTCCAAGCGATCGACGCGATTGGTCATCGCCCCCGATGTGAGCATCATCTCTCGGTACAGTTGCGTCGGAGACAACTGGTACGGACGGCCCGAGCGCCGAAGCGAAGCCAAGACGTCGAACGATTCCCCCGCAAGCCCGCAGCGCCCGTGCGTATCGTCCAGACGAGGGCGAAGCGCCGCCGCAGCGCGCTGAATTCGGCCGACCAAGCCCATGGCTTTGGTATCGAGGTCGGGCCGCTCGCGGCTCCACTGGGCCAGAATTCGATCGATCCGATCCTGCATATCTCGATGTTAAGACACTTGACAGCCGGTCTCCTTTCAGATATCTTGATACTAAGATGCTTAACATCAAGATAACTTCACTCGACCACATTGTCCTCAACGTTTCCGACGCGCAACGAAGCCTGGCTTTCTACGCCGGCATTCTCGGCCTTCGCCCCGAGCGAACCGACGAGTTCCGCTCCGGACGCGTGCCGTTTCCGTCGGTCAGGATCGATGCCGGCACGATCCTCGATTTTCTGGACCCCGCACACCGCGACACCACGCCTCCGAATCGTAATCTCAATCACGTCGCGCTCGCACTGGCAAACGCGCCGTCGGAAATTGCCGAGTTTCTCAAAGAGCGTAAGATCTCGATCGTACGTGAGATGATTGGGAATTTTGGCGCGCGAGGCGATACGGCGCATTCTTTCCACGTCTTCGATCCCGACGGCAACCTCCTGGAATTACAAGCGTATGAATAGTATTTTGTCACTGGAATGGAATCGTCAACACCCGTCGAAGCTGAGCGGATACGATCACCGTCACTAGTCTGGAGTGAGGCACATATGTCGATTCTATCCGACGTTAAGGAAGTACAGGCCAAGGTACGCGAGGCGATGGAGAATGGTCCGGTCACCCCCTATTACACGTTGCCGCTCGACAAAGTCTATGAAGTGCTCAATGCAGCGCTGGCTTCGGAGATCATTTGCGTGCTGCGCTATAAGCAGCACTACTACATGACCACTTCGATCCATCAGGAGCAGCTGCAGGGACTCTTCAAAGAACACTGGCAAGACGAGGAGAAGCATCTCGAGCTGATCGCCGATCGGATTAAGCAACTCGGTGGTGTGCCGAACCTCGATCCCAATGGCATCAGCAAACGGGCGTTTTCATCCTTCGAGAGTGGCCACACGCTGGCGGATCTGCTCCGTGAGGATCTGCTCGCCGAGCGGGTCGTGATCAAAATCTATGGCGATATCGTGACGTTCTTCGGCAAAGAAGATCCGGTCAGCCGGCGTATGTTCGAAGGGATTCTCAAGGACGAAGAAGATCACGCCGACGAGATCGCCGATCTGCTCTACACCGTCGATCCCAAAACGGGTAAGACCGCCGAGCAGTTCAGCGGCGATTCGGTCAGCAAGCCGTTCAAAGGTTAACGCATCGGGCGATTTCCAAAGCCCAACCAAAACACGGGTAGTCGCCGGGTCGTTGCTCGCCGCTTGAGTTTTGGAGCGGGCACGAAACTGCCCGCGTCCAAATTCGGTCAAGGGCTTTGGAAATGCGTCTTTTCTTAAGTCTCCTCTGGCTGCTCGCGGGATGCCTGTTTCTGACTCTACCGGCCGTGGCGAAAACTCCCCTCGGCCCACCAACGGTTTCGCCCGCGATGGCCGGTGCGCAGATCGAAAATGTCACGATCAAGACCTATGGTCAGACGTCCCCGAGCGTGGTTCGACGGTACCTTTCGCTTCGTAAGGGCTCTCGGCTCGACCAATCCGGCGTCAATCGCGATTTCACGAACCTCCGTAGGCTCGCCGGATTCATTCCGAGGCTCGTCTTGGAACCAGGGAGCGCCGCGAAGACCGCCACCCTTCACTGGATCGTCATGGCGAAATGGCTAAAGCCCACAGACCACCCCTTCTACGCCGATCAACCCTTGACGGCTCCGATTCAGGGTGTCGGCTACATCATCACATCGGCTCCGATCGACAGTCGCGGGTCGACGTTCTCGAGCTACAGCCAATTCAGCCGGCGCGCAAACCTGGTTCGAATCCTGTACACGTCACCGATCGCAGTCAACCCAGTCAAGGGAACCCAGACCGACGTAATCGTCAATACGTTCGGCGGGCGCGGTGTATTTCGCGCGAGTCAGCCGCTCGCAATTAACATCTACAGCTGGAATATGGGGAGCGAGGCCGCTCTCCTCCGCAGCGCAACGAACGGGAATCAGTTCGAAGTCGGCATTCGCGAGACTCGTTCGACGACGGCAGAACCAACGGGCATCGTTTCCCCGTACATCTTTCAAACCAGCAAATCACCGGCGCATAACACGGTCCTCGAGGCGGGCTATTCGCACGCGTGCCCCGTTCCGTCGTCGCAATGGTACCCGCCCTACTGCCATACACAGTACCGGCTCGAAGCATTTGACGCCCTCGGCTGGTTCGGGTCAACCAGTGAGTATCAGTCCTACCTTGCAGATGCCGCGCAGTACGTCGGCGTGGGCAAGTCGACGCTCGTGCTACATGGCTCAGAGGCGCGCACCGGAGGCGTCGTACCGGACAGCTTCTTAGTATGCGCCTACGTGCGTGCCTATCCCAAGGCATTTTGCGGCACGGACGCACAGGAGGCGACCGCAGAATTCCGGCTCAACGACGCGCTACCGCAGGTCTTCAAGTTCGCGTTCTTCACCGAGACCGCGTCGAGTCGCGTGCGTGGCGGAACGCAATCGTTTGCACTGCCGACGTTTCAATGGCACGCCGACTCCGGAGTCGGCATTATTTTCCGCAATTACATTCGTTTCGACATTGCATACGGTTCCGTGGGAGGCCGTCTCTCGTTCGCGCTTCAAGGACAAACCTACTAGCGGTCAAGACTTTTTTTCCTCCGGTCGAACACCTGCGGTAGGAAAACCATCGCCCGCGGAGGCTCCTCCCCCGCGAGCGATGGTCAAACGGAGACGTGGCTACCCCTTAATGCTTAGTGCCGCGCCGTCTGGTTGCGTGAGTCCGGTGGTGATCATCTTCGTCGCCGCACCGCCGGCCGGATAGTTCCAGTAGCCCGCAGCGGCGACGCTATTGATGAAGGTTGGCGCGATCACGCGCAGCCCTTTGTGCTTCTTACTACCGAGATTGTTCGTAATCCAGAACTGCCAAACCGCACTCGCGTTGCTCAGCGTCGTCGAGCCAACGACGCTTCCCGTCGATCCGGAGAGTTGTATCTGATAGAGCGTTGGCCCGGCGCCGGCTCCAAACGCCAAGTCCGCGCCGTCCCATTGTATCGACCCCGCCGTCAGACCGCCCGCGCCGCTAACCCCGACCGGCTTTACCATCGAGCTCCCCTTCGGAAGCTCGAAGAGCGCGAAGCCGCCGGTGCCGTAGGCGTCGCAGAACAGGTTGCCCTTGTTGTCGTAGCCGCAGCCGGGAAGCCCATTTTGGCCCGACGGGGTGTAGATCGTCCCCGTTCCGGAGCCGCCGGTGAAGACGACAAAGCAATCTCCGCAAGTGCCGCCGAGAACTCCAAGTGCGAGGTTACCCGTCGTTGGGTCGACGGAGCAGTTGAGTTCCGGATAGCCCGGAAGACCGAGCGTTCGGATCGGCGAGGAGCCGCCATGCGCGTAGACTTCGACGCTCGTACCGTTACCGTTGAGAATAAACACGTCGCCGGCTTTGTTCGAACAGACGCCCGACGGCGTTTGAAACCCAGTTAACGTGCCTTTCAGCTTACCGCCGGGATATGAATAGACTTCAACGTCGTTCGCGCCCTGGTCCGCGACGTAAAGCAGGCTCTTGGACTTCTTCGCATCGGGTGCCATCCACGAACGCGCCGCGTTCGCACCCGCCAAATGGAGTGGATACGCCGCGCCGGCGCCGCCCATGTGTCGTAACTGCGCGACGGTACTCTGGCTCGTAGCGCCGAACTGCGTCGGGGATATGGCGCCTCCGCATCCCGCGAGCAGCGCGACCATTACGGCTGCCGTCAGACTTTGGTGCCCCAGATGTAAACGCATCTTTAAGGAAACCTCCTAGTAAGCAGTGAAAGAAAACCCTACTTCGGCGCTTTGCTTATCGCGCCCCCGAACTGATCGGTGAAGCCGGTGAGCGTCATCGTCGGGGTGCCGTCATCGTCCTCGGTCGGCTGATCATTGTAACCTCGCACAGTCCGCGCTATTTTCGGAGTGGTCTGAAACCCGCGCGAACCTCTTCGGAAAAAACTTGCGGCTGTTCCCAGGCCGCGAAGTGGCCGCCTGCGCTGGCCCGATTGTAATAGATGAGTTTGTGAAACGCGAGCTCCGTCCAGCTGCGTGGCGCGAGATAGATCTCGCCCGGGAAGACGATTGCGGCGGTCGGTAGGGAGACGTTGGCGGCGTTGAATGGGCTGGTCTTATTCAGCCAATATGAGCGCGCAGCGGAAACCCCCGTGTTGGTCAGCCAGTACAGGGTGATGTTGTCGAGCACGTCGTCGCGCGTCAGCGCACCCGCGGTATGTCCGTCGACCGTGTGCCCCGCCACCGCGGAAACAACGGCTGCCGCCGGCTGTCCCCAGCCGTCCCCATGGTCGAGAAGCCATCCCGCCAATCCGACGGGCGAATCCGCCAATCCGTAGAGCGTTTGCGGCCGTGTATGCATGAACGCGGCATACGCGAATTGCTTCCCATACAGGAGCTGGAGCTGCTCGTACGCCTGCTTCTCATCGGGTGAAAGACCGGCCGGCGGAGGGTAACCGCAGGTGAGCGACTTTGCAATGGCCGGTGGAACGGTCGCCGGCAAGCTGGTGTTGATCCCCAATAATCCGGGCGGAGCCTGTTTGGCCATCAACGTCGTTACCACCGAACCAAGATCGCCGCCTTGGGCAACGTAGTCCGCATAGCCAAGGCGTTGCATTAGCACGGCCCAGGCGCGTGCAGTAGTGTCGGTCCCCCAGTCGGGCGAGGTCGGCTTTCCCGAGAAGCCGTAGCCTGGTATCGAGGGAATCACGATGTGGAACGCGTCCGAAGCGCTGCCGCCATGTGCCGTCGGATTGGTCAGCGGCTCGATGATCTTGAGCTGTTCGATGATCGAACCGGGCCAACCGTGCGTCACGATAAGCGGCAGCGCATTTGCATGTTTCGACTTCACGTGAATGAATTGAATGTCGAGCCCATCGATCGTGGTGGTGAACATCGGGAGCGCGTTCAACTTGGCTTCGCATTTCCGCCAGTCATAGCCGGTCGCCCAGTAGGCTGCAAGCCCCTGAAGCATTTCCAGCGGCACGCCTTGTGAGCCATCGTTGACTGTTTCCCGCTCGGGCCAGCGCGTCGCCTTGATGCGCTTGCGCAGATCATCGAGATCCGCATCTGAAAAATTCACTTGAAACGAACGAATACTGGTAGGGTCACTGACCGTCTGTGCTACAATTCCAGTCATGGCGCTAGGCCTTTCTACAAAACCCGAGAGACCGAGTGGACCGGCGACAACGGTTGTCGCTGCAGTACCCAAAAAGTGAAGGCGACTGAAACGAGACATCACGCGTTACTCCTTCGAGCGCTCGTAACGGAGCGCGGCTTTTCTGAGCGGATCGAGAGCTCACCGCATTTGAGCCTTTTTTCGACTGGCGTTTGCGCTGCTTCCTGTCTGGTCTGCAAACGCGGAAACGCTGAGCGGAAGGGCGGCCAATGTTGCGGTGGCGGCCTACAAAAGCGACGGCGACTCACGCCAGTCACTCCAAATCGAGCATCGCTTGCGGAGCGCATCAAAATCGCTCCCGATCGTAATCGACGGGACGGCTATCTCAGGATACTCCTGAGGCTCGTGCTCGAGCAGCGCATATTGCTGGTCGCCCGATGCCGGCTGTTGGCGCCACCGATAGTTATGAATCACGATATCGTTGGCGAACTCCTGAAGCGATGCCGTCAGCGGCTTAGCTCGAACGCCCGTTCGCTCGGGGTTTGCGTGCGAGCTCCCGCGCGCATTGGGAAAACCGTCACGCAAGAAGACTTGGGCAAGTAGCGGTGCTATCGTAAACGCTGTGCCCATTTGACGCCGGCACGACCTTTGACCTTGAGGATCGCAAATATGAAAGCATTACTTCCAGTCAGCCGTATCGCAGTGGTCTTCGCCGCAATCGCAGTGAGCTTCATTGCGGCGTCGATTGGCGTGGCCGTGCGTTTTGCTCCGGCCTCTGCACAAGCCCAAGCTGAGGCAGGAAGCGGAACTGCAATACGCCCCTTTCGTATCAGTATTCCGGAAGCGGAGCTCGCCGATCTCCGCCAGCGCATAGCGGCGACTCGCTGGCCTGACAAGGAAACGGTCGATGACGAATCCCAGGGCATCCGGTTGGCGGAGGTCCAGGCGTTGGTGAAATACTGGGGCAACGGCTACAACTGGCGCAACGTAGAAGCGAAGTTAAATGCTCTCCCGGAGTTCGTGACCACAATCGACGGCGTGGATATCCAGTTCATCCACGTGCGTTCGCGCGAACCGAACGCGCTACCGCTGATCCTCACCCACGGCTGGCCCGGCTCGCCGCTCGAATTCTTGAAGGTAATAGGCCCGCTCACCGACCCCGTCGCTTATGGTGGACGCGCGCAAGACGCCTTCGACGTCGTTATCCCCGCAATCCCCGGTTACGGCTTCTCGGGTAAGCCGACCGATCTCGGCTGGGGTCCCGACCGCGTGGCGCGAGCCTGGGACGTGCTCATGAAGCGCTTGGGCTACACCCGTTACGTCTCGCAGGGTGGCGATCATGGCGCGGTAATATCCGACGCACTGGCGCGCCAGGCCCCGCCTGGACTGCTGGGCATCCAGCTCACCATGCCGGCCACGATTCCGCCGAATCTGGTGAAGGGCATAAACAACGGGGATCCAGCACCCACTGGACTGACGACCCCGGAACGGCGGGCGTACGACGCCCTAAGTACCTTCTTCGGAAGAAACGCGGCCTACGGCGCGATGATGGTAACCCGTCCACAAACCATCGGCTACGCGCTCGCCGATTCGCCCAGTGGTCTTGCTGCTTGGACGTACGAAAAGATCGCCGAGTGGAGCGACAGCGACGGGCATCCCGAACGCGTTATCGGTCGCGACGAAATACTCGACGACATCACGTTGTACTGGCTTACCGATAGCGGCGCTTCTTCGTCCCGCTTCTACTGGGAAAACAACAACAACAACTTCAGCGCAGCGGCGCAGAAGACCACTCAGATCAGAGTGCCGGTGGCCATCACGGTCTTCCCGCACGAGATCTATCGCGCGCCGGAAAGCTGGTCGCGGCAAGCCTATCCGTCATTGTACTACTTCCATGAAGTCGCCAAGGGCGGACACTTCGCGGCATGGGAGCAGCCGCAAATCTTTTCAGAAGAGATGCGTGCGGCATTCAGACCGCTGCGCGCGCGGACGCAAGCGTCGACACACCCAATTCCATGATACACGCACAGTCCGCCGACTGATAGCTGGGCGTGTGGCGCTCGCATTGGCACCCGTTCGTGCCAATGCCGTGTCTCCTGCTGCGTAGCGGTCACCGCCGAGCAACGAGCCTCGTACTCGATCAGTCAGTGCGAAAAGACCGAGTCCGAGACGGGCGCATTGATCGAATATTGCCCGTACGTTGCGGTCGCGTCGAGATTGTACTTCGGCATCGCGACGGAGATCGTCTCGGATTGCGGCAGCGCGTAGCCCTGAATCTCGGCGTTGCGGATCGTTAGCGCCACCGACGATCCGTCTTTATAAGACCATTGTGCCGAAATGGCTTGATTGTTCGCGATGGCAACGCCGAAGGTGACGTGATCGACCGTTGGGTCATTCTTTGGAACGGCTCGCAGGAGGTAGGCTGGTGTGCCGCCGGACTGGCCTTGCTCGACCGACGTCACGACGTACTTCGACGGCCACGTTTGCGGTAGCATGTCGAGCGTGTACGAGCCTTTAAAGAAGCTGCCGAGTGGACCCGGCACGTGCGTAATAGCGATGGCAGCCTTCGCCGGAGCCTTGAAGTAGGCAGTGCCGTCGACTCCGGATCGCAGGCTGATCGGGCGATGCATCTTCACATCGAAATGGGCTGGGACGGAATAGGATGACAAGCCCGCAGCGGCGGCCGCCCGGGTAAGGATATCCTGGCCGGACGGTGCGGCCTGCGCAGCTGAAATGACCGCTGCTGCCAGGGAGGCGCTGAGGGCCCCGGCTCGTTGGAGTTTCATGCCGGCCATTCTAGCAGAACGCTCGCAGCACAAGGAGGGACTCTGACCCCCTTCATCACGTAACCCGCAAAGGGTACACTTAAGCCCATGATTAGGTGGCTCCTGAACGCGACGATCTTCGCATTAGCGGCGATTCCCCTCGGAGCAACAAGCGCCGAACCGCCGGTTACGCATCAGGACGTGACGCGCAACTGGGCCGATGCCTGGAACAGCCACGACATCAGCAAGGTACTCGCGCTCTTTGCCAAGGACATAGAGATCGATCAGCCGGAAAACACCAAGCCCCTCGACTATGAAGGGGCGCGGATGTTTTTCTCTATGATTTTCAAGGCATACCCGGACTTTCACGTCACGGTGCGTCAGGCGATTGTGGACGGACGCTCGGCCGTCTCTGTCGAGCGCGTAACCGGCACGTGGACCGGGCCTTTCGTCAACCCGAAGAGCGGGAAAGTTACGCCGGGTAACGGACGGCACTTCGATCATCCCGGTGCCATGGTCTTGCTCTACGACGCCAACGGCAAAATTCGGCACGTCTCGATCTATTGGGACCAACTGACCGTAGACCGTCAGCTCGGAATAACCCCGAGATAGGCAGCGGGTCCCGCACCGATTTGCCAACGCCGGCTATGCTTTGGGAGCGATGAAATGAGATATCTGCGGCTCACCTTGGAGCAGCCGCGTTACGTGCTCTTGCAGCACGTAGTCGGCGTTGGTCACGCGTTGATGCTGGCGCAGGTGCTCCGTCCACGAGGCCACGAGGAACGTCTCCAGAAATCTTCCCGATTCCGACGTATCTTCGAAGATGCCCCACGAACTGGCGCCGTCCCGCAACCGTTCGTGTTGAAGCTCGTCTAGAGCTGATAGAAACGATTGCCGGTCGTCACTGCGAGCGAGGCGATATTCGATCGTCACGAGTACCGGTCCATCCGCTCCTTCGATCGAGCGCGATACAACCGGCGCCGGCCACTGTGTCGACGGGGTGAGATCGAGGCACTCGCCGGTCTGCAGTTTCCAGCGCCGCGTAAAGGGGATCGCCGCGAGCATAGCGGCCGCAGCGATAAAGAGCGACGCCTGAAGGCTCGTGAGTGTCGCGAGCTGCCCCCATAGCGCGCTGCCGAGCGTCAGCGATCCGAACATGACCGTCATATACATCGCTAGCCCACGACCGCGTACCCAGTCCGGCAGCACAAGCTGAGCCGATACGTTCAGCGTCGCCACACCGGCGATCCAGGCAGCTCCCGCCACGATGCTGGCGATCAACGCGACGATCGGCTCGCGTGCGATTCCGAAAAGAACGAGAGCGATCGCCGTGCCGATGCTCGCCGCGGTAACCAGTCCGTCGGCACCAAGTCGCTTTTTCCAAGCAGCCATCAAGAATGCGGCACCTACCGCCCCAAGGCCAATCGCGCCGAGCAGGAAGCCGTATATCGCGGGGCCTCCACTCACACGTAGCCGGGCAACAAGCGGCAGCAATGCCCAGTAAGAACTCGCAAACAAAAAGAACGCGATTGTTCGAACGAACGTCTTTCGCAAGGCCATGCTATTGAGCGCGTATCGCAAACCGACGCCGAATGCGCTGGTGAAGCGCTCCGCGGGGAGCGTATCCACCGTTGCTTGAGGTTCGCGCCACCCAATCAACACTCCGATGACGCCGAAGTTACTAACGGCGTTGATGATAAACGGTGCGGCGATTCCCAGCGGGCGAATTATCGCTCCCGCCAGCGCCGGTCCAATCGCTCGACTTAAGTTGAAGCCAACGCTGTTCGCAGATATGGCACCGGGAAGTTCCTCTTTGGGCACGAGACTGGGGACGACCGCTTGCCAAGCCGGCGAGGTCAGCGCCCCGCAAACGCTGACAAGGAACATGAACCACAGGAGCGAGATCGGTGTAACCCACTTGAACCAAACGTACGCGGCAAAGATGCCGGAAAGCACGGCCGTCGCGCTCTCACCCCAGATCAGCAAGCGACGTTTGTCGACGATGTCGGTAAGTGCGCCGGCGACCATCGCCAGAAGAAACAGCGGCGCGCTATTCGCTACTTGAACGAGCGAAACGAGGAACGCATCCTTCGTAAGGCTCGTCATGAGCCAGCCCGCGGCCGCGCTGTACATCCAGCCGCCGATGTTTGAAACGATTGTCGCGACCCAGAGCATCGCGAACATTCGATATCGAAAGGCTGCCAGCGGCGATGCTCCGGTCGTGGGCTTCTGTACGGCCACTGGCCACGCTCTACTTGACGCCGCGCGGGACGACCTCTACTGCCGGCTTGTCAAGGCCCGGCGTCGCGGCGTCGACGTGCGGCGGGACGCCCCGTGGGGCGTCCCGCTCTTCATTCGCACATTCGAGGAATAGACGGGGTCTTCGTTAGATCTTCACTTGCGCGTTGATGTAGACGTTGATCGGTGCGGGCGCACCACCGATGGCCGCGTTAATGAGCCCACTAGGTTGGTAGCTCTGCGTGAACGGCGTGATGGCTTTGTTAGCGGCGCGATCGCCGATACCAGTGCCGTTGTAAAAGTTCGACGGGTAGAGCGAAGTGTTGAAGTTGCCGCCCGCCGGTGAGTATCCACAGATCACGTTGCTCGGCGGATTCGCCGACGTCCATGGCGCTGCGGTACCACCGAAGCACGAGTGAAAGAGATTCGCCCCCAAGAGCGATATCCTGACGGTGGGATTGACGTCGTATGCGACTTGGAGGTTCCCGACGATCGAGCTTGGATTTTGGTAGTTATCGAAGAGGAACGTTCCCGTTTGCGGATCGGGGATGTAGAGGTATCCGAACTGCCCCAGTCCGTTTCCGGTGCCGTAGAGCACGTTGCACTGCAGCGGGTTGGTCTTCGGCGAAACCTTGGTGATGCCGGTCGCCGCGGAGTTCAACTGGCAGGAACGCGGATCGAGACCGTTGGTGTCCAGCGGAGTGCCGTAGTAGCCGCCGGTCTGGAACGAGAAGGTGGGCGTGATCGCCAGCTTGTCGTGGCGCCAGTTCAGGATCAACGACGAAACGATCGGCGAGACGTAGCTGCCCAAGAGGGCATTCAGGTTCGGCGCGATCGAGGTCGAGAACGAGTTGTACCAGCCGCCGGTATTGAGAAGCGGCTGGGACGGTTGATTGTAGTATGGGTTCAGGATGGTATCCTGGCCGCTCGCATTTTTCGTGCTACACGAGACTCCGTTCAAGCCTTGATAACAGGGGTGGCCGCCGCCGCTCTTGGTTAGCGAGTTGTATGCTGCGATGACCTGATTGAGGGCCACGACTTGGTTGGTAATAACGCCGCCCGTAAGGGTCGAAACGTTCTGGAACTGCACCTTTGAGTCCGTATAGGTAAAGGCCAACTGTCCCGAAAGACCGTTGCGGGTGAAGTCACCCTTGCTGAACTGGAACTCGACGCCTTGGTTGCGGTTCGCGCCAACCGGCACTTGGGTGACGAAACCCGAGCCGATGTAGGTTTGCTGCTGCCAGTTCGAGACCCAGGTAAAGAACGGCGTGAGTTTAAAGCTCATGTCCGTTCCACGGAAATGCTGCTCGTACGAGAGATCGTACTGCCCCGACGAGATTCCCGGAATCGGGTGGAACGGCGAGTAGAAGCCCAGATTCATCGTATTGTTCCAAACCGATCGGTCGTCTCCGGAGAGGCTGGTGTACTGTATCGAAGCCGTGATCGGCGGCTGCGTGAAGCGTCCCGCCGAAACACGCCAGACGACGTCGGGCGACTGCGTGTACGTCGCCGAGAAGCGCGGTTCCCAATAGTTAAGGGAATACGAGTTCGGCGAGGCCGCGGTGAAGTTTGGTGCGGCTACCCCGTTTTGCGTAGTGCCGTTGGGATGAACCCATCCCGTGTGCGGTCCAGCGGGGTTGATCGCCGCAGCTGCCTTATTACAGTTGCCGTCGACATATTGTGCTGAAGCCGGCGGTGCCTGACCCGGCGCCAACGGTTGCACGAGGGTCTCGTTCGTGGCCGCTAAGACGCAGGTATAGTTTGCGGTCATGTTGGCGTAGAACTCGTTGGCAGGCGTCGCTGAATTCGGAAGATCGTACGTGAAGTTGTCGTACCGAATCGCGGCATTGATCAGAATCCGGTCGTTGGGGCGGAACTGATCGGAGAGGGAGGCGTTGGTGAACCTTGGCGATATCGAGTTGTACGAGCCGGTGGCGTTTCCGGCCCAGAGACTATCCCACGTGGCGTTCTTGGGCCCGCCGAACCCGGTTGGGCCGGCTTGGGCGCTGCTGGTCCAGGTTGGCGTGACAGTGCATTCGGAAACGGCCTTTACCGAGCAGTTATAGAGCTTTCCCGACGCCGTCGTGCCGGTGAGGTTCGTATCGTAGTAGTTGGGTGCGTCCAAACAGATCTGCTTTGCACCACTACTGGGGTCGTAACACGTGAATCCACCTGCCGACCGAGCCATGTAGCCGATTGGAGAGCAACCACTAAGGCAGTTCGCATAAGCTGAGTTGTTACTGAACCGGATCACGCCGGCGGTCGTGTAGTTGCCGTCGAGCGATAGCAGGTTTTGGTCACTGATCTGATCCTGAAAGTTCAGCGCACCGCCCGAGGTGTGCGTCATAAGCTGATACTGTGCCGGAAGGGTCGTGGGGGTTTCACCATCGGTTGCACCATACGACGCATTTTGCATGAGCCAGTCGGAGTAAAAAGTGTATCCGTAAGCTCGCAGATAGGCCGATTGGCTCAGCGCGTACGTGTATTGGAGTTTCGTGATTCCGGTGTCGTTTTGATTGGAGGTAAGGCCCTCGTTGTTTGCCGGAATTGGCCCTTGGAAATCGTGAGCGGGAGTATTAGGAGCCATGTAGACGCCTGGGGCCTTAATGCTCGTTGCACTCGTCGCAATCGGCGTTCCAAACGGCAGGTTGTACGCAACGTTATCGGCGTACGCCAAGTAGGTTGGGGCGCAGGCGATCGGGTCAGTTGGACAGATATACGGCGGCGGTCGGCTGACGTAGCCTGGACCGAAGATGCCTCGCTGGTAGGCGAGCAGGTTCGGATTTAAGAGCGCCTGAATCTGCCCGGCGCTGGTGCATCCATTGACCCTCAGCCCGGGCGCGATGGTCTCCAGACCGCAGGTCGGCGCCGCAGCCTTCGTATTATACAGCGCGTAGATGAACTGGTTGCCGCCCGGTCCCATGTCGTTGAGGCTGTTGTAGAAGTAGTTGTCGAGCGCCGAGCCGCTCCACAAGACCTGCACGTCGTCGCGAAGACCGTTTGCCTTCGGAATCGCCATGTGCAGATTGATGACGCTTTCACGGTCCGCGATCATGCTGGGGCTGGCCGAGAGACCGCTGTAATACTGCCAACAGCCTTGATCCGGATAGGAGAAACCCTGCGATCCGGCGGTCTGGCACATCGGCTTGACGCCCTGGCACGTGGCGACTGCGATACACATGTACCCGACGCCATAGACCTGATTGCCGACGGCGCCATATCCCATGGGAAACCCCAACGTGTTACCGGAGAAGATGCCGCCTGGCGTCATGTATCCGGCGCCGTTGGTGTTGTCGAGGATGCGGTAATCTTGGTTGTAGCCTAGCAGCGCGACGTAGTAACTGAAGGTTCGGTCCGGCGTCGAACCGCCGATCTCGACCGAGGCTTGATGGTAGTACTGCGGCGTCCCGATACCCAAGTTGGCGGTCGCGAAGCCGGGAAAGGTCCCGGTCTTGATGACCTGATTGATAAAACCCGAGGTGCCTGCGGACGCTACGGAAGCTGGTCCGCCGCCGGTGTAGACCTGCAGCTCTTGCAATCCGGCACTGGACTCAGTCGACGAGTTGTAGTTATCGAAGGCGCGGTTGACGGGGATACCGTCGTACTCAAACGCAGAATAGTACTGGTTTTGACCGCGTATATACGCGGCGTTGAAAGCCCAACCCATGCCGCCTTGCGACGTCTGGACCCCGGGAACCGACGCCAGCGCCGAGTAGGCGTTATTGAGGTTTCCGCCTCCACCCAGTGACTGCGCGGCAGCCGCTTGCGCGGCGGTGACGTTATACAGGTCGGAGCCGACGCCGGACTTCACCAGCGACGCAGCCGCAGACGACGTAACGCGCGCGATCGTCGCGAGCGCTGCCGTCATCCGGTAGGCGACCTGTTGCGTCTGGTCGGCAAAGACCACGACGCCTGGATAGGAGTACGATTGATAGCCCGACTTAGTCAGGCTAATGGTATAGGTGTCAGGGCCAAGCGAGAGGATTGTAAAATGCCCTCCCGCGTCCGTTGTAACGGTCCGGCTTCCGGATGGGGCGACTGCCTGCACTTGCACGCCGGCAATCGGGGCTCCCTTCGAGTCGGTGATCGTGCCCGCGATGTTACCCGTGACGCCTGCCAGTGCCCACGTTTCCTGGCATGCAATGATCACGAGCAACGTCGTCGCGGCAATCAGCAAATGAGGCAGCGAAAATCGTTTCATGCGTAATGATTTCCTCCTTGAATCGCGCCTTTGTATTGCGCAACCTTGCTTCCTATAAAGCTGAGGAAAGTGTCATAGACACGGTCGCTTTTAAGCGATTGCGGCCCGTTCGTCTCATCAAAAGTTCTCACAAAGTCGTCGTCAGTTATCGCATCGAAACTCGCGACGCGCTTGATGCTCGTTGATGACGACGTTTAGCAGCTGGGCCTATACTGAGCAAGTGACGATCCTGCCATGGCTTTCCACACACTCAGCGCCGACCGTACCGTCTCAGCCCCGATTCGAGGCCGAGGTGCGCCGGATGCTGCGACGGGCGCGCAACCCGTTTTCCCTTTCCGCAAATCCGCTGGCGCAAGCGTTATGCGAGACCACGGGCATCGAAAACCCCCAAAGTGCGCTGGAATCCGTCATTGCCGGCGCGTTTGGGGAAGGTTTCCCTGAGTCGCGCCTTCGCGACATGCTTCTCTCTTCCGTAAAAGCCGCGCGCGAGAGCGAACGCCCAGATGCCTCACAGGTGTCGAGGCGTCATTTGCAGCGCCGCCGAGCAAAAGCGGTAGCGATTCTTGCTTCGCATATCAGAAAAGTCTTCGGCGTTGCGACGCTCGTGAGCGCGGAGGATCAGAGCGACGCCGTTACCGAACCACCCTTCGATCCGCTCGATGCGATCGCCGAGCTCGTATCCAACATCGAGCCGGCCATGGCTTCGCGCATCTTCCGGCTGGGTGGCCCACAGTCTGTAGCAAACGCGCGAGTGCTACTCGTTCGAGAGCGCGCCGAAATGGGCGCCGATTTCGACGAGACTGAAGTCTTCGATCGGTGCGAGGATCGTTCGATTGTCCCCGTGTTGAGGGCACAAGCGCATCTCATAAGCGGGAAGGAAAACGCTGCGGAAGGCGCGCTATGGCCGCTCTTCGGCCGGCTAACTCGCGGACCCGGCAATCCAACTGAAATAGCTTTCGAACTCGAGTGGTTGACCTTTCTGCGCGCCCGCCAGCGCGGCGACGCCCATCAGATGGATCGCGTCGCTCGCAACGTCAAGCGCCTTGCCGGCGACCGGCCTCCCTGGGTTCTGCGAGCGCTCTTAGCCGATGCCGAGGCAAAAATCCGCCGCGGCCGCCTGCGGGATGCGACGTCTATCCTGGATGCGGCAGAACGGCGCGGTCTTCGAACGTTTGCTTTGACCGAATTGGCATGCAGCAGTGCGCTGCGAAGCGAGATTGCTTTCCAGGGAGGCGACGACGCTGCGGCCGAACGGCTGGCGACCGGGGCCTACTTCGTGCTACGCACGCGCCACTTCGGCGCCTACCGGTGTCAGGGGTTGGTTGCGCGCGCGCGCCTACGTTTGGGCGAATCGTGGGCGTGTCCGCAGGATATCGGCGCCCTAGCGCTGCCGGCATGGGATCGAGTAGCGTTAAACGTTGAAATCGCGCGTCATTTACTCGCTGCCGGAGACGTGAAACGCTCGAGAGCATGCGCGCTCGAAGCCTTTCAAATCGCTGCCGATCGGCAATATGCTGGACTAGCGGCGCGGGCGGCGGCGACGGTCGGCGCCACCTTTGGGAGGACGACGCAGCAAAGGCGCGCTTGGCGTTTGCGAGCGCTGACGCATCTCGTCGTTACCCGGGATCTCTCCGTCGGCTGCGACCTCTTTGCATTAGAGCAGCGTGAGCTATCGGCGGCGCTCCGATGCGGGCCCGAGAGCGAACTCACCGGCTTAATCTATGACGGCCTGCTGACCGCCGTCCCGATGCTCCGCGCCGAATCGCACGTCGAAGAGCATGCTTCGCGAATGTTTTTGTGCGCACTGATCGCGTCGGGCTTGGGGCATACCCGCGAATCCGATCGCTTCGAGAACGCGATCGCGGCGCTCAAGACCAACGCACCCTCGTTCGCTCAATATTTCGTCCACTTCGCGGAAGAAGCGCGAGCCGTCATCCACACCGTTCTCCAAGCCATCACCCAGCCCAACGCGCGGGCCAAGGCGGAGTATCATCTCGATGCCGCATTGCTAGCGGTCGCAGAGCAGGTTTGGCCGCGCGACAACTTTCGGCAGTTTCTCGTCGGTTGACTGTGCGGGACTTGATAACATTTGATATAATGCGCATCTAGTATTCGGGCGCAGGATAACTGCTCGAGCTTCCAAACTGTTTTAGCGCGATGCACCGTGCTGAGTTCCTCAACGCTTGTTGCGCCATCGCCTCGGGGGTGCTCGCCGGCGCCGCGCCGGGGACGGTAGCGGGCCTGAAGATTCCCGACACGCCGCTCTCAAGGGAAGCGACCGAAACTGCGAGGGCTTCCGAGCCCGCGGAGATTTTCAGCCATTCGCTGCGCACGTTTTTCTTCGCCGAGCTCATTGCGAAGAGCAAAGCGCTCGCTCACGACGTGGAAGCCGTCTATGTCGCTGCGATCCTGCATGACACCGGGTTGACGCCGGCGCATATGAGTCGAAGCCAGCGCTTTGAGGTGGACGGTGCGAACCTTGCCAGAAAGATCCTAGCGAGCCACGGTGTGTCCGGGAGTCGCGCCGATTTGATTTGGGACGCGATCAGTTTGCACGACCAAGGGGATATCGCTCGGTGGAAGGCCACCGAGGTGACGCTCGTTAACGCTGGTGTGGCGGCGGACTTCGGCGCATATCTCGATGAGATGGAACGCGGCGACGTCATCTCCGTCCTGCACGCCGCTCCGCGCAATGGGTTCATCCCGGTCTTTCTCAATGCGGTCGCCAACGTGGCGAAACAAAAGCCGCAGGCGACGGGCAACTCGTTCGTGACCGATGTTGCCTACCGTATGATTCCGGGATTTCATCTTCCCAATTTCTGCGACGAAGTCAAGCAAGACCCGTTCGCGGCGTATGCCTAAGAGGTAGTCCACGGAACAGGAATCGATACCGACTGCCGCGTCGCGGATCTACTGCTTCGGCGACTTCCGATTCGACTCGCTTAGGCGGCTGCTGTTTCAAGGCTCGGCCGTTACCCCGATGCCCGAGCGGCTCGCGTTGCTGCTGTCTCATTTGCTTCAAGCGAGTGGTACCGTCGTCGGCAAAGAAACGCTAGCCCTGAGCGTATGGCCCCACGAAGCGGTGAGCGACGGCAACCTCGCACAGCATATCTACCTGCTTCGACGCCTGCTGGGCGACCGCGCCCGCGATCATTCGTACATTCTCTCCGTGCAAGGACGTGGGTACCGATTCGCGGCTCCCGTCGCCATCGCGAATCAGGCCCGCAATGAATCGTTTACCGCGGATGCAGCGGGCCTCTGCTTCCGCAACTTTTGCCGGGGAAGCTTTTTCCTCGAGCAACGTACCGCGCCGCACATCAGACGAGCGATCGGGTTTTTCGACACCGCGTTGCTAATGAATCCGGATTACGTTCCGGCGCTGATCGGGCTGGCGCGGGCACATTCGTTGCTCGGTGTCTACTGGCACGCTCCGTCGAGCCTGTCGTTCCCGCCGGCAAAGCGCGCGATTTCCCGAGCGCTTGAGATCGACCCCGGCTCCGCGTCGGCCCATGCGGTGGTTTCCGGGCTTTTATGCTTCGCCGATTGGGACTGGAAAGGGGCAAAAGAAGCCATCGATGTGGCGTTCCGGCTGAACCCGGGGTCGACGTTCGTCCGAAACAATGCGGCGTGGCTGCACGTCTGTATGGGCAATTACGCCGAAGCGCTCGCCCAAGCACAGTTCGCGCTGACGATGGACCCATCGTCGCTTCCGCTCCAGCTCCTGCTGGCTCGGGTGCTCGTGCATTCCAAAGACTATGGCAATGCCGCCGACATGATGTCAAACCTCTTGGAGGAGGATCCAGGCTTCTACATTGCGCGCCGCTACCGGGCGCAGGCGTATCTTCTCAACGGAGAACCGGAGAAAGCGCTGGCTGACCTGCAACTCTTACCCGAGGAACGCAGCGAAGATCCCAGCTTTCGTCTGCCCATGCTCGGCCGCGTCTACGCCGAATTGGGAGACTTCCCGCGCGCTCAAAAGGTATTGGAAACGTTGCAATGGCTGGCAAAGACGGACTACGTCGCGTCCTGGAATCTCGCTATTGTTGCGAGCGGCCTCGGGCACTTCGACGAAGCGCTGTCGCATCTCGAGGCGGCCTACGACCAGCGCGAGGCGACGCTACCGTTCTTAAAGAGCCTGCCGTGGTTCGAGCCGTTTGCTGCTGCTCCCCGCTTTAAGAGCCTTGTGCTAAGAGTGGGGCCTGGAGCTTAGGTCAGATGTAGTCTGCTAGCACGAAGCGATAAGCGTGCTCAACGTTGCTTAGACTGATGCGAAGCAAGACGACGCTGCCCGCGGCCTTCCCAAGAATGCGTTTAATTTCAGCGAGAGATAGATTAGGGGCGGCCCGTTTGTCTATTGAAACGATCCGGCTGTTACTTGGAATGCCGGCAATATAGGCCGGCGATCCGGTGAGGACGTTGGAAATAAACTTATTGCGTCCGCGTGACGAAATGACTAGCCCGGATCGATTAAAGGAATCCACGATCCAAAAGCTGCGGTTCGGAACGAGCTTTAGCGTCTGCGAGCGGTAGTCGAAGGTTACCGTGAATCGGGCCAGTAGGCGGCCGCCGATGTAGCCTGCCACCGACGAGGTCGCTAGATCCCCTTTGTCGGCGTCGGCGAAGTCGAATATCAGCCTCGGAAACGTGAAGCCGGCCCAGCGAAATGAAGTGACCGGAGCAAACCAGGCATTCTGCGATCCGCCGACACCGACTCCCAGCGAGCCGAACACCCGCGTCGTCGATGGGCGGAAATGCTCGGACCAGAAAGGCTTCAGAAGTATCATCGAAGCGCCGCTTCCGGTATCTATGCCGAACCAGGTGGGGCGATTCGCAAGCGAGGCGCTCGCTGCGGGCATATCGCCGAGAAACGTTAACGGAATGGCATCGGCGAGCGGCGCTCTTTCCGTGGAAAGCGTTAGGAAATGGCCGGCATAATCGATCGTGACCCGGAAACGCATCAAGAGCGCAACGCCGACGATGCCATCGATGCGTTCGCCAAACGATTGCCCGAAGCCATTCTCGATGTCCATAATCTTAAACGCCTGGTTGCGAATGTAGGCCTTACCGATATCCATGCGGGCGACGGTGGTGTGGGTAACGGCAACGGCACCCGATCCAATTCCGCCGCTGGTGCTCGGATGCGAGCCCATCAGCCGTAACGCTTGGGCCACCTCGTTGCTCATAATGTTGTGACCGCCGGTGTCGAGGATAAAGCGGAATGGGCCTTGGCCGTTTAGCTTGACGCCGACGAGCACGTGCGCGCCGTCGAATGTGACCGGCACGGTAGCGTCCTGGCGACCTTCGACGCCAAAGTCGTGCGGTTGAACCAATGGAATGGTAGTCGCTTTGCCGCTACCCGTGCGTGAGACTGAGGTCAGAGAAATAGTTGCGTCGTCTTCACGAATGGAAAAAGGGATCGCGAATGCACCAACCGTTCGATAGTCATCAAAGCGGTATACGTGTGTGTCTTCTCCATAAAAGACGGCTCGCTCCGGTAAGGCGGTGCGCCGTGAGAACCAGACGTCGAAAGGCTGAACGCCTGGTGGCGAGAAGCGAATGACGTGCACGTCGTCTGAGCCGGCGATTTCCTTTGCATAACGAACGAAGCGTGGCAGTAAAATAGCGTCGCTGAGCACGTAGGCTTTCGCGGCGAGGACGCCTCGCGGGAGCCCGATACTGGAGCGTAAGACGCCGTCGTCGCTGGACGTCCAGGCAACGTTGCCGTTGAAGCCTTGCGCTCCGCGAATATCCTGCGAGCCGTAATCGTATTCTGCTGCGGCTCCGGCCGGAGCGTCCGTCCAAATCACCACCGATCCTCGCTCTCCATCCTGAGAGAGTGTGCCGGCCATTGCCCACTTGGGAATTGTTGACGACATGCCCATTGCAGCTCTTGCCTGGGCGAGCACGAGTGCGGGGCCGCTGAGGGCCGCAGCGTCGCTTCGAGCGCCTAGCGGTGCTTGGATAAGTAACGCACCAAAAATCAACGCCTTCATCGTATGGTAAGCTCTAACCATGACGGCGACGCGACGTGAGCTCTGGTGGCTTGCAGCCGCCCGTATATATGTCGGCGCGGTGTGGCTCACCTACGGAACTTCAAAGTTTGAACCCAATTGGGCTCGCACGGAGTTTCTCTCCGCTATCAGGGACTGCATCGCCGGTACGTCCGGTCCGATCCACGGGTTGCTCGTGAATATCGTCGTCCCAAACCAGGCTCTCTTTGCGCAAGCAATTGCCGTTGGCGAAACACTTGTGGGGATCAGCCTCATCCTCGGATTCTTCACGAAAGCGGGGGCGCTCGGTGGAATGTTTCTGTCACTGAATTATTACTTTGCGACAGGAAAGTATGCGCATCGTTTCGGGCTCGAATCCCTGGAACTACTCCTCTCCGTCGTCTGCCTCTTACTGCTGGTGTTGCCCTCGGCACGTCTCCTATCCGTCGATTCAGCGATTTCAAAACGCCTATGAGTCAAGAGCGGGTTGGGAACGCGACGGCCGTCGGACCTGTTCTCCTCCGCAGTTCGGACAGCGTGCCTGAAAAGCGTGACTGCACGCTGCGCAAAACGTGCATTCGTACGAGCAGATGTATGCTTCGCCGGACGCAGGCAGAAAAACCCCGCAGCGTTCGCAGGAGCCCTTCATGTAAAGCCCTTGCTTTGTTTCGATTGGAACGGTGAATCGATAGCCTTTGCCC
Source organism: Candidatus Acidiferrales bacterium (assembly GCA_035484815.1). Taxonomy (GTDB): domain Bacteria; phylum Vulcanimicrobiota; class Vulcanimicrobiia; order Vulcanimicrobiales; family Vulcanimicrobiaceae; genus Cybelea. The sequence goes on from DATHOO010000053.1 coordinate 31,089, forward strand.
GGAACGGTAACGATATACACCTGTTCACCGGAGTGTTCGCCGAGCATCCCACGCAGCATGAACATGTGTTGCACCAGGTTGGCATTGCTTGCGGTGGTGCCGGGCCAGACCCGGTCAAGAAACAACTGCTTTTCGACGACGCGACAACCGCCTTCGAGCAAGAGAAGAAGAATTTGAAAAAGCTTTTCGGGTAATGGCCGAATTTCGGACCCGGAAAGCAAACGACGCTGTGCGGTATCGAGCATGTAGCGGCCGAATCGATAGGTTACGGCCGGGCCATACGAGCGTGGCGGCAGGGATTCCATCATCTGCATGGCAGCGGTACTTCTAAGGTGACAAGTCTCATGTCCTGGCCGGTCACGTCGATATCAAATTTTCTCAAGTGAGGGAACTCTCTTATGTTTCTGTTCGCCCCCCTCGTTCTCGCGGCCGCCGCTCCGTTCGCAGGTCAAACCACGATCCCGTTTACGTACGTGGATAATCGCATCGTCATCGAGTGCAGGATCGACGGGGAGGGCCCGTTTACGATGATCCTTGACACGGGTTCGCCGTCGATTGCGGTGACGCCGGAGACCGCGGCCAGGCTTGCCGTGCCGGTGCAGGATGCCGGGACCGTGACCGGCGCGGGAAACAACGTCGCGAAAAACGGTCGCGCGACGCTTGCAACGCTTTGGCTCGGGACGCTGACATTCAAGAACCTGAACGCCGACGTGCTCGATCTCACCGAGATCCGAACGAAGCTCCATTTTCCGCACTTGGATGGCATCATCGGATATCCGATCCTCAAGCAGTTCGCTACGTTCGTTAATGTCGACGATAAAACGATCACGCTTGCCCGCACCGCGCCGCCGGCTCCCCCAGATGCGACGACGACGCACTTTGAAGGGGTCCTGCCGGAGATCCACGCCGTGATCGATGGCATTGCCGGCAAAGTGCTGGTCGATTCCGGCGATCGCTCCTCGTTGACGCTGTTCGGACCCTTCGCCAGGCAGAACGGCTTCTTCGGGCGTTATCCGTCTAGAGAAAACATCGTAACCGGTTACGGCTTGGGCGGCCCGGTGTACGGCGACGTCTTCACGCTCCCCGCTCTCGACGTTTTCGGCGCGCACTTAACCGATGTCGTGACGCGTGCGTCTAGACAAACCGGCGGCGTTTTCGCGAGTGCCGCGGATAGCGCGAGCATCGGCACCGGCGTCTTAAAGCGGTTCAATATCGTCTACGACTACCCGCACGAAACGATCGTCGCTTGGCCGAGCAAGTACTTCACAGCGGCCGATACCTTCGTGCCCCCAGGATCCTAAAGCACGCCGTCATCACGGCGCAGAAGCGGTCATCGATAGGCATCCTGACGATCGAGGGCCCATAAGGGGGCCAGCGAAGTCATCGGCATGTCGAGCGCGGCCCCATTTGGTGAACTTCTCCAACAGCAACGGCGTGCAGCCGGATACTCGCAGGAAGACCTAGCCGAACGCGCCGGCCTGAGCGTCGGCGCAATAGGCTCCCTTGAACAGGGCTTGCGTCGCGCTCCGCACCGAGACACGGTTAGGGCTCTGGCAGATGCTCTAGGCATATCCGAGTCCGAACGGCGACAGTTCGAAGAGGCAGCCGCGCGTGCCCGCGCACGCCATCCGCGCGGCGATTCTGGCCTTCCGATATCGCTAACGTCGTTCATCGAGCGCCACGAGCTGGACGAACTCAAGGCACTACTGATTGAACACCGCTTGTTGACTATTACCGGCTCACCGGGGATAGGTAAGACCCGAATCGCGACCGAGCTTGCACGCCGGGTCGAGGATATGTACGACGAGACATGGTTTGTCGACCTACTGCCGGTACGAGAGAGTAATTTCGTCACGTCGCAAATTGCCCTTCGTCTCAACGTGCCGACCGAGGGCGACCACGGTTTGTCTGGGATCGTTCGCCGTATCCGATCCCGGCATACGCTGCTGGTGATCGACAACTGCGAGCACGTCGTTGCGGACGTAGCGTCGCTCGTTGAGAAGCTACTTCGGAGTTGCCCACTACTCACAGTGCTCACGACAAGTCGCGAACCGCTCACGCTCTCCGCCGAACTTGGTTATCGCCTACCGTCAATGGACGCAACCGCCGCTTCGGATTTATTTGTTGCGCGCGTGCAACAGCGTGATCCAACGTGGTCCCTGGATCTGGAGCGTCTTGCTGTTGTGGCTGACATCTGCAAAAATCTTGACGGCATTCCGCTGGCAATCGAACTCGCCGCTTCGCATGTTTCGACGCTTGGACTTGAGACGCTCCGCGGCCGGCTCAAAGGCGGCATCACCTTGACGGGAAATCGTGATCTCCCAGCTCGCCAGCAAACGATGAACACAACAATTGCTTGGAGCTACGATCTCTTGAGCGACGTCGAAGCGCTGCTCTTTCGTCGGTTGAGCGTCTTTATCGGGAGTTTCACTTTGGAGGCCGCAGAGCACGTAGGCTCCAGCGAATCATTGCCGGTGCAAGCCGTTGCCGACGCATTATCGAACGTCGTGCAAAAGTCGCTTATCAATGTTGATCACATTGGCACGTCGACGCGCTATCGCTTCCTTGAATCGATACGAACATTCGCTTTGGACCGGTTAAGGTACGAAAGTGACCTCGAAAACACGATGCTGCGTCTCATGGAGTGGCTCGACCAGAAAGCTGCCGTGCTCGACTCTTCGCCGCCTGAGGTCATTATCGAGAATTGCTCAGACCTGGACAATGTGCGCGCGGCCGTCAGTTGGGCCTTATCGAGCGCGAGTTATTCCACTATCGCGTCTGCAGCAAACATTGTCGCTAGGTTCGCGACCGTTTGGTATTGGAACTTTCGCCAGGCCGACGCTCGCACACTGGGCCTCGCTCTGCTCGAACGCCTCGATGACGGTTACAGTCCTGAGATCGTGGCATGGCTTATTATGTGTATTGCCCCCGCGATTGCAGGTGCGGAGCTCCTCGCGTTGGCGCCTCGGGCGATACCGCTGTTGGAGGAAGCCGGGCGCCAAGATGCCGCGGCATACCTTCATGTGCGGATAGCTGAAATTGAGTGGAGGCGGGGTAACGCTGCATCTGCCGAAGATCATCTCGCTGACGCGTTGGGCCTCTTGAAAACCCGCGCGCTCAGGCGCACGCAGGCCGGCCTTAGTGCCGTCACGACGAGCGCCTATGTGCGCTGCCTGCTGAAAGACTTTTCAGGCGCGCGCGCTTGTCTGCAGCAGCTAGAGATTCCTCCAGGCAACGTGATAGAAGTCGACGCGCGCATCGTCCTTGCGGAGATTGAGTTTCGCGAAGGACATGCGGGGAAGGCCATCGACCTCTTGGACAAATCGGTGTCTGACGTGACCCGCTATCCCAGTGCCAATCACCTCGAAGTACTGATTTTTGGGAATCTTGCAAGCTATCTGCTTTTCGTTGGGGACGAGCGCGGTTCTGAGGCTGCGCTCCGCACTTCGCTGCGCCTTCTCGTCGGCACGCGGCACTTCGGGTTTCTTTACATGGCGCTGGGGTATGCGCGCTATGCAGCCGCTTTGTCTGCGCGATCTGGCCGCGCAGATCTTGCAGTACGCCTGCTGGCTTCGTGCGATGCGGCCGGCGAGCGCGACAGCGTTGTTTCGGGACATGACGCCCTCCCATACGATATGGCAGTTAACGCGATCGGCGATCAGCTATCACGCGAACAGATCGAACACTTGCGTGCGCAAGGTGCTGGCGAAGACCTGTACGCACTTCTCGAAGAGTTTCTCGCTCAGCCGGCTGCGGCGGACAACGCGCGGGCAAGCGCGACATCGAGCCCGCGGGCGACCTCCGTGACACGATCGTCACCGAACTGACCGAACAACGACGACGGCAGATCGTACTCAATACACGAACCGCCGTCGTCTTTTTCGTAGATAATCACGCGTAACGGCGCATACAATCCGGCAGCGAGTCGGTAACGCGTCATCCTCGAAGCGGTGAGCGGATTCCCCATTTCATATTGCACCGCATCCCGAACTTGGCCATACAGGCCGACTAACATGCCATGATCGCGCGTAAGGAAGATGGAGAGCTCGGGCGCGGCCTCAAGGTGCTGCTTGAGCCTATCCGTGACTCCATCGCTTAGGAGCAATAGGATCTCCTCGTCGATCGGTGGGATCAAGCTTTCCAGAGACGTCCGGACATCGGCTGCCGCCTTTTGCGATTCTATGACGACGTGCGTGACCTCTATCGTTCTTCGTGACATCGATGGTGACACAGGGCACCCTCCACGATCGTTGATGATGAAGCAACCATACGGAGCGACGGCCGGGCGTTCCACTTACAACCCCTACAAATCCTCCGACAAATAGGGGCGTGGGTGGTCAGGGGTATCGGCTGCGTGCAGACTTGACTCATCATGAGTGCACCGGGCAGCGTCACCCGATCAGGATTTCTGTCAACGAGCTCGGCATTGCTCGGTGCCTCGTTCTTAGCTAAATTCGCTCAGGCTGCTAAAGCCGGGGAGGTTTCGAACGGTGAGTAGTTCAGGAAAACCGAGCATCGTCTTCTGCCATGGCATCTGGGCAGACGGCTCGTGCTTCAGCAAAGTTATTCAGCCTCTTCAAGCCGCCGGCTATGAGTGTATCTCGGCGCAGTATCCCCTCAACACAACTGCCGATGACATCGCTATCGTCAAGAAAACCCTGAGCCGCGTCAGCAGTCCTTCCATCCTCGTCGGACATTCGTACGGCGGCCAGGTCATCACCGGGGCAGGGACCGACGACCGCGTTCGCGGGCTCGTGTACATCTGCGCGCTCGGCCCCGACGAAGGCGAGACCGCGCAAGAGCAACTCGGTAAGTTTCCGACGACCCCCGTCTTCAAGCAAATCGAAGTGGTCGATGGTCGCGTCTGGATGAAGCCCGCCGGCATCGCCGATTTCTGTGGCGATCTTCCCGAAGCGGAACAGAAAGTCGTATGGGCGACGAACTATCCGCCTGCGGCGGACCTGTTCAACGCCCCCATGGGTACTCCGGCGTGGAAGACGAAGCCGAGTTGGTTCATCGTCGGCAAAAACGACCGGGCCGTGCCTCCCGACCTCGAGCGGTTTGTGTCAAAGCGCATGGGCGCAACCACGATGGAGCTGGACTCGAGTCACTGCCCGATGCTCTCGCAACCCACCGTTGTCCTCGACTTCATCATGAAGGCGGTGAACGCGACATGAGTACCCCAGCAAAACCAAGTATCGTGTTTTTGCCATGGAATTTGGGCAGACGGGTCGTGCTTCAGTAAGGTAATTCCTCCACTGCAAGCGGCCGAGTACGAGGTAATGTCAGCGCAATACGGGCTCGATACCAACGTAGGCGGCGTCTCGGCGGTAAAAGGCAAGCCGGACCGCATCAAGAGCCCTGCAATCGAGGTCGGACACTCGTACGGTGGCGCCGTGATTACAGTGGCGGGCATCGATGACCGCGTCATCGGGCTCGTCTATATCGCCGGGATTGCGCCCGAGCGTCTTTGCTAACATCGCCAGCACGGCTGCGCCGATATCGGTGAAAGGCACGTAGACGCCGGCAAGCGTCAGCGCCTCAGAATACACGATGAGGTCCGCGAACCACAAGCGCATTACTGCGGCCACGGGCTGCTGCCGATGCCTCGCGGCATCGCGAGCTTGCCGGCGCCCCGGACTCGTATAAGACCGCTAGGGCATGCGGGGCGGCGGAGACTCTCCAACGAGTAAAAAGCCGCGGGTTCGAGAAGACGGTGGGGGAAGTGGCATTCTGGGAACAAGTCGCGGCGGTAGCGGCAATTGGACAGACAGTCGTCATTGCTCTGGGCGCGTTCTTTGCATACCAGCAGATAACTGGTCTGCGCCGGCAGCAAGAGGCGGAGGTGATTCAGCGCATCTTTGCGACTCTTAACGAACCGCACTTCGCGGAGGCTCTTGATTTTGTCTATCACGGCCTAGCTATGCGCCTGGCTGACACGGCGTACGTTCGCGAAATAGCTGAAGGCAAAGCAACGGCAGCGTCTCATCCCGAGTTCATCGTGATGCATTTCTTTAACGGCCTCGGACTGTTAATGCACACAAGGATGGTCAGGGAGTATCCGATCGTTCAGGTCGTCGCTTCACCCAGCATCCGCGCCTGGGAGCGCCTCACCCCGGTTGTGGAGTTGCTACGCCGGCGTTATCCGCACGCCTATACCCCTTTTGAGTCGTTAGTGGTGCGGTCGCGCGCAATCGACCTGGCCGCGATAAACGCGCGCTTTCGAGCTGAAACTCCACAACTGCGAGACCAATGGGAAGCGACGGCTCGCGAACTAGCGGAGAAGCGCATTCAACTGCTCGACGACCACGACGCCGGCTAGCCGTTTGTTCCACACTGTTAGATTCCGGACTTGCATCACCATCGGTAGCGTCATCGCGGCGGTCGTGCTCGCTTTAGCCGCTCGTCTCCCCGGGCTCCGCGTGATGGCGGCGACCGGCATCACTATTCCTCAAGGATACCGCGATTGGATGCTGATCTCCGTAGCCATCCTTGGGCCTCCGAATAACGACATTCGCGCCGTGCTTGGCAACGATATCGCGATCGGCGCCTACCGCGAGGGAAAGCTACCATTCCCGAATGGGGCAATCATTGCGCGGCTCGCCTGGAAACAAGTTAAGGACCCGGCATCAGATGATGCGCTAAGCCACGAGCCATTGAGCTCGAGCTCGATCGGGAAACTCCTGAGCGGGACCTTCGTGGCGGGTTCGCCGACGAACCTACAGTTTATGGTGAGAGACTCGGCGAAATATGCCTCGACTGGTGGCTGGGGTTTTGCACAATTCACCGACGGTAAACCTGACGCGATCGTCCAGCGCAGCTGCTGGTCATGTCATGCGCTAGCCCCAGACCGCGGCTTCGTCTTCACTCGTTACTCGCCTTGATGCTGCGACGATAACCTCGAGTGGTGCGAAACTCGCTCATTTCATCGGATGCGTAGCACGATCTTGCCCTCGACACGGCCTTGTTCGATGCGGCGGTGAGCATCGACCGCGCGATCGAGTGGGAACGCCTCGACCCGTAGCGGCATCGAGCGCGTGCCGATCGCCTCGTTTAGTCGCTCGAAGTCTTCGCGCGACATCCCGCCGTCGAATGGCAGCGAAGGATGCCCATCGATATGTATCTCAGGTTCGACGCCGTTGGGGTACGCGATGGGCGCATCTGACCGCAAGTGCGATAAGAACGCGGGAAGATCGTCACCATTCGCCGTGGCAAGCACCGCGTCAAATCCGTTGGGTGCAAGTTCCTTAATCACCGCGTCGCGCCGCGGCGAGCGCGGATCGATTGCATGGGCGGCCCCGAGCGTTCGCAGGTATTCATGCGTCTCGGGGCGTCCCGTTCCAACGACCGTCGCTCCCATTGCGTTCGCGGCGAGCCAAACGGCCAGTGAGCCGACGCCGCCGCTTGCCCCAAAGACCAGCAGCAATTCGCCACGCTTGGCCTTTAAAACTCGCAGACCTGCATGCGCCGTCAACGCGACGCAGGGCATCGCACCGGCAACTTTTTGATCCAGCTGCTCTGGAACGCGCGCCGCTCTCTCGGCCGGAACGCTGACGTATTCTGCGTGAAAACCACCGAGCGGATTTCCGTAACTGAACGAATACACACGCTCGCCAACGCGTAAGCCGGTGACGCCGCCGCCGACCGCAGCCACCGTCCCGCTGCCGTCGGCCCCCAAGATCGTGCCGGGCTTTACGGCTCCCCAGTTGCCCGAACGTTGCTCAGCGTCCCAGCTCCCGACGCCGGCATAATCTAGTGCAATAATCACGTGACCGTCAGTCAGCTGCGGCACCGGTACGGAGGTAATATGAATCACGTCGGGCGGACCGGCTTTGTCGGCGACGGCCGCTTTCATCATCGCTGGCAGATTAGATGTCATGCACATGTGGCTTCGCCATAATCGGGCACGAACCTAGAAAAAAGGCGCCCGCGAAACGCGGGCGCCTTCGTCATGACCAGCTGTTCTCTAGCGGTACGACGGTTGTCTCGTTGCAAAGCAATCACGGCAATACACTGGCCGGTCATTCCGCGGTTGGAATGGGACCTGAGCGACCCCGTGACACTGGGCGCACGTTGCGGTAAACATTTCCCGCTCGCGACCAACGCTCTGGCGACCCGAATAGCCGCCCTCGCCGCGCTGCGCCTTGCGGGCAGTACGACAGTCGGGACAGCGGCTCGGCTTGTTCGTGAATCCCTTCATCGCGAAGAACTCTTGCTCTCCGCTCCCAAAGGTAAAGGGTGCGTTGCAGTCAACGCAATTAAGCGTCTCGTCTCTATACATAAAATGAACTCCTTGGTTCGAAATTGGCGCAGTTTAACTCACTTCGCAAATCGGAACCAGGAGCTGAAAACGGATCAAGAACCGAGCGGACCGCAAAATGAACGCCGGTCGTCGAGCGCCTCTGACGACGCGGCTTCACCCCTTAGAACCCTTTGACCGACCCGAAGGTTTCAGAGCGCCACCGTCGTTCCGCGCTTCGCGGCGGTTGCGGTGAAGCCGCGCTCGTTGAGAAGGGCTGCGAGGGCGGCGGCGCTCCCGGGCTCGGCATGGACGATATATGCTCGCACGCCTTTCGCGCGCAAGGGCTCCAGCCAGCGGAGGAGTTCGCTCTGATCGGCATGCGCGCTAAAGCCGGAGAGATGGACGATTTTCGCGCGCACCTCCAGCTGATCGCCGAAGATTCGAACCGGACTGGCCCCGTCGATGATCAGTCGCCCGAGCGTTCCGTGCACCTGATATCCCGGAAAAATAATCGTCGCCGTCGGGTTGGAGAGATGCCGGTGCAGATGGCCAAGGATACGTCCTCCCGTCGCCATGCCGCTCGACGCGATGACGATCGCCGGCGCAGGGAGATCGTCGATCGCTTTTGATTGTTCGCTCGAAACGACCAGCGTGAGGTTGCGGCAGCCAAACGGCGCGTCGTGCCGGCTGGGGACGGCTTTATAAGCCTCGGGATGGTGCGTGAAGACCCCGTCGACTTTGATCGCCATCGGACTGTCGAGGTAAACCGGAAGCTTTGCGATCTCGCCCTCGGCGTCTTGAAGTCGCCCGATCGCCACCAGCAAATCCTGCGCTCGCTCGACCGCGAACGTTGGTATGATGATCGGTCCACCGGCTTCGATGCCCGCCAGCAGCGTCGTTCGCAGCTGGTCGAGTGAATCCGGCGGATGGTTCCGGTTCCCGTACGTGGCTTCGCAAACGACGGTGTCGGCCGAACTGAGCTGCGCGGGATCGTAGAGCAGCGCCGAGCCGTATCGGCCCACGTCGCCCGAAAAAATCGCGCGCCTACCCTCGCACTCTATCTCGACGAACGCCGCACCGATAATGTGGCCCACGTAGCGATACCGCATTGTCGCGCCGCAAACGTCGAAGTCGCTCTCCAACGCTACCGGTTTGAGCAGACGAAGCGTCGCCTGCACGTCGGCTCCGGTGAAAAATGGCGCCAAGCCGTGGGAGCGCTCGTGCTGAAATCCGCGCTCGTGCATGTGATGCTGGAGGTGCGCGGCATCTTCCAACACGATTTCGATCACGTCGGCAGTCGGCGGTGTGCAGTAGATCGGCCCGCGATACCCGTCTCGCACGATTTTCGGCAGATAGCCCACGTGATCCAGGTGACCGTGCGTGATGACAATGGCGTCGAGCTGCGCCGGAGCAATCGGCAGCGGAACGTAATTGAGAGCCTCGACCTCGCGCGGCCCCTGAAAGAGTCCACAATCGATGAAGAAGCTTTTTCCTTGGGTCGAGACGAGGTGCTTGCTGCCGGTTACGGTGCCCGCCGCGCCGACGAAGGTCAGGTCAGCCACGGGGCACGTTTTCGAAGACCACCGCGCTGGGGCGCCGGCCCTCCCCACAGATCTCAAGGCAACGATCGATCAAATGCTCGGGATCGTCGTCTTGAATGATGACGGCACCGGTTTCTTTCTTGAAGAGCGCCGCGACCTCGGCGAAGTGATTTGAGAGTCCGCCGGAGTTCCTTAACACGCCGATAAGCTTCCCTTCATCGTACGCGATGCAAAACTCGCCCATCGTTCCGCTGCGCCCGGCGATGAAGACGACGAAATCCGAACTGTGAATATTCTCGACTTCGCGCCCCATGAGGCCGGATCCGGCGAATGCAATGGCGGTGTAGGGCTCGGTTGGCGATTCGTACAATTCGATGTGCTCCTCGCGCGAATGCGCCGGCGAAATCCCCAGGCTGTCGCCGCCGGTCTCGTGCGCCCCCAAAACTGCCGCGTGCGGAAGGCCCGGGCTGGCTCCGGTAACGATCAAGGCTCCGCGGCGCGCGATGCATGCGCCCAGACGCCGGGCCAATTCGAGTTCGGCACCGGTGAGAATGCCGCCGGACGAGCCCATCACGCCGATTTGAAGCTTCACGCGCGCTACTTGTCGAACGGCCTCCGAGTATCATGCCGAGCTTGTCTTATTAAGGATCAAAACCGTGATTGAGATGGAGGTAAAATGCGGAAGCTAATTGCTGCAATGAAGATTTCCGTTGACGGAAAAGTTACGCCCGCGGATTGGGTGGCCGCATGGTCAGACGACTACGGCCTCATGCCGCAAGTCGACGCGTGCCTACTTGGCGGCAAGCAATACCCCGAATACGAAAACTATTGGACCGCGATACAAAAGAATCCGACAACGCCCATCTGGACCGACAACCCCCCGACGCCGGCAGAGCTCGAATACGCGCGCTTCTGCGAGGAAACGCCGCACTACGTGCTCTCGAACACTCTGACTTCGGCTCAGTGGCCGCAGACGCGCTTCCTCCGCGGACTCGATGAAATCACCACGCTCAAGGCGCAGTCGGGCAAAGACATCTATCTGGTTGGCGGCGCTACCACTACGGCAAGCCTCATCGACGCAGGGCTGGTAGACGAACTCCGGCTTCTTGTCTATCCGCTGATCGCCGGTGAAGGGAAACCACTGTTCGGTACGACCAAGAACCGTCGCAAGCTGGAGCTCCGGAAGATTGAGCAGCGTCCCGATGGGCTCATAAGCGAGATCTACGTGGTTAGCTAACGCGAAAACGCCGTGCCTGTCTCAGCCGTCGGCGCCTTCGCTTTTTCCTGAGGCCCTCGCATGAAACAGCTAAACGCAGCCATCACCCCGCCGGGGGTGGCGATCGACACGTTCACGCTGATCTGCTTAGACGAAAAGATGACCGTATTACGATCCGCGCTGGGCCGCGTAGCGGAACTGACCCGGCTTCCAAGCGCAAATGCTCCCGTCGTTCATGGCAAAAGACTCAAATCCGTCGACCTCGGGGTTGAAGTCCTCGTTGAGCCTCTTGGTCGCCGGCCAGTTCACGGCGGGATCTTGGCGTGCAGCGCCGCGCGCCTTCAAGTTTGAAAACTGCGTGTCTTTTACCAGCGCGTTGAGCGCCGCGGCCAGCCTTCGGGCGTCATCCATGGTCTTGCTGATTCCTTTCTCCTACTTTGCGTTAGGATACTGCTGCAAATGCCGGTGACGAATGCGGGCAATCCCAAAGCCACCCATAGCGAAGTCACCAACGCTAATACGAAGAGTACGAAGCCGCCGCCGAAGTGCCTCGCCGTTCCGAAAAAGCCGATTGGCGCACACGTCCTTCGACGGTTTCAGGATG